>JANMKK010000336.1:0-6006 GCA_031372005.1 Rubrivivax sp.
CCCTTCTTGGCGTCGCGCTTGATCATCTCGTGCAGCAGCGTGACGAGGATGCGCGCGCCGCTGGCGCCGATCGGATGCCCGATCGCTATCGCGCCGCCATTGACGTTGACCTTGCTCGTATCCCAGCCCATCTCTTGGTGCACGGCGCAGGCCTGGGCTGCGAAGGCTTCATTGATCTCCAGCAGGTCCAGGTCAGCGGCCTTCCAGCCCGCACGCTCCAGCGCCTTGCGCGCGGCCGGCACCGGGCCCATGCCCATGAAGGCGGGGTCCAGGCCTGCGGATGCATAGCTGGCAATGCGCGCCAGCGGCTTGAGGCCAAGCGCTGCGGCCTTGGTGGCCGACATCAGCACCACGCCGGCAGCGCCGTCGTTCAGGCCCGAGGCATTGCCTGCTGTCACGCTGCCAGCCTTGTCGAAGGCCGGGCGCAAGCCGGCCAGGGCTTCGGCGCTGGTCTTCTTGTTGAGGAACTCGTCGGCGGCGAAGACGATCGGGTCGCCCTTCTTCTGCGCGATGCTCACCGGCACGATCTCGTCCTTGAAGCGGCCCGCTTCCTGGGCGGCTGCGGCCTTCATCTGGCTGGCCAGCGCCAGCGCGTCCTGGGCGTCGCGGCTGATGCCGTACTTCTTGGCCACGTTCTCGGCCGTGATGCCCATGTGGTACTGGTTGTAGACGTCCCACAGGCCGTCGACGATCATGCTGTCAACCATCTTCCAGTCGCCCATGCGCTGGCCGTCGCGGCTGTTCAGCAGCACGTGCGGGCTGGCAGACATGTTCTCTTGCCCACCGGCGATGACGATCTCGCTGTCGCCGTCGCGGATGGCCTGCGCACCCAGCATCACCGCCTTCAGGCCCGAGCCGCAAACCTTGTTGATGGTCATCGCCGGCACGGCGGGGTTGAAGCCGGCCTTGATGACGGTCTGGCGGGCGGCGTTCTGGCCCGAGCCTGCCGTGAGCACCTGGCCGAGGATGACCTCGCCGATCTGTTCGCTGCTCAGGCCCGAACGTTCCAGCAGCGCCCGCAGCACGGTGGCGCCCAGTTCCGGGGCCGCGGTCTTGGCGAGCGTGCCGCCGAACTTGCCGACTGCAGTGCGGGCCGCGGCGACGATGACGATATCCAGTGCCATGAAAATCTCCTGATTTAAAACGTTAGGGGGTCTGGTGAAAAAGAGGCGGTGAAAGAGACGAACTAGGCCTTGGCCTTGACGTAGCGGCCCGGTGCCGGCTCGATGGCCTTGAATCCTGCGCTGCCCGGCGTCTTGGGTGCGTTCACGAGCTTGCCAGACAGCGGCTTGAGCCAGTCCGACCAGGCCGTCCACCAGCTGCCCGGGTGTTCGGTGGCGCTGTCGAACCAGTCCTCGGGCTTGGCTGGGAGCGTGCTGTTGGTCCAGTAGTTGCGCTTGCCCTTGGCCGGCGGGTTGATGACGCCAGCGATGTGGCCGCTGGCGCCCAGCACGAAGGTCTTCTTGCCGCTGATGAGCGGCACGGAAGCGTACGCCGCCGTCCACGGCACGATGTGGTCTTCACGCGAGCCGTAGACGAAGAACGGCGCCTTGATCGAGCCCAGATCCACCTTCTCGCCGCAGACGGTGAGCGCGCCAGGCTGCTTCAGTTCGTTCTGCAGGTACATGTGGCGCAGGTACCAGCAGTACATGGGCCCGGGCAGATTCGTGGAGTCGCCGTTCCAGTACAGCAGGTCAAAGGGCGGCGGCGTTTCGCCCTTCAGGTAGTTGCCAACCACATAGTTCCACACCAGGTCGTTGGGGCGCAGGAAGCTGAAGGTGGTGGCGAGTTCCTTGCCCTTGAGCAAACCGGGGCCGCGGGGGGCGTCAGGCCCGAGAGTCATCTCACGCATCTGCACCATGGTCTCGTCGATGAAGATGTCGAGGATGCCCGTGCTTTCAAAGTCGAGCAACGTGGTCAGCAGCGTCACCGAATGTGCAGGCTGAGCTTCCGCTGCACTGGCTTTGCCAGTGCGTGCGCCCTTTGCAGCCAGCACCGCCAGCGCCGTGCTGAGGATGGTGCCGCCAACGCAGAAGCCCAGCGTGTTGATCGTCTCGGCGCCGGTGATGGACTGCACCGTGCGGATGGCGGTGATGGGGCCTTCTTCGATGTAGTCGTCCCAGGTCTTGTCCACCAGGCTCTCGTCAGGGTTACGCCAGCTAACGACGAAAGTGCGGTGACCCTGTTCGACGGTGTAGCGAATGACGCTGTTGTCGGGCTGCAGGTCGAGGATGTAGTACTTGTTGATGCAGGGCGGCACGAAAAGCATGGGCCGCTCATGCACCTTGGCGGTGAGCGGCTTGTATTCAATGAGCTGGAAAAGTTCGTTTTCAAACACCACGCTGCCAGCGGTGGTGGCGACGTTCTTGCCCACCTCGAAAACACTCTCGTCGGTCTGTGAGACATGGCCCTTCTGCACGTCTTCCAGCAGGTGCTGCATGCCGGTGGCGATGCTTTCGCCCTTGGTGTCGATGGCCTTCTTCAGCGCTTCGGGGTTCAGCGCCAGGAAGTTGCTGGGGCTTGTCATGTCCACCCACTGCTGCACCGCAAAGCGCACCCGTGCCTTGGTCTTGGCGTCGCCCTGCATGCTGTCGGCCATCTGGAGCATGGTGCGGGCGTTCAGCAGGTACAGCTCGGCCGTCATGGCGGCGGCGGGGTTGCCCATCCACTCGCTGCTGGCAAAGCGGCGGTCGCCCAGCGGCGCGGCTTGGGCGGCGCCGTTTTGAAGGCGGTGCATCGAATGGTTCCAGAAGTCGGTGGCGCTCTTGAGGTAGTCGCCCTGGATGCGCGTCAACTGTTCCATCGGCACCGTCAGGGCGGCAACAGCCGCCAGTGGGTCGCTCGCGGGATGGGTCTTCTGCTGCGGCGCAGACGGGCTCGGGGTAGGCTTGGCTTTCAAGGCGTTGTCTCCTGGTGCGCAGCCGGGGCCGAAAGCCGGCGGCTTGTGATGGTCTTCATGTTGTACGCCAGCTAGCTGACGACGCGATGACTTGTTTTTTCATATCGTGGAAGTATTTATCATAATACGACATGCACCTGATAACCATAGCGTGGATCTACGTCGTGCTGATGATGTCGGTGGCTGAGGCCATCTCGTCGCAGGGCACGGTGCTGGGCGCAATCATCACCTTCATCCTGTACGGCGTGATGCCGCTGGTGATCGTGACCTACATCATGGGCACACCCGGGCGCAACAGAAAGAGGCGTGCCGTCGAGTCGGCCGAATCAGCGCAGGCAGATGGCGGCGGCCATGCGACCCGTGACACCGTCGCGCCGGAACGAAAAGTACCTTGAACCCTCTTCGACCGTGCAGGCCTCCAGGACGCTGACCGCACCCAGGCCGGCCGCGAGCAGCCGCCGTTGCGCCAGGCGCTGCAGGTTCGCCAACCAGCGTGCAGAACCGTCCGCGCGGCGGCGCGGGACAAAGCTGTCGGCGTCCAGCGGGTGGGCGGAGGCGTGGGTGAAAGCCTCCAGCACATCCGCACCGACTTCGAATTGGCGCGGGCCGATGCAGGGGCCGAGCCAGGCCACGACGTCCCCCGGCGCGACACCGGCGCCCTGTTGCAAAGCCTGCAGCGTCGCTTCCAGCACACCGGCCGACAAACCGCGCCACCCGGCATGGGCGGCGGCCACCGCGCGGCCGTTGCGCGCGGCGAAGAGCACTGGCAGGCAGTCGGCCACCTGCACGGCGCAGGCGATGCCGGGCTCGTCGGTCCATGCTGCGTCGGCGGGCTCTGCGGATGCGGCATCTTGTTCTGCTTGGTCTGTCCGGAGCCTGAGCACGTTGATGCCATGGACCTGACGCAGCCAGGTCGGCCGCGCGCCCAGCGCCGCCGCAAAGCGGGCGCGGTTCTCGGCGACGGCAACCGCGTCGTCGCCCACCGCCACGCCCAGGTTCAGGCTGTCCCAAGGCATGGCACTCAGGCCGCCTTCGCGCGTGCTCATTGCAGCCACCACGCCCGGCGGCGCGGGCCAGTCGGGGCGCAGGAGTGGCAGTGGCTGTGACAGCGGCCTTGGCTGTGGCATCAGCCCGGCCCGCTCACTCGGCGTCAGGGCACTTCTCGGGCCGCGTTTCTTCAAAGGCCGGCAGTTTCATGCAGGCCTCAAACACGCGCATGACGTTGGGCACGTGGTCGAGCCTGCAGTCAAAGCGCTGGGCGTTGAAGATCTGCGGCACCAGTGTGCAGTCGGCCAGCGTCGGCGTGTCGCCATGGCAAAAGGTGGACGGCTGCGCGGCGAGCTTGCTTTCCACCACTTCAAGACCCGTTTCCACCCAGTGGCGGTACCAGCGGTTCTTGTCGTCTTCGCTCACCTTCAACTCGCGCACCAGGTAGCGCAGCACGCGCAGGTTGTCCAGCGGGTGGATTTCGCAGGCAATGTCTTGCGCCAGTGCGCGCACCCGGGCGCGTTCCCCCGGGGTGCCGGGCAGCAGCGGCGGCTGCGGGTGCGTTTCATCGAGGTATTCGATGATCGCCAGCGACTGCGTCAGCGCGTGCGCGCCGTCGATCAGCGTCGGCACCAGGCGCGATGCCGCCACGGCCGTGTACGAGTCCTTGAACTGCTCGTTCTTGGCCAGGTGCACCGAGGTGTAGTCGCAGTCCAGGCCCTTGAGCGCCAGCGCAATGCGCACCCGGTACGAGGCTGACGAGCGGTAGTAGTTGTAGAGCTGCATCGCCATCACCGCACCTTGACCTTCAGCGTGCCCAAGCCGTCGATGGCGCCTTCCATCAGGTCACCCCGCACGACGGCAGCCACGCCAGCAGGCGTGCCGGTGAAGATCAGGTCACCAGGCTGCAGCGTCCAGGCTGCGCTCAAGTGTTCGATGGTTTCGTTGACGTTCCAAATCAGGTCCTTGAGGTCGCCCTTTTGCTTGACGGTGCCGTTGACGGTCACGGTGATGGCACCCGCCGTGAGCTCGCCGGTGCTGGACTTGGCGTGGACGGGGCCGATCGGCGCGCTCTGGTCAAAGGCCTTGCCGATGCACCAGGGCCGGCCCTGCTTCTTCATCTCGCTCTGCAAGTCACGGCGGGTCATGTCCAGGCCCACTGCATAACCCCAGATATGGGCGGCAGCATCCGCCGCCTTGATGCCACTGCCGCCGGTTCCGATGGCGACCACGAGTTCGATCTCGTGGTGCAGGTTGGAGGTCAGCGGCGGGTAGTCGATGGCGCCCGTCTCGCCGTCGGCCACGGCCACGATCGCGTCAGTCGGCTTCATGAAGAAGAAAGGCGGCTCGCGGCCTGTGAAGCCCATCTCCTGGGCGTGTTCGGCGTAGTTGCGGCCAACGCAGTAGATGCGCCGCACGGGGAACGTGCCGCCACCGGCGACTGGGACGCTGACCGGGACGGGTGGGCTGATGACGTGGCTCATGGTGTGGGCTCGGGCTTTGGTTGAAGTCGCGCTGGAAGGCATCGAGAATGATGCCACGCAGGGCGGCCGCTACACTGCCCAGCATGCTCCTTCCACGCCGTATCCAGCACTGCCGAGTCTGCGGTGCGCCCACTGCATACCGCGTGCCGGCCGGCGACAACCGCGAACGCGCCGTCTGCAGTGCATGCGGCGAAGTCCATTACGAAAACCCGCTCAACGTCGTCGGCACCGTGCCGGTGTGGGGTGACCAGGTGCTGCTGTGCCGTCGCGCCATCGAACCGCGTCGCGGCTTCTGGACGCTGCCGGCCGGTTTCATGGAGCTTGCCGAGAGCACGGCCGACGGCGCGCTGCGCGAGACGGTTGAAGAAGCCGGCGCCAGGGTCGAGATGCAAGGGCTCTTCAGCGTGCTCAATGTCGTGCGCGTGGGTCAGGTGCACCTGTTCTACCGCGCTCGCATGCTCGACACATCGCTCGACCCCGGCCCCGAGAGTCTTGAAGCGCGCCTCTTCCGCGAAGACGAAGTGCCCTGGGACGAACTGGCCTTCCGCACCGTGCGGCAGACGCTGGAGTGGTTCTTTGAAGACCGCCGCCTGGACAGCTTCAGCGTGCACACGGGCGACATCGCTTAGGCAGCAA
>JANMKK010000239.1:0-1790 GCA_031372005.1 Rubrivivax sp.
TGACCCAGTCGCCCATGAAGCTGTAGAGCGGGCGCTTGAAGCTGGCGGGCCTGTTCTTCTCGAACACGAAGTGACCGAGCCATGCAAAGCCATAACCGCACAAGAGACCGTACAGCAGGTACTGCGGCCGGCCGGTGGCCATCAGCATGGCCAGGCACACGAGCACGAGTGTGCTGCCCACGAAGTGCAGCCGCCTGCAGGTGGCGTTGCGGTGCTCACCCAGGTAGAACGGGTAGAACTCGGCAAAGGTGGTGAAGGCCTTGGCGTCGGGTGCGGATGGGGTGTGGTTCATGGAGGCTTTCCAGGATCAGCGCAAGGTCAGCGCTTGTTCAACACAACAACGCGCGCAGCGCATTGAGCACCGGGTCCGGGCTTTCCTGCATCAGGAAATGCCCGGCCGGCACGGTGTGGACCTGGGCCTTCAGCCGCTGGGCGACAGCCACTGCGCCTTTGGGCTGTGTCATCTGGTCGAACTGGCCCAGCACCAGGGCAGCGGGGCACACCAGCCGATCGGCCGCAGCCATGCCGGCCCCGTACTGGTTGCAGGCCGAGAAATCGTTGTGGAATAGGTGCGGGTTGCCCTGCGCAGCCAGCACCTGGCGCATCAGCGCGCGGCTGGCGCCGCGCAGCCACACGCCGGGGCCAGGATAGGAAGGCTTGGCGGCCAATGTCGAGAACGAAAACGTCACCACGCGGTCTATTGCCGCCAGCGGGTCGCTCAGTCCCAGGTCCAGCAGCGCTTGTGGCACCGGCATCGGCACGCAGCTGCCCAGCATGGCCAAGTGTGTGGCGCGGTCGGGTGCGCGTGCAGCAGCTTCCAGCGCCACGAGCGACCCCATGCTGTGGCCGGCGAGCGCGGCGCGCTGCACACCGGCTGCGTCCATCAGCGCCAGAACCCAGTCGGCCATGTCCTGCACGCTGGCCAGCGCAGGGCCTTCGCTGCGCATGTGGCCGGGCAGGTCGACGGCCAACACGCTGTGGCCGTGGTGCGCAAACCAGCGCGCCAGCAGCGTCCACACCGTGTGGTCGTTGAGGGCGCCGTGGATGAAGACGACGCAGGGCAGCTTGGCATCGAAGGCTTTGCCGCCGGTGTAGGCGTAGGCCTCGCGGCCGTTCACGGTGAGTTTCATGCGGGTGTGCCCTCGGGCTTGACGCTGGCAAAGAGCGCGGTGTCTCTTGGCGCGGGTCCGATGTTGGGTCGCACCGTGGCCTTGCGCATCAGGCCTTCGCGCTGCAAACCCACCTTCTGCAACACGGCGGCACTGGCGCTGTTGTCGGCGTCGGTGGTGGCGCCGATGCGCACGATGCTGCCCTGGCGCCGCAACCAGTTCACCAGCAGGCCGGCGGCTTCGCTGGCGTAGCCCTGGCCCCAGGATGCGCGGCCCAGGAAGTAGCCGAAGTCGGCCGCGTGACCCTTGATGCGGCAGCCGATGCAGCCGATCGCGCTGCGGTCTGCCTTCAGCTCGATCATCCAGTGATATTCAGTGCCCGACTGCCAACGCGCGGCGCAACCGTCGAAGAAGTGTTGGGTGTCGGCCAGGCGTTGCGGCGCGGGCCATTCCATGTAGCGCATGACTTCTGGGTCGCGCGCGATGTCGTATGTGGCTACCGCATCGGCGGGCGTGGACCGGCGCAGGTGCAGCCGCACACCTTCGATCAGCACCGGTGCCGGTTGCATCACAACGCCTTCTCGGCCACCTTGAAAGCCCGCTTCAGGTCGTCGATGAGATCGTCTGCGTCTTCAAGCCCGATGCTCAAACGGATCGTGCCTGCCGTGATGCCCGCCGCCA
>JANMKK010000394.1:0-1759 GCA_031372005.1 Rubrivivax sp.
GCTGCACACCTCCGAACAACTGCCGCGTGCGCCAGTGGTGACGGTGATGGGCCACGTTGACCACGGCAAGACTTCGCTGTTGGACTACATCCGCCGTGCCCGTGTGGCGGCGGGCGAAGCCGGTGGCATCACGCAGCACATTGGTGCCTACCACGTGGAAACCCCGCGCGGCATGATCACCTTCCTGGACACCCCGGGCCACGCGGCGTTCACCGCCATGCGCGCACGCGGCGCCAAGGCGACGGACATCGTGATCCTGGTGGTGGCGGCCGACGACGGCGTCATGCCGCAGACCAAGGAAGCCATTGCGCACGCCAAGGCGGCCGGTGTGCCCATCGTCGTGGCGATGAACAAGATCGACAAGCCCGACGCCAATCTGGAACGCGTGAAGAGCGAACTGGTGGCTGAAGGCGTGATCCCTGAAGACTTCGGCGGTGAATCGCCGTTTGTCGGCGTCTCGGCCAAGATGGGCACGGGTGTGGATGCCTTGCTGGAACAGGTGCTGTTGCAGGCTGAAATCCTGGAACTGAAGGCACCCACCGACGCCGCCGCCAAGGGCATCGTGATCGAAGCCAAGCTCGACAAGGGCCGCGGCCCGGTAGCCACCGTGCTGATCCAGACCGGCACGCTGAAGAAGGGCGACGTGGTACTGGCCGGCAGCAGTTATGGCCGCGTGCGCGCCATGCTGGACGAAGATGGCAAGGCCATCGAATCCGCCGGCCCGTCAATGCCAGTGGAGATTCAGGGCCTGACCGAAGTGCCGCAAGCCGGTGACGAATTCATGGTGCTGGGCGACGAACGCCGGGCCCGCGAAATCGCCACCTTCCGCCAGGGCAAATACCGCGAAGTCACGCTCAACCGGCGCCAGGCCGCCAAGCTCGAAGGCATGTTCGAGAACATGGGCGAAGGCGCTGCGCAGACGCTGTCGCTCATCGTCAAGGCCGATGTGCAGGGCTCTCAGGAAGCGCTGGCCCAAAGTCTGCTCAAGCTCAGCACGCCTGAAGTCAAGGTGCAGATCGTGCACGCGGCGGTGGGTGGCATCAGCGAAAGCGACGTCAACCTGGCGATTGCGTCCAAGGCCATCATCATCGGCTTCAACACACGTGCCGACATGGGTGCGCGCAAGCTGGCTGAAGGCAACGGCGTCGAGATCAAGTACTACAACATCATCTATGACGCTGTGGACGAGATCAAGGCAGCCATGGGCGGCATGCTGGCGCCCGAGCAGAAGGAAGAAGTCATCGGCACCGCAGAGATCCGCACCGTGTTCGTGGCCAGCAAGATCGGCACCGTCGCCGGCTGCATGATCACCGCCGGCCAGGTCATCCGCAACGCCCGCTTCCGCCTGCTGCGCGAGAACATCGTGATCTATACCGGCGAAGTCGAATCCGTAAAACGTTTGAAAGACGACGTGCGCAACGTGACTGAAGGCTTCGAGTGCGGCATCAAGCTGAAGAACTACAACGACATCAAGGAAGGCGATGCCCTGGAGTTCTTCGAAGTCAAGGAGGTCGCTCGCACGCTGTAAAGCGGGCGCCGACGCTACTCAAGCGATCAGCCCCGCCACCCGGCGGGGCTGATTCATTTGGAGCAGGCAGCAGACACCATGAGACACAAAAAAGCCGTCCCCAACCGCAGCTTCCGCGTCGCTGACCAGATCCAGCGCGACGTCGCCGAGCTCATCCGCGACTTGAAAGATCCGCGCGTGGGCATGGTCACGATCAACAGCGTGGACGTGACGCCGGACTACGCCCATGCG
>JANMKK010000419.1:0-14126 GCA_031372005.1 Rubrivivax sp.
ACCGCAAGCGCATGTCGGTCCTGCCGGGCGTCCGCGGCCGCGAATCCAGGCGGCTGAGTGCGTAGTTGCCCAGGTGGGTGGCGCGCTGGGCGTGTTCACGCAGCGCGGCCGATTCCGCAATCGCGCGCAGGTGGTGCTGCTGCGCCTGCGCGGCCTGGCCCAGGTTGTCCAGCACCACGGCCAGGTTGCCCTGGAATTCGACGCGGTCGTCGGCCGCGGCGTGGGCTTCGATCCAGGCTTCGGCGGCGCGCATGTGGATGAGCGCGGTGTCGAAGTTGCCGACCATGCCCATCGCGGTGCCCAGGCGCTGGCGCACCGACGCCAGCAGCGCTTCGTCGGCAAGCGGCTGGGCGATGGCCAGCGCTTCTTCACCCAGCCGCAGCGCGTCGGCCCAGTCGCCCAGCACGGTGGCGTACCAGGCGCGGTTGGCGGCCACGCGCGCCTGCTGGCACGGCGTGCGCGCCAGGCCTTGCTGGCGTTCCAGCAGCGGCAGGCCGTCGGCCTGGCGGATGGTGTTCATGTGGCCGTCGATGGCACTGTTCACCAGCTCGAAGGCTTCGTCGGGCCGCGCTTCGGCTTCGGCGATGTCGGCCGCGTGCAGCAAGAGCGCGATGCGTTCGGTTTCGCGCAGCGCGCGGCGTGCCTGTTCGGCCGCCGCGCGCAGCGCCGGCACTGCGCGCATGCGCTGGCCGGCGGCTTCCCAGTGCGCGGCCACCCGCGCCGGTTCACCGGCTGACTTTTCCAGCCAGGCCGCAGCCTGGCCGTGCAGGTGGCGCGCAATCAAGACCGGCAGGCCTTGCAGCACGGCGTCGTGGATCAGGTCGTGTGAAAAGGCGTCGCCGCGGAGCACGTTCTGGCCTTCCAGTTCGGCCCAGGCGTCGGCCAGTTCCAGTGCACTGCGCGACAGCAACGCTTCAGCCAGCGCGATGCAGAAGTCCACACCCGCCACGGCCGCCACGCGCGCCAACTGCAGCGCGGGCGGCGACAGGCGCGACAGCTGCTGGCCGATCAGTTGCGACAGCGATTCGGGGTGCGGCAGGCCCGCTGGGTCATTGCCCGCCTGCAGCGCACCTTCGCGCCAGGCCAGCTTCAGCGTTTCCAGCGCAAAGAGCGGGTTGCCGCCGGTGCGCTGGTGCAACAAGGCTGCGGTGCTGTGGCCGCTGATGCCCGTCGCAACCGGCAAGGCCAGGCTGTCGATGAGTTCAGCCAACTGCGCCACCGACAGCGGCTGCAGCGCCAGCCGTGTGTGCGGGCCGGCTGTGGCCAGCGCGTCCAGCAGCGCTTGCAGGCGGCTGCCGGCGGCCGGGGGCCGCAGACCCAGGCACCAGCGCAGCGGCGCGGACGGGCTGTCGCGCGGCGCCGTCAACAGGCCCTGCAGCAGTTCCAGTGTGGCGTCGTCGGCAAAGTGCAGGTCGTCCAGCGCCAGCGTGTGCACGCTGCGGCTGGCTTGCTGCAAGAGCGCCAGCACCGGACGCGCCAACGGTGGCTGCAGCGCGGCGGGCAGGGGTGGTGTGTCGGCCGCCAGTTCAGGCAGCAGCGGCGCCAGTTGGCGCCGCAACGCGGGGTCGGCAGCGGCGGGGTCGCGGTCCAGCAACTGGCGCAGCGCGCGCGCAATCGTCGCGTAGGGCACCAGCGGGTCCCCTGGGCGGCCGCTGCTGTGCAGCAGCGTCGGCTGTTGCGCGGCCAGCGCCTGCAGCAGGCGCGACTTGCCCATGCCGGCTTCGCCCACCAACACCGCCACAAAGCCGTTGTCGAGGCCGCGCGACAAGGCCTGCAATTCTGCGTCGCGCCCGATCAGGCGCGGTGGCCGCAGCATGGTCGCCGGCACCGCGCTGCGCGGGTTTGGGCTTGGGCTGCCTTCAACGGGCGCGGCCTGTTCAATCGTCGCCAGCAGCGCCAGCGTGTCAGGCGACGGGCCGGTGCCGACTTCATGCTTCAAGATTTGTTCGCAGCGGTCGAAGGCCAGCATCGCCGCCGCGCGGTCGCCACGCAAATAGTGCAGGCGCATGAGGCGGCGGTGCGCGGCTTCGCTCAGCGGATCGGCCTCCACCATCGCCTGCGCCAGCGGCAGGGCGGCGGCGCTGTCGCCAGCGGCTTCGAGCACGTCGATGCGTGCCTCGCGTTCACGCTGCAGGCTGGCGCGCTGGCCGGCGCGGCGGCGCGCCAACCAGGCCTCGAGTGCGGGGCTTTCGGGCTGGCCCAAGTCGCCCAGCAGCGCCGAGGCCTCGGACAGGTCGTGCACCACGCCGGGCGCCAGCGCAAGCGCGGTGCTGCCGGTCACCACGTCGGCGCCCAGCTGCTTGCGCAAGCGGAAGAGGCGCTGGCGCAAGGCGTTGCGCGCGGCTTCGCCACTGCTGTCGGGCCACAGCAGCGTGGCCAGCTTTTCACGCGGCGTGGGGCCTTCCAGCGCCAGCCAGGCCAGCAGCAGCGCGTCAGGTGCTGCCAGCGTGTGAACCTGGCCCGCCACGCTGCAGGAAGGGGCGCCGCCCAGCTGCAGCAGCGGCGGGGTTGAGGATGCGGCTGCTGCAGCCATCTTGGGCGTTAGACGGGCAACAGCTTCAGGTCAAAAGCCCGCTCGACCAGCCACACCGCAGCCAGCAGCGAGATCAGCAGCGACCCGCCGATCAACACGCCACGTCGGTAGAAGGTGCTGCGCCGCAGCCAGAACGCCAGCGGCAGAAACACCGCCACGATGGCCAGCTGCCCCAGCTCCACACCCACGTTGAAGCCGACGAGCGCCAACGCCAGTGCATCCGGCGGCAAGCCCAGGTCGGCCAGCACGGTGGCAAAGCCGAAGCCGTGGACAAGGCCAAATCCGAAGGCTACCCACCAGCGTTTGCCGTGGAACAGCGGCCAGACGTTGTTCAGCGCCGCCAGCACCACCGACGCGGCGATCAAGGATTCCACCAGCCGCGACGGCAGCGACACCCAGCCCAGCGTGGCCAGCGACAGCGTGATCGAGTGCGCCACCGTGAAGGCGGTGACGACGCGCAGCACATCGAAGCCGGCCTGGCTGAAACGCTCGGCCGGCTGCCAGCGCACCGGTTGATTCGGCCGCGCCAGCCACACACCAACGGCAGGCAGCAGCAGCGACAGCAGGAAGAGGATGTGGTCGAAGCCGATCCAGATGTGCCAGACGCCCTCGCGCAAATAGGTCAGGAATTGCGACCAGGTGGAGCCCGCATCAGTCGCGCCCAGCGCGAAGCTCTGCTGGCTGGCCTGCGGGCCCAGCACGGCGGTGCGTGTGCCTTCGGCGATGCGCAGGTTCAGCAGGCCGCGGTGCTGGGGGTCGATGTCGGCGAAGAGCGTGTAGCGCAGTTCAAGTGTCGATGGCAGCTTGGTGTCCGTGCCGACAGCGGCAGCAGCGGCCGAGCAGCTCACCTTGAGCGGCAGCACGCTGTAGGCGCCGTCGGTGTGGCTGTCCACCTGCTGCACGCCGATGCTGAGCGTGCAGCGTTGGCCGTCGCGCAGCACGGCGAGGCGCGCTGCGGCATAGGCCGCGATCTCGGCGTGGCGCGCGCGCACTTCGCCCCAGGTGATGTTGCCGTCGCCGTCGGCGTCCAGGCCGAGTGCAAAGTCAAGGTCGCGCAGCGCGATGTCCCACTGGCCCGCGATCGTGCTGCCATCCACCTTGAGCGTCAGGTAGCTGTCCGAAGGCTTGTGCGCGTGTGCGGCCACTGTCACGCACAGCGCGCACAGTGCGCACAGGCCCGCCGCCCAGCGCCCGATGCGTTGAAGGCGCCTCATGGCAGCGCCTTGATGCGATCCGCCAGCGGACGCAGCCGCACGTCTTCAAAGCGGTTGTCATCCAGCCACTTCAGCACCGGCGCGGCGGCGGCGCGGTCGCGCGCGGCCAACGCGGCTTCCAGCAGCACGCGGGCATCGGCGGCTTCGCGCTGCTCAGCCCAGTTTTCTCGCGCCAGCCGCAGTGCCAAAGGCAGCGCCTGCGGCACGTCGCCATGCACCGCAAGGACAAAGCGCGCTTCTTCCTTGCGGTGGCTGGTGTCGCCGCGCAGCCGGGCGGCGTCAAAGCGGGCCTGCAGTTCGCGCGCATAGTCGGGCGCCTTGGCGTCGCCACTGACTTTGGCGGCCAGTGCCAGCCGCAGCAGCAGCACATCGGCGCGGCCGCGGCCCTTCAAGCGCAGCAGCACGTCGGCGGCACGGCCGCGGTCGAGCAGGAAGTCGGCGTGCGCAGCCAGCAGGTAGACGTCGGTCTGGCCCAGCGCCAGGGCTTGTTCGAAGGCAGCTTCAGCGGCGGCCGCGTCGCCCCGGCGTTCTTCGATTTCTGCCAGGCGGGTCAGGCTCCACAGCTTCTCGCCGGCGTCAGCACCTGCCTGAGCACCCGGCTCGCGCAGCAGCGCCGCGCGCAAGGCTGCTGCGGCCGGGCCAGCGCTGCCGGTGGCGGCGTCCACTTGCGCGCGGCAGGCAACAGTAATGAGCGCGCTCACGCTGTCGACCATCTGCTCGCAGCTGCTGCGGGCTCCGGCGTAGTCGGCCACCACCATGCGGATGGCCAGTTGCCAGGCGGCGGCGGTGGCGTTGTCGGGCTCTGCGGCCAGCGCGGCCTGCAGGTCCACCAGGGCGGGCTCGAAGCGGTGGTCAAACTGCAGCACCACCGCCCGCAGGATGCGCACGTCGATGGGCGGCTCTGGCAGTGCCCACCAGGGCTGCAGCGTGGCCTGGATGTAGCCCATGTAGCGCGGGTCGCCGGTGGCGGCCACCTCGGACTGGTAGCGCCATGCCAGCCTTGTCGCTTTGTCCAGATCCTGCGGGTTGGCGCGCCAGGCCTGGCGCAGCGCCTGCATCTCGCGGGCGGCGGGGTCCAGCGCACGGGCCGGGACGGTTTACACGACGACGCTGTCGGCGGCTGGCGTGTACGGTGCGGCCTGGGCGACGGGCACCCAGGCCGCAGCCCACAAGGTCGAAATCAGGGAAAACCAGGGATGCAGTCGGCGCGGGCGGGTCATGGTGGGGATGGTAGCTGCGCGTCGATACGCGGCTGGGTGTGCAGGCAGATGCAGGCCGACCGACCGCGCATCAACCAGCGCGTCAACCCGCGCGTCAACCCGCGCTCAGCCCGCGCTCAACCGGCGTGTCAACCGGCGCGTCAACCGATCCTGAACTGGCGCGTTGTCGGATGGACCGGTAAGAAGCAAGCAAGAGATTGCTTGCAAACTACAGGCCGCTCGATGACCGAGCCGCGGCGGGTTTTTCCTGCTGGGGTGGAGAGTCCGGGCTCTTCCTCCAACTTGCACATACCTAAAGAGATTGACATGACCAAGACCCTGACCGCCCTGATCCTGGCCGCTTTCACGATGACCGCTGCGCACGCTGCTTCGCACGCTGGTGCCGCCCCGATGGCTGCCAAGCCGGCCGCCAG
Organism: Rubrivivax sp.; assembly: GCA_031372005.1. Taxonomy (GTDB): domain Bacteria; phylum Pseudomonadota; class Gammaproteobacteria; order Burkholderiales; family Burkholderiaceae_C; genus Rubrivivax. The sequence goes on from JANMKK010000419.1 coordinate 5,381, forward strand.
CGCCGCCAAGAAGGCCAAGGCTGCCAAGCATTCCGCCAGCGCCCCCAAGAAGGCCGCGATGAAGAAGGAAGAAGCCAAGAAGTAATTCTTCGGGCTTCACAGAACAAGGGCAGGTGCCTCGGCACCTGCCCTTTTTTTCGTTCCTTGGGGCAGATTCAGGGCAGCACGATCACCGCTGATGCGTCCATCACTTTGGGCTGGCCTGCCGCGCCGCCGCCCATGGCGAAAGGCTGTGCTTCAGTGCCCAGCGCGCGGTAGCCGCCGTCGTAGTCCCAAGTCGTGACATAGACCCTGGCGCCGCTGAGCGTGGCGCCCTTGCCGAGCGCGGCCGCCGGCACGGTGAGGCTGACCGTTTGGCTGGCAGCGTCGACGCGGATGCTTGCGCCCGGCGTCACCGGCCGTCCTTCGGCGCTGGCCGACGCACCGTCGGCTTCAAAGAGCGCGTTTGACCAGCCGCCGGCCCGCAGACGCAAGTGCCAGCGCATGCCATCGGGCAGGCTCGCGTCCTGCAGCGGCATCACCCGCGCACCGCCCTCACGCCCAGGCAATTCGATGAAGACAGTGAAGGCGACATGGTCGAAGCCATTGGCCGGATTCCAGCTGCTGCTGACGCTGTGCATCTGCAGGTCCAGCCGCAGCGCCCCGCCGGCGCTGAACACTTTGACGCCGCGCAGGTCCATCTGACGATTGGCGCCGTAGCTTGGGTCCGTGGGGTAGGTGTAGGCACGGCTGAGGCCACTGGGGCCGGTGTCATCGCCGGCGGGGTCGGTGACGTCGGCCACCAAACGCCAGGGCCGATTGATCTGGAACGTGCGCGTGGTTGAAGCCGCCTGCCCTTCGGCCCAGGCGGTGAGGGTGTGGCGCAGTTCGGGGTCGGCCATGGCCGATGTGTCCACACGCGCTTGCCAGCGGCCGTCTGCGGCGGGCGAGATTGGCGTGGCCGCGGCCAGGTCGCCGTCCACCACCAACAGCAGGTGCTGCATGCCTTGGGCGCTGTGGGTGAGCTTGCCGGTGACGCTGCCGGTGACGCTGAAATCGTCCTCCACGCGCTCGCTGGGCAACGGGTCCAGGCTGATCCGGGCAAGGCCTGCCGCAACGGGCGCACGCTTGGGCGTCACCCGCCACACCCTGCCGCTGCGCGGCGGCAGCCGCAGCATGAGGCGCCCGTGTGCGCCCACCACCAGACGGCCCGGTTTGGCGTCCAGCCCGTGCAGCCCTTCCAGCACGGTGCCGGGGGGCCACTGGGTGGCCAGGTCGGCCAGGTGGTCGCTTTCAGCGGTGTTGAGGATGACCAGCGTGGTGTCCTTGACGCTCGCCTTTGCCCCCGCCATCGACCAGGCCAGCACCCCGGGTTGCGCCGCATTGGCTTGCAGCACCGTCGGCCGGCCGCGGCTGAAGACGCGGTGGGCCTTGCGCAGCGCGGCCATCCGGGCGATGTCGCGGTACAGCGGCGCCTGCATGTCGTAGTGGTCGCGCCCGCCAGCGCCAAAGCCGGCGGCGAACATGGCCGCGCGCTGTTCGGTAAAGCCTTGTTCGGTGCCGTAGTAGATGACGGGGATGCCGGGCAACGTCATCATCGCCAGCAGCGCCTGGCGCAGGCCAGCCACGCTGCCACCGGCCAGAAAGCGGTCCACATCGTGGTTGTCCACGAAGCTGGGCATGAGATGCGGCCGGGCATGAATCTGCATCATCCGCGTGATGCGGTGCGCCAGTTCCGTGGTGGGCCGGCCGCGGGCAAAAGCATCGCCCAGCGCGCCGTAGAGCAGGAAGTTCAGCATGCCCGGCAACAGGGGCTGGCCGTTGGCAGGGCGCATGTAGCCGTCGATCTTGCGGGCTTGGCGGTCGTCAAAGGGCTTGTCGATGCCGAAGCCTTCGCCGAAGACGTGGAACTGCCGCCGCCCGGTGTGCCGCGCCACGCGGGCGATGCCGGGGGCGCTGGGGTCGCGGGCGTGCAGGAAGTCGGCCAGGAAGTCGCGTGGCACGTAGAAGGCCGTGTCGATGCGGAAGGCATCGACACCGACCTTGCGGATCCAGTGGCCGTAGCTGCGCCGCAGGGCCTGCCGCACGAGCGGGTTTTCGGTGTTCAGGTCGTCCAGGCCCGACATCTGGAAGTTCAGCTCCTGGTGCGGGTCGGTGTAGTCGCTGACATCGGGCGTCCAGTGGTAGATGGCCAACGCGCGCTGCGCCGGGTCGCGCGGGTCGTTGCGGTCGAAAGGGCGCTGGCTGGGGCGCGGGACCGGACGGGTCAGGCTGTGGGCCGTGTAGCCCAAGGCCGGGTTCGCGGCCGACCAGCGGCCGTCGTAGTGAAAGTAGTCGCCCGTGTGGTTGAGCACGATGTCCTGCACCAGAAACATACCCTGCGTGTGCAGCGCATGCGACAGCGCCCGGTAGTCGGCCAGGTTGCCCAGATGGCGGTCCACTTGCATGAAGTTCTCGGCCCAGTAGCCGTGGTAACCAGCGTTATGAGCGGCGTTATGAGCGGCGTTGTGAACGGCATCAACGCCGCCCGGGGCGAGCCACTGGTTGGCCACCGGCGGCGTGATCCAGACGGCGGTAGCGCCCAGGCCGCGGATGTAAGCCAGCCGTTGCCGCAGGCCTTGCAGGTCACCGCCGTTGTAGCGGTCGCGCTCGCCCGCGCCGTACTCGCCAGCGCCTTGGTCGTTGTTGCGGGGCTCACCATCGGCAAAGCGGTCGGTGAGCACGAAGTAGACGATCTGGTCACGCCAGTCGGGCGAGGGCACGTGCAGCTTCAAACCGGCCGCTGCAGCGGGGCCGGTCAGCATGGCAAAGGCCACCGCAACCGCAGTGGCGAAGTGTGCGCACAGGCCCATGGCGGCGCAGTGTAGGCGGCTGCTTTCGCGACACGATTCTTGGTTCGTTGTTTTTCAGCGATGTAGTTTGGCTACAAAACGATAGATTCTGAGAAGCGGCAGTCTCTATTCCGCTGCCGATGCGGCAGGTTCTCCCCGCTTTTCCCCTACAAATTTGGCATGACAGCTGATGCGTGCCGTCGTCGATCTAGGGTTTCCGCAGGTATCCGGGGTATCTAGTTTTGGTACAAAGTTCGTCGACGTTCCAAATTCAGCCGTCCGATCGGCGTCGGCCAACGCGCCGGCGCTGACGAAAAAAGTCGTGCTTCCCGTGAGCATCAGGAGACATCCATGAAAAGTTCCGATTCCCTGCGCCGCCCCTCGCGCGCGCTGCTTCAGGCCACCCCGGTGGCCGCCGCCGTGGCTGCGTTGTTGTGCAGCAGTGGGGCCGCATGGGCGCAGCAGGCGGCGCCTGCCACCACCACCGACACGGTCACCATCACCGGCATTCGGCGCGGCATTGAAAGCGCCATCAGCGTGAAGAAAAACGCTGACAGCATCGTCGAGTCGATCTCCGTCGAAGACCTGGGCAAGCTGCCCGACACCAGCATCGCCGAGTCGATCTCGCGCCTGCCCGGCGTGGCCGCGCAGCGCACGGCGGGCCGGGCTTCGCAGATCAGCATCCGCGGCATGGCGCCTGACTTCAGCACCACGCTGCTCAACGGCCGTGAACAGGCCAGCACGGGTGACAGCCGCAGCGTTGAATTCGACCAGTACCCGTCAGAGCTGTCGGGCGGCATCACGATCTACAAGACACCCGACGGTGCGCTGGTGGGCCAGGGCCTTTCAGGCACGGTGGACCTGCTCAGCGTGCGCCCGCTGGACCGCGCCGGCCGTGAAGTGGCGCTGTCCTACCGCAGGAACAAGCTCAACGTGGGCGGCAGCGGCACCGAAGGCAGCGGAAACCGTTTCAGCATCCTTTACCTGGACCAGTTTGCAGACCGCACCATTGGCCTGGCGGTGGGTTTTGCGCGGCTGGACGAAAAGGGCGGCGTGACGTCGCGCTTTGAAGGCTGGGGCGGCGGCGGCTACGACCGCGGCGTCACCGGCAGCAACGACCGTTGCGGCGGCGGCGGCAACCCCGGCCCCACGGCCACCTGCGTCAACGTGCCCTACAACGGCTTCAACGCCTGGGCCGACCAGGAAACGCGCAAGCGCGACGGCGCGTCGCTGACGTTGCAGTTCAAGCCCAGCAAGAACTTCACCAGCACGCTGGACGTGTTTTATTCCACCTTCGACAAGGTCAAGACCAACACCGGCTTCCAGGCGCCGTTGAACGACAGCTACAACGGCAACGCCGGCAACTACGACAGTGCCGGTGTGTTGTCGCAAACCACGCTGAGCGGGCGCGACGTCACCGCCGGCACCTTCAGCAATGTGCGCGCGGTGGTGCGCAACGACTCCACGTCCGAAAAGGACAAGATCAAGTCGGTGGGCTGGAACAACAGGTTCAAGCTCGGTGAAAACTGGACGATCAACACCGACCTGGCCAATTCCAACGCCAGGCGCGACGGCGGCATCATCGAAACCACCGCCGGCACGACGCAGGCGACGCTGGGCACGGCGCCGCTGGATTCGGTGCAGTTCACCGCTGGCGGCCGCTTCACGCCGGGCATCAACTACACCAACCGCACCCTCATCCAGCTGACGGACGTGCAGGGCTGGGGCGGCGGCGTCAACTCACCGCAGGCGGGTTACTCCAAGATCTACCAGGTCGAGGACGACCTCACGGGCGTGCGCTTGAACGCCAAGCGTGACCTCACCTTCGGCCCCGTGGTGGCGGTGGAAGGCGGCGTGCACCTGTCTGACCGCGAAAAGACCCGCAGCTTCACCGAAGGTCGCCTGGTGATCGCCAGCGGCGGTCCGCTGGCCTCGGCCGCGATACCTGGCACCGGCAGCACCACCATCCCGACACCGGGCGGGTCGATTGATGTCGCCAGCTTCGATTCGTCCACCAGCATCGGCTCCATCTACAACGTGGTGCGCAAGCTCAACCCCGACATCTACAACAAGGACTGGACGACGAAAGAAAGAGTCACCACCGCCTTTGCCAAGGGCGACATCGACGGCTCGCTCTTTGGCCTGCAAGTGCGCGGCAACGTGGGCCTGCAAGTCGTGGCCACCGACCAGAAGTCCACCGCCTTCAACGTTGACCGCACCACCTGCCCCAACGACCAGACCTGCCCTGCCGCCACCACCAGCGCCGGTGCGACGTACACCGACGTGCTGCCAAGCCTGAACCTGGCCACTGAAATCGGCAGCTCCGGCGTGCTGCGTTTCGGGTTGGCCCGCGTGATGGCGCGCCCGAAGGTGGACGACCTGCGGGCCAGCAGTTCCTTCTCTTATGACCCGACAAGGGCGATCCTCACCGGCAACGGCGGCAACCCCGACTTGAAGCCTTTCCGCGCCAACGCCATCGACCTGTCGTACGAGAAGTATTTCGGCACCAAGGCCTACTTCGGCGTGGCGGGTTTCTACAAGCAGATGAGCACCTACATCGTCGAAGTCGTGAACCCGCGCTATGACTTCCGCCGTTACGTCACGCCCAGCACGGTGGTCCCGCCGGGCTTCAGCACCATTGGTGAATTCAAGCAGCCCATCAACGGCAAGGGCGGCAACATCTCTGGCGTTGAACTGTCGGCCAACTTCCCGCTCAACATGGCGGCGTCATTCCTGGACGGTTTTGGTGTTTTTGCCAGCGTGTCCAGCACCAGCAGTTCGCTCAACCTGCAGACATCGGGCCTGGCCACCGACGGCGTCAACACCGGCACCATCCCGCTGCCGGGCCTGTCCAAGACGGTGAGCAACATCGCCGTGTACTTCGAGAAGTGGGGCTTCTCGGCGCGCGTGGCAGCGCGGTCGCGTTCGGACTTTGTCGGTGAAGTCACCGACGGTGTGGGCGACCGCAGGCTCACCTACATCAAGGGCGAGACCATCACCGACGCGCAGATCGGCTATGAATTCCAGAGCGGCTTCATGAAGGGCCTGGCGCTGCGCTTTGAGATCAGCAACGTCAACAACACGCCTTTCATCCGCTACCGCGACGTGCCAAGCAACGAGATCGAGAACAAGAAGGACGGCAAGTTCTACCAGTTCGGCATCAACTACAAGCTGTAGGTCGAACTGCCCGGCACGGCCCGCGCCGTGCCTGCCCCTGCAACCCCTTGACGGCCGACCGACTGCGCCGGCAAGGGGTTTTTTGTTGACCACAATCTACCCATGCAAGACCTACCGACATCACTGATCCAGGACATCGTCATCGTCGGCGGCGGCACTGCGGGCTGGATGACGGCGGCGGCGCTGTCAAAGGTACTGCGTGGGCGCTACCGCATCCGCGTCGTCGAGAGCGACGAGATCGGCATCATTGGCGTGGGCGAAGCCACCATCCCGATGATCCAGCGCTTCAACCAGGTGCTGGAGATCGACGAAGACGAGTTCCTGCGCCAGACCCAGGGTACCTTCAAGCTCGGCATCGAATTCGTCAACTGGGGGCGGCTGGGTGACACCTACATGCACGGCTTCGGCCGCTTCGGCCAGGACCTGTGGACGGTGGGCTTCGACCAGTACTGGCAGAAGATGCACCAGCGCGGCAAGGCCGCAGACCTTGAGCGTTATTCCATCAACCGCGCTGCCGCCAAGGCCAACAAGTTCATGCGTGCCGACCCGAGTCTGGGCAACTCACCGCTGGCCGAGATCGCACACGCCTTTCACTTTGACGCGTCGCTGTACGCGAAGTACTTGCGCAAGCTCAGCGAAGCGCGCGGCGTGCAGCGCATCGAAGGCAAGATCGTCGATGTCGCGCTGTGCACCACGCCGGAACGCGTTCCAGGCCACGTCGAAGCCGTGGTGCTGCAAAGCGGCGAACGCATCGCGGGTGAACTCTTCATTGACTGCTCTGGCTTTCGCGGCGTGCTGATCGAGCAAGCGCTGGAGACTGGCTATGAGGACTGGACGCACTGGCTGCCCTGCGACCGCGCCCTCGCCGTGCCTTGCGAAACCGTGCACCCGCTCACGCCCTACACCCGCGCCACGGCGCACACGGCGGGCTGGCAATGGCGCATTCCGCTGCAGCACCGCACCGGCAACGGCCACGTCTATTGCAGCCGCTTCATGAGCGACGACGAAGCCACCGCCATCCTGATGAAGAACCTGGACGGCATACCGCTGGCCGAGCCGCGGCCGCTGAAGTTCAACACCGGCATGCGCCGCCTGTGCTGGAACGGCAACGTGGTGGCAGTGGGCTTGTCCAGCGGCTTCATGGAGCCGCTGGAAAGCACCAGCATCCACTTGATCCAGACCACCATCGCGCGCCTCATCAGTTTCTTCCCGGACCGCGGTTTCAGCGCGCCCGACGTGGCCGAATTCAACCGCCAGAGCCGCTTCGAGTTCGAGAAGATCCGCGACTTCCTCATCCTGCACTACCACCTGACGCAGCGCGACGACTCGGCCTTCTGGCGCCACTGCCGCGCCATGGACGTGCCGGATTCTCTGCGCCAGCGCATGGCGCTGTACGCCAGCCGCGGCCGCATCGTGCGCGAAGCCGGCGAGCTGTTTGCCGAAGTGGCCTGGCTGCAGGTGCTGCATGGCCAGAACCTGGCCGCGCAGGGCCACCACCCGCTGGCAGACCTGATCGCGGAAGAAGAGATTAGCGACTACCTGGCCAGCGTGCAGGGTGTGATCGCGACCTGCGTGGATGTGATGCCCACGCATCAGGACTACATCGCGCAGCACTGCCGCGCAGCGGCAGCCTGAGGCCTGCTTCCAGCGGCCCGAAATTCACGACGAAGCCATGACTCCACAACATCGGCAAACCCGGAAGCGGCTTGCCCGTCCAGCCTTGACACTTTGGCCAGCGAGAAGGCTGCACCGGGCGATACCACCCAGGCTGTCGGCGCTCCGCGCAGCCTGTCGTTGGACTGCGGCGCTGCATCGCCTGGCGCTGACGGCGCTGCGGGGTCTGCGTACAGTGCGCAGCAGTCAAACCCGCATTGCCCTTGTCTCGCTTTCTCTTTCCGATGAACGCCCCTGCTTCCACCACCGACATCTGGCACGCCCGCTGGCAACGCTTCTCAGCCGCTGCGGTGCGCGGCTTCCACGTCTATGCCAACTGGCTGGTGGGCATCAGCTGGCGGCGCTTCATCGTGCTGTCGCTGCTGCTGCTGATCGTGGTGGGCATCCTGCACGACCTGCCGCCTTTCACCTGGACCGTGACGGAGCACTTCGAAGGCGAGCCGGACCGCGTTGAAAAGCGCAGCAAGTCGGCCAAGTCGGCCAAGACGCCGAAGGCTGCGACGCCGGCCGAGCCTGCGCCACCCGCGCCACCCGCTGCACCGGCGGCCCCCCAGTCCGACATGCCGATCCGCATCGAAAGCGGCAACGCCAAGGAAGGCGTGGACATCAGCATCGGCAAGGACGGCATCCGCATCGTGCCCAAGGGCAAAGCGCCTGCTGCGGCGGCCTCGGCCGTGGCCGACCCGGTCGAGCGCGCGCTCCAAGCTGCGGCGTCGGCGGCCGAGCGCGGCATTCGCATCGTTGTTCCACCTGGCACGGTGGACTCCAAGGAGCTTCAGGCTGCGGTGCAAGGCGCGCGGGCGCAGATCGAAGAGTCGATCCGCGAAGCCCGCGAAGGGGCAGAGCAGGCGGCGCGCGACGCGGCTGAAGCGCAGCGTGATGCAGAAACCGCCATCGCCGAACTGGCCCGCGCCGAAGAGCGGCAGGCAAGCCGAGCCGGCCGCACCAGCCGCACCACGCGCTTTGGCATTGGCGACTTCCTGATGCAGTTTTCGCTGCTGTGGGTGCTGGCATCGGCAATCATCAAGTTCACCTACAAGGGCCGCATGCAGGCCGAGGTGAAAGCCGCGCAGGCCACTGAAACG
>JANMKK010000430.1:0-11268 GCA_031372005.1 Rubrivivax sp.
GTCGGCGCCCAGGTGCGTCATGTCCAGGTTGATGTAATCCTTGTTGGGGCCACAGCCACGGCCTTCCTTGATTTCCTGGTCCATGCAGCGGGACACAAAGTCGCGCGGCGCCAAATCTTTCAGCGTCGGCGCGTAACGCTCCATGAAACGTTCGCCGTCAGAATTTCGAAGAATGGCGCCTTCGCCGCGGCACCCCTCGGTCAGCAGCACACCGGCGTTATGCACGCCGGTTGGGTGAAACTGCCAAAACTCCATGTCTTCCAGCGGGATGCCGGCGCGCGCCGCCATGCCGAGGCCGTCGCCCGTATTGATGAACGCGTTCGTGCTGGCAGCGTAGATGCGGCCCGCACCGCCAGTGGCGAAGAGGGTGGTCTTGGCTTCGAGGATGTGAACTTCGCCGGTTTCCATTTCCAGCGCAGTCACGCCCAGCACATCACCTTCTGCGTTTCGCAGCAGGTCCAGCGCCATCCATTCGACGAAGAAGTTGGTGCGGGCCTTCACGTTCTGCTGGTACAGCGTGTGCAGCATGGCGTGGCCCGTGCGGTCGGCTGCGGCGCAGGCGCGCTGCACGGGCTTTTCACCGTAGTTGGCGGTGTGACCACCGAACGGACGTTGATAAATGGTGCCGTCGGGGTTGCGGTCGAAGGGCATGCCCATGTGCTCAAGCTCATAGACAACCTTCGGCGCTTCGCGGCACATGTATTCGATGGCGTCCTGGTCACCCAGCCAGTCAGAACCCTTCACGGTGTCGTAGAAGTGGTAGTGCCAGTTGTCCTCGGCCATGTTGCCCAGCGACGCACCGATGCCACCTTGTGCGGCCACGGTGTGTGATCGTGTCGGGAACACCTTGGACAGCACGGCCACGTTGAGGCCGGCGAGCGCGAGTTGCAGCGAGGCGCGCATGCCGGAACCGCCAGCGCCGACGATGACCACGTCGAACTTGCGACGCGGTAGCGAACTTGCAGTTGAGCCCAAACCCATGTCTACAGTCTCCAGAGCACTTGAACGGCCCAGCCCATGCAGCCCACGAGCCAGACGATGGTGGCCACCTGCAGCGTCAGGCGCAAGGCCACGGGCTTGACGTAGTCCATCCAGATATCGCGCATCCCGACCCAGGCGTGCCAGCCGATCGAGATGAAGACGACGAGCGTCAGTACCTTCATCCACTGCGCGGCAAAGATGCCGGCCCAGCGGTCATAGCCCAGCGGGCCGCCGAACAGCAATTGCGCCAGCAAGACGACGGTGAAGAGCGCCATCAGCACGGCGGTGATGCGCTGGCTGAGCCAGTCGCGCATGCCGTAGTGCGCGCCGACCACGACGCGACGGGATCCGTAGTTCACTGACATGTTCTTTGCCTCAGGTTTTGCGTCAGGTTTTGCGCCAGGTTTTGCGTCAAACCCAGCCAAACAGCTTCAGCCCTAGCGCCAGCGTCAGCAGCACGCTCAGGCCCAGCGTGATCAGCGCCGAGTTATGGCCTTGCTGCTTGCTGACGCTGTGCGTGGCGTCCATCCAAAGGTGACGCACGCCCGCGATGAAGTGGTGCAGGAAGGACCAGATCAACGCCCACACCACCCACTTGACGAGCCATGCGGGCAAGAACCCGATGCCGGCGTTGAAGGCGCTGCGAAAGGTTTCGAAGCTGACCTCTGAAGTGACGCTCACGTCAAAGAGCCAGATCAGAAAGGGCAGCAGGACGAACATCAGGCCGCCGCTGGCACGGTGCAGGATCGACACCACGCCGGCGACTGGCAGCCGGTACTTGACGGCGTCAACCAAACGCATCGTGCCGGGTCTTTGTCTTGTCATCTCAGGCATTTGTTGGACTCTTGACACCCCGTGAAACCATTCGAGTTTATTGCAATGCAGCAGGCTTACGCAGAACTGGGCTTAGCTGAGCACGTTGCGGTAATGGTGGGCAGCCGTGCGGTACAGCCCGCGCCGCAGTTCGACTGGCCTGTCGCCATAGGTGAAGGACAGTCGCTCGACCGACATCAGCGGCGTGCCCACCGGCAGTTCCAGCAGCCCGGCCTCTTCAACGCCTGCGGCCACGGCGCGGATCTTCTCTTCGGCGCGGATCATGTGGACCGCAAATTCAGCCTCGAACAGGCGGTACATCGGGCCCCGCCAGCCTTCCAGCCGTTCGGCCGTCAGGCCCTTGAAGAGCGTGCCGGGCAGCCACAGGTCGTCCAGCACGATGGGAACCACGGGAACCCCCGAGCTGCCACCGGCCAGCAGCAGGCGGCGCACCTGCACCGCTGCTTCGCCGGCTTTCAGCATCAAGAGCCGCGCCACCTCAGCCGGCGCGCGCATGCGCCGGCATTCCAGCAGGCGGCGCTGCAGGTCGGGGCTGCTGCCATCATCCGGCGTCAGGCGCAAAAAGCGGTACTGCGTGGACTCTTCGGCATGCGTGGCCACGAAAGTGCCCTTGCCCTGGCGGCGCACCAGCACGTTGTCGGTGGCCATCTCGTCGATGGCCTTGCGCACCGTGCCCTGGCTGACCTTGAAGCGCGCGGCCAGATCCACCTCGCTGGGGATCACCTGGCCCGGCTGCCATTCACCGGCTTGCAGGCTCTGCACCAGCAGCGCCTTGATCTGCTGGTACAGCGGGCTGAAGGACGGCGTGGCCGCGCTGGATGGGGCGCTGTCAGCAATGTCGGCTACGGGCGGCATGCAGCCATTGTGGTGCAAAGAGTCTTGCATAAGACATAAGAGTTCAGTCAGCCTGCGGTGACTAGAATCGCGGCCTGCGATAAAGACAAAGACGCCCCTCTCTTTTCCAACCCTTCCCAGGAGCCCCCCATGACCACCAAGAAACCCGTGCGCGTGGCCGTCACCGGTGCAGCCGGCCAGATCGGCTATGCCTTGCTGTTCCGCATTGCGAGTGGCGAAATGTTGGGCAAGGACCAGCCGGTGATCCTGCAGCTGCTGGAAGTGCCGGTGGAAGGGCCACAGAAGGCGCTGAAGGGCGTGATGATGGAAATCGACGACTGCGCCTTCCCGCTGCTGGCCGGCATGGAAGCGCACAGCGACGCGAGCACCGCTTTCAAGGACACCGACTACGCGCTGCTGGTGGGCTCGCGCCCACGCGGCCCCGGCATGGAACGCGCCGAGCTGCTGGCCATCAATGGCGCCATCTTTACCGCGCAAGGCAAGGCACTCAACGCCGTCGCCAGCCGCAATGTCAAGGTGCTGGTGGTGGGCAACCCGGCCAACACCAATGCCTACATCGCGATGAAGAGCGCGCCGGATTTGCCGCGCGAAAACTTCACCGCCATGCTGCGGCTGGACCACAACCGCGCGCTCAGTCAGTTGGCCGCCAAGACGGGCAAGCCTGTGGCGTCGATCAAAAAGCTCGCTGTCTGGGGCAACCATTCGCCGACGATGTACGCCGACTACCGCTTCGCCACCATCGACGGCGCGAGTGTGAAAGACATGATCAACGACCACGGCTGGAACAAGGACGTGTTCCTGCCCACCGTGGGCAAGCGCGGCGCAGCGATCATCGAAGCGCGTGGCCTGTCTTCTGCGGCGTCGGCGGCCAACGCGGCCATCGACCACATGCGCGACTGGGCGCTGGGAACCGGCGACAACTGGGTGACCATGGGCGTGCCCAGCAACGGCGAATACGGCATCCCGAAGGACGTGATGTTCGGCTACCCGGTCACTTGCGCCGGTGGCAAATACAGCATCGTGACCGGCCTGCCCATCGACGACTTCAGCAAGGGCTGCATCGACAAGACCCTGGCTGAGTTGACGGGCGAACAAGACGGCATCAAGCACCTGCTGTGAACGCGGCGTGACCCACCCCCGCGACATCCTCTTCGGCGCCGGTGAAGCGCCGCCGGCGCTGCCGGTGTGCGACCACTACGCCGGTGTTGAGGTGCGCATGACGAAGAGCCTGCAGCTGCAGGCCGAGATGGGTCCGGTCTTTGATGTCACGCTGGACAACGAAGACGGCGCGCCGGTGGGTGGCGAAGTGGACCAGGCGCACCTGATCGTGTCGCTGCTGAACAGCAACGACAACGTGCACGGCCGCGTCGGCGTGCGGCTGTTGCCGGTGGAGCACCTGAGGTTCAACGACGTCGCCAGCGTGGTGCTGAAGTCTGCCCGCGCCCCGGCCTACCTGATGCTGCCAAAGCCCGAAAGCGCGGCAGACGTGCAGCGCGCCGCAGCGGCCATCGATGCGCTGGGTGGCGCGGCAGTTCCCTTGCACGCGCTGATCGAAACCCACGGTGCACTGCGCGAGGTGTTTGCGATTGCCGCGCACCCGCGCATCGAGTCGCTGTCCTTCGGGCTGATGGATTTCGTCTCTGCGCACCGGGGTGCGATTCCGCAAAGCGCGATGGGTGCGACACCGGGCTTAGGCCAATTCGACCACCCCTTGATCGTGCGCGCCAAGCTCGAAATCGCCGCCGCCTGCCACGCCGCCGTGAAGACGCCGTCGCACTGCGTCTTCACCGAATTCAAGGACACGCGCGCCCTGCAGACTGCCGCCGAGACCGCCAGCCGGCGCCTGGGCTACACGCGCATGTGGAGCATCCACCCGTCGCAGATTCGCCCCATTGTCGAAGCCTTCTCGCCCACGGTGGCTGAGCTGGACCAGGCGATCGAGATCATCACCGCCGCGCAGGCCGCGCAGTGGGCGCCCATCCGCCACAAGGACACGCTGCACGACCGCGCCAGCTACCGCTATTTCTGGCAGGTGATCGAGCGCGCGCACCGCACGTCGCCCACGGCCGGGCTGCCTGCGGAATTGCGGCTGGCGTGGTTCGGGCCGAAGGGGTCATGAACCGGTCTGCGGGCTGCTTCGGCGCCCTGCTGTTGCTGTGCAGCCCAGTCTTCGGCAACGACGGCCTGGCAGCGGGCGCAGTCGATGCGGCGGCACGTGTGTTCGTGGGCACCGCCAGCTGCGACGACAACCAGCAGATCACCATCGCCGCCGTGGCGGGCATGCCCGGTCACTTCACGCTCACCCACAAGAAGACCGTCGTCAGGCTCGTGACCCAGGAAACCACGAGTGGGGCAGTTCGGCTGGCGGACGTGAAGACGGGCCTGCTGTGGATTCAGATCCCCGCCAAATCGATGTTGATGAACACGAAGTCGGGGCGTCGCGTGGCCGATGCCTGCACCACGCCCGAACAGGCCCTGTCCAGCGTCAAGCCGGACCCGGCGCAGCCCAGCGTGCTGGACTGGGGTCAGCCGGACCCCACGGACTACTGAGCAACTACCGACGGACAGCCCGATGAAACGCCTTGCCTGCCTGCTCAGTCTGGCCTTGCTGCTGCCCGCGGCCTTTGCGCAGCAACTGAAGCTGCGCATCCTGGGCACCACCGACATCCACATGAGCCTCTTGGCCTGGGACTACTACCAGGACCAGCCGAGTGAAGAGTACGGCCTGGCGCGCACCGCCACGCTTATCAAGGCCGCGCGTGCGGAGAACAAAAACACCCTGCTCTTCGACAACGGCGACCTGCTTCAAGGCAACCCGCTGGGCGACTACGTGGCCACCGTCAAGCCCTTGCAGCCGGGCCAGGTGCACCCGGCCTACAAGGTGATGAACGCGCTTCGCTACGACGCCGCCAACGTCGGCAACCACGAATTCAACTACGGCCTGCCCTTCCTGCGCGGCGCGCTGCCGGGCGCAGCCTTCCCATACGTCAACGCCAACGTGCTGCATGACGTGGGCCCCGACAAGGGCAAGCCCGCGTTCACGCCCTACGTCATTCTGGAACGCACCTTCACCGACGAAGCCGGCAGCCAGCAACGACTGAAGATCGGTGTCATCGGCTTCGTGCCGCCGCAGATCATGCAGTGGGACCGCCTGGCCTTGACGGGCCGCGTGACGCCGCGCGACATCCCGCAGACCGCGCGTGACCTGGTGCCGAAGATGCGTGCCGAAGGCGCCGACGTGGTGGTGGTGCTGGCGCATTCCGGTTTCGAATTCGGCGAGACCGTGTTCTTCGCCGAAAACACCGTCGCTCGCCTGGCTGAAGTGCCCGGTGTGGACGCCATCGTCTTCGGCCATTCGCATGGCGAATTTCCGGGCCGCTTCTTCAACCGCCACCCCAAGGTGGACCTGGCGCGCGGCACCATCAACGGCGTGCCCGCAGTGATGGCCGGCTTCTGGGGCAGCCACCTCGGTGTCATCGACCTGCAGCTCGACAAGGGCAGCGGCAGCTGGAAGGCCACCGACGCCCGCGCCGCGCTGCGCCCGGTGTACGACCGCGCGACGCGCAAGGCCGTTGTCGAGCCTGACCCTGCGGTGGCCGAGCTGGTGCGCGCCGAACACGATGGCACACTGGCCTATGTGCGTGGCGTGGTGGCGCAGAGTGCTTCGCCCATCCACAGCTACTTTGCGCAGGTGGCTGATGACCCGTCGGTGCAACTGGTCTCGTTGGCGCAGCTGGACTATGGCCGGCGTGCACTGGCGAACACGCCCCACGCCAACCTGCCGCTGCTGTCGGCGGCCGCGCCCTTCAAGACCGGCGGCCGGGGTGGCGCCAGCAACTACACGAACATCCCCGCCGGCCCTTTGAGCGTGCGCAACGTGGCCGACCTGTACGTCTACCCCAACACCGTCAACATCGTGCGCCTGAACGGCGCGCAGGTGCGCGAATGGCTGGAGATGTCGGCCATCGCCTTCAACCGCATCGACCCTCAGGGCGCGCCCGAGCAGGATCTGATCAACGCGGCGATCCCGAGCTACAACTTCGACACCCTGGACGGCGTCAGCTACGAAATCGATGTCACGCAACTGGCGCGTTATGACCGGGCCGGCAAGCTGTTGGCGCCGGACGCGCACCGCATCAGGAACCTGCGCTTCAACGGCCAGCCTATCGACGACGCAGCCTTCTTCGCCATCGTCACCAACAACTACCGCGCGTCGGGCGGCGGCGCCTTCCCGGGGTTGGACGGCAGCAACGTCATCCTGAGCGCGCCCGATGAGAACCGCCAGGCCCTGCTGCAGTACTTGCTGGCCCAGGGCCGGGTGGAGCCTGCGGCCGATGGCAACTGGCGCATCCTGCCCGTGCCCGGCGTGAAGCTGCGCTTTGTCTCCAGCGCCGCCGCAGTGGCGCACCTGGCGCGCTACCCGCAGATCAAACGCGTGTCTGAAGCCGCAGACGGCACCGCGGTATTCGAACTGCTGCCGTGAATGGATGGTTGAAGCGGGTGCCGGTTGCCCGGCCGCGCGGGGTGATCATCATCGGCACCTTGCTGCTGCTGGTGCTGACCCTGATCGTTGCCGCCGTGCTGGCCCTGGTCGCTGCCTCGGCCTGGTACTGGAACGAACTGCCGCCCCTGGACAAGGCCACCGACTACCGGCCGCGCCAGCACCTGCAGGTGCTGACGTCCGACGGTGTGGAGATCGCGCAGTTCGGCACCGAACGGCGTCTGTACCTGCCGATCGCGCAGATGCCCAAGACGCTGCAGAAGGCCGTGCTGGCGGTGGAAGATGCGGGCTTCTACGACCACGGCGGCATCAGCCTGCGCGGCCTGGTGCGCGCCACCTGGTCCAACCTGAAGGGCGGCGCGCCGCAGGGGGCGTCCACCATCACCCAGCAGGTGGCGCGCACCTTCTTCCTCAGCACCCGGCGCACGGGTGAACGCAAGATCAAGGAAGCGCTGATATCCATTCAGCTGGAACGGCAGCTCAGCAAGGACCAGATCCTGGAGCTGTACCTGAACCAGATCTACCTGGGCCAGCGCGCCTACGGTTTTGGTGCTGCCGCGCAGGTGTACTTCGGCAAGCCGCTGGGCAAGCTGTCCACGGCTGAACTCGCCATGCTCGCTGGCCTGCCGCAGAACCCCCTCTACGCCAACCCGGTGGCCAACGCGGCAGCCGCGCGCAAGCGCCAGGAATGGGTGCTGTGGCGCATGCAGACCACCGGCGCCCTCACCGAGGCGCAGCGCAACGAAGCGCTGGCAGCCAAGCTCGTGCTGCGCAGCCCGAGCTTCGTCGATGTGCACGCCGAACACGTGGCCGAGATGGCACGCCGCGCGGTGGTGGACAAGGTCGGTGACAAGGCCTACACCGAGGGCATCCGCGTCATCACGTCGCTGCGCGCCGAAGACCAGCGCGTGGCGCACAACGCGCTGCGGCGCGCCGTCATCAACCATGAACGCAAGCAGCCCTGGCGCGGGCCTGAAGACCAGGAAACGCTGCCCGACGACGAGCGCCAGGCCGACCGCGCTGCCGCGCTGGCGCTGAGGGACGGCCGCGACGACGAAGACCTGCGGCTGGGCATCGTCATGGCCGCCAGCGCCAAGGAAGTCAGCGTCAAGCTGGCCAGCGGCGACAGCGTGGTGCTCAAGGGTGACGCGTTGAAGTGGGTGCAGGCGGCGCTGTCGCCCAAAGCGCCGGACAAGCTGGCGCTGCGGCGCGGTTCGGTCGTGCGGCTGCTGGCGGTGCCGACGGCCAAAGCCAGCGGCAAGGCTGCCGAATGGGCGCTGGCGCAGTGGCCGCAGGCAGAAGCCGCTTTCGTGGCGCTGGACCCCGCCACCGGCCGCGTGCGGGCGCTGGTGGGCGGCTTCGCCTTTGCACGCCAGCAGTTCAACCGCGTCACCGGCGCGGCGCGCCAGCCCGGCTCGTCCTTCAAGCCCTTCCTGTATTCGGCCGCAATTGAAAACGGCGTGATGCCCGAAACGCTGGTGGAAGACGCGCCCCTGACCTCGCCCGACGGCGGCACACCCAGCTGGAACCCGCACAACTCGGACGGCAGCTTCGACGGCGACATCACGCTGCGTGAAGGCCTGGTGCGGTCGAAAAACCTGGTCAGCGTGCGGCTCTTGCAGCAACTGGGCCTGGCCACGGCACACGACTGGATCGCCCGCTACGGCTTCGACATGGCGCTGCAGCCGCAAGACCTGACGCTGGCCCTGGGCACCGGCAGCGTCACCCCCATGCAGCTGGCATTGGCCTACGCCGTGCTGGCCAACGGCGGCCACAGGGTGGCGCCGGTGGTGATCGAGCGCATCGTCAGCGCGCAGGGCCAGGTGCTGTTCGAGGCGCCACCTGCAGAGCCTTTGAGCGAAGCCAACCGCGTCGTGCCGGAACGCAACGTGTTCATCGTCAACACGCTGCTGCGCGACGTGACCCTGCGCGGCACGGCCGCCAAGGCGCAGGCGCAACTGAAGCGGGCCGACCTGTATGGCAAGACCGGCACCACCAACGACGCGGTGGACGCCTGGTTTGGCGGATGGGCGCCGGGTGCGGTGGCGGTCGCGTGGATGGGCTACGACGACCCGAAAAGCCTGGGCGACCGCGAATCGGGCGGCGGCCTGGCGCTGCCGATCTGGATCGACGCGATGGCGCGGATGCTCAAGGGCGTGCCGGTGCAACCGCTGGTGATGCCGGAAGGCGTGGTGGCGGTGGGCGGAGACTGGCGCTACAGCGAATGGGCGGGTGGCGGGTTTGTGGCGCGGGTGGGGCCGCAACGCGCCGTGCCTGCAGCAGCAGCACCGGAATCGGCGGCATCGGCCGCCTCAGCGCCCCCGCGCTGATTCAGTTTCCGCGCCACGCCAGTCCGCTAGAGCAGCGACGCCAACAGCCGCGCCACGTGCACCGCTTCGCGCTGCGCGCCGTCGGCAATCTGATGCCGGCAACTGGTGCCGTCCGCCACCACGATTGCGTCAGGCGCCTTGCGCACGGCGGGCAGCAGGCTCAGTTCGGCCATCTTCAGTGACACCTCGATGTGCGCAGCTTCATAGCCGAAGCTGCCCGCCATGCCGCAGCAACTGGACTCGATGAGTTCGGGCTTGGCGTCGGGAATGAGCCGCAGCACGTCCATCACCGGCCCCATCGCATCAAAGGCTTTCTGGTGGCAGTGGCCGTGCACCAGGATCGGCTTGGCCGTTGTCTTGAAAGCGACCGTGAAACGCCCCGCCTTGGCTTCGCGCGCGATGAATTCTTCAAACAGCAAGGCGTGCTGCGACACGGTCACCGCCTTCTCGCCCAAGCCCATCACCAGCGCTTCGTCGCGCAGCGTCAGCAGGCACGAAGGCTCAAGGCCGACGATGGCCACGCCGGCTTCAGCCAGCGGCAGCAAGGCATCCAGCAGCGCGCCCAGCGCCTGCTTCGCCTGCGCCACCATGCCAGTGGCCAGGTAGGTACGGCCGCAGCAGTGGTGGCCACCGCCGCCGTCCTGGCGCAACTTCTGCAGCGTGTGCACGGTATAGCCCGCTGCCTGCAACACCCGCGCTGCGGCCACCGCGTTTTCGCTCTCGAAGGTGCCGTTGAAGGTATCGACAAAAAGCACCGCCGCCTTGCCACCGCTGCGCGCCACCGCGATCGTGTCTTCGCGGCTGGCCAAAAGGTCAGCTTCCGGATGGCGCCAGAAGGTGTCGCGGCGCCAGCGCGGCAGGCTGCGCCTGGCTGACAGCCCCAGCAGCTTTTCACCCAACCAGGCGCCACCCGGCAAGGTGTTGCGCAGGTTCATCAGCCAAGGCCATTGGCTTGCCTGGTGGGCATAGCGCGGCAGGGCGGCGATCAGGCGGTCTTTCAGCGTGTGGCCGTGGCGCGCTTTGTAGTGAGACAGGAATTCGACCTTCATCTTCGCCATGTCCACGCCCGTGGGGCAGTCGCGCCTGCAGCCCTTGCAGCCCACGCACAGGTCCAAGCTGTCGTGGAGGGCCTGGCCTGACAGTGCGTCCGGCCCCAGCTGCCCCGACACTGCCAGCCGCAGCGTGTTGGCGCGGCCGCGCGTCAGGTGCTGTTCGTCGCGCGTCACGCGGTAGCTGGGGCACATGGTGCCGGCGTCGAACTTGCGGCAGTGGCCGTTGTTGTTGCACATCTCCACCGCCGCTGCAAAGCCGCCGGTGCTGTCGCCGCCAGAGCCGGGTGCGCTAACTTCCTCGGTGAGCGGATCATTCTGCACATTCCACGCCGACCAGTCCAGCGCCGGCTGGATGTGGATGCGCCGGTACGGCTGTGGCGCCGAAGGCGGTGCAAAGCGCAGCAGCGACACGTCGTCCATGCGCGGCGGGTCAATGATCTTGCCGGGGTTGAACAGGCCCGTCGGGTCCAGCTCTTTCTTGATCGCGCGGAAGGCTTGGCCGATGGCCGGCCCGAATTGCCATTCGATCCATTCACCGCGGCACAGGCCATCGCCGTGTTCGCCGCTGTAGGCACCCTTGAAGGTGCGCACCAGCTCCGACGCCTCCTGCGCGATGGCGCGCATGCGCGCAGCGCCACCGTGTTCACCGTCTTGCCGCATGTCCAGGATCGGCCGCACGTGCAGCGTGCCCACCGACGCGTGCGCGTACCAGGTG
>JANMKK010000436.1:0-17979 GCA_031372005.1 Rubrivivax sp.
GGCAGATCGCCAGCCCCAGGCCCGACCCGCCCTGCGCCCCAGCCGCCGCAAAGGGCTGGAAGAGGCGGCTGCGCTGCTCGGCGGCGATGCCGGGGCCGCTGTCCGCGATACACAGCGTGGCTTGGCCGCCGTTCACCGATAACCGCACCGATAGCCGCACCGACAGCCGCCCGCCGGCCGGCGTGTGCTTGATGGCGTTGTGCAACAGGTTGCGCGTCAGCTCGCGCAGCGCCCATTCGTGCGCGCGAACCGGGGCGGCATGGGTCTCGATGTCGAAGTCGATCTGGCCCGCCGCCAGCAACGGGCCCACGTCCAGCGCCACCGCACGCACGACCTCGTGCCAAGGCTGCACGGCACCATCGCCCTGGTGCCGCAACTGTTCCACCTTGGCCAGGGCCAGCATCTGGTTGGCCAGTTCAGTGGCACGCTGCACGGTGACGCTGATCTCGGCCAGCGCCTGCGCCGGCGCCACGTCGCCGCGCTGGGCCGACTGCACCTGCGTCTTCAGCACCGCCAGCGGCGTGCGCAGCTGGTGCGAGGCGTCGCGCACAAAGCGCTTCTGGTGCTCCAGCAAGTGCGCCAGCCGCGCCATCAGCGCATTGGTGGCGTCGATCATCGGTTGCAGTTCGCGCGGCGCGTTGGTCAGTGGTAACGGCAGCGGCGACAAATCCGTCTCGGCACGTGAGCGCAGCTGGGCACTCAACAGCCGCACCGGCGCGGTGGCGCGCTGCACCACAAAGACCACCACGACGGCAATCAGCGCCACCAGCAGCAGCTGCTGCCACACCGTCTGCAGCAGCAGGCTGCGCGCCAGCGTGCGGCGCAGTTCCAGCGTCTCGGCGACCTGGATCGTGGCCATGCCCTGGCCCGAGGTGCCGGCCACCGGCTGCAGCAGCACGGCCATGCGCACCGGCTCGCCCAGATAGGTCTCGTCGTAAAAATGCACCAGCGCTGCGTAGACGCTGGGTTCGCGGCCCGGCGGCCGGGCCGGCGGCAGGTCTGCAAAGCCCGACACCATCTCACCCGCAAAGCCCGACACGCGGTAGTACATGCGGCTGCGGTTGTCGGCCTCAAAGGCTTCCAGTGCGCTGTAGGGCAGACTCGCGCGCACCTGCGCCGGGAGGCCGTCGTCGGCCACGTCCAGCAGCTCGCCAATGGCCTTGGCCGACGCCAGCAGCGTGCGGTCATAGGCCGTGTCGGCGGCGGCCAGCGCCTGGCGGTACAGGTTCACCGTGTTCAGCACCACGAAGGCGAGCACCGGCACAAGGATGCCCAGCAACAGATAGCGCCGCAGTGACATTTGCTGCGTGGTGATTGCGCCCAAACTTGCACTTGCTGCAGTCAACCCTGCTCCTTCAGCAGGTAGCCCAAGCCACGCAACGTGACGAGCTGCGCACCCGTTGTGGCGAGCCTCTTGCGCAGCCTGTAGGCCACGACCTCGATGGCGTCGGCCTGCACCTGGGCTTCGCCGGCAAACACGATGTCGCTCAGACGCTCCTTGGCCACCGCCTGGCCCGGTTTGGCCAGCAGCGCACGCAACAGGGCCGCTTCACGCGCACTCAGCTCCATCGGCTGGCCATGCAGGTACACAGCGCCGTTGGCCGCTTCGCAGCGCAGGCCGCAGAAGGCGGCGCCCACGCTGTCGTTGCCACGGCCGGCGCTACGGCGGGCGAGGGCGCGCACGCGGGCTTCCAGTTCGTCCAGGTCGAAAGGCTTGGCCAAGTAGTCGTCGGCACCCGTGTTCAGGCCCAGGATTCGGTCACCCACGGTACCGCGCGCGGTCAGGATCAGCACCGGCGTGGCCAGGCCTTCGGCGCGCGCGTTGGCCAGCACCGTCAGGCCGTCCTGCCCGGGCAAGCTCAGGTCCAGCAGCACGACATCGGGCACGCTGGCGCGCCAACGGTCCAGCGCGCGGGAGCCGTCGCCACACACCACCACCTGCATGCCGCAGCGCTCGAAGCTGCGCTGCAGGGTGATCTGCATGGCGGTGTTGTCTTCGATCAGCAGCAGCTTCATCAATGGCGGCAATCAGCGGGCGCGATTATCGGCACGCGGGGGTGCGGTCAGCACCGGGCTCAGTGATTCCCCGGGGGTCTGCGACAGCGTTTTGACAGGCGCCGGGCTCATGATCGCGCCACGTTTTTGCCTCACCTTCAAAGCAGGAGACACCCCCCATGCGTCGAGACACTTTCCTTAAAAGCCTGGCTGCGCTGGCCGCCGCCGGTGCATTGCCGCTGTCGGCACATGCTGCCGCCAACCTGAAGATGATGATCCCCGCCAACCCGGGCGGCGGCTGGGACACCACGGGTCGCGCGCTCGGAAAAGCGCTGCAGGAATCGGGCGCGGCCACGGCCGTGACCTTCGAGAACAAGGGCGGTGCAGCCGGTGCCATTGGCTTGGCGCAGTTTGTCAACGCCGCCAAGGGCGACGGCAATTCGATGATGGTGATGGGTGCCGTCATGCTGGGCGGCATCATCACCGGCAAGCCGCCGGTGACAGTGACCCAAGCCACGCCGCTGGCGCGGCTGACGAGCGAATACAACGTCTTTGTGGTGCCGGCCGAGTCGCCGCTGAAGAGCATGAAGGACGTTGTCGAGCAGATGAAGAAAGACCCCGGCAGCGTCAAGTGGGGCGGTGGCTCGCGCGGGTCCACTGAACACATCGCCGCGGCGATGCTGGCGCGTGAAGTGGGCGTCGATCCTTCCAAGATCAACTACGTGCCCTTCCGTGGCGGCGGCGAGGCGGTGGCCGCGATTCTGGGCAACAACGTCACCGTCGGCGGCAGCGGCTACAGCGAATTTCAACAGTACATCGACAGCGGCAAGATGCGCGCCATTGCCGTGACCGCTGGCGCGCGGCTGAAGGGCATCAACATCCCGACGATGAAAGAGCAGGGCTTCAACGTCGAGATCGGCAACTGGCGCGGTGTCTATGGCGCGCCCGGCATCACGCCCGAGCAGAGCAAAGTGTTGATCGACATGATCGTCAGGGCGACAAAGACCAAGTCCTGGACCGAGTCGCTGGACAAGAACAGCTGGACCCCTGCGCTTCTGACCGGCAAGGAATTTGGTGACTTCGTGGACCGTGAATTCGCCGGCCTGCGCGCCACCATGGTCAAGGCCGGGATGATCTGAAGCCCGAGCGGCGTGCGCAAATCGATGGGCTGAAAAGAAGCGGGGTCCATGTCCTGACATGGACCCCTGCATCCATTGGCGCAGGAGGAGATTGACATGACAGACAGCACCGCCGCCCTGCGGCACCAGACCTTCATCGGCGCCGGCGCATTGGTGCTGGGCGCGCTCATGGCCGCGGGGGCGTGGAGCATTCCGTCCGCTGCGGGCTATGCGGGTGTCGGGCCCAACTTTCTGCCCTGGCTGGTGTCGGTGGTGCTGATGGTGTGCGGCGTCTGGCTCATCGCCCACGCGCGCAGCGGCGGCTGGCGCGAGATGGAAGAGCCATCCGGCGCGTCAAAAGGTGACTGGCCCGCGCTGGCCTGGGTCGCAGCGGGTGTGGTGGCCAACGCCGCACTCATCACCACCATCGGCTTCATCTTGAGCTGCACGCTGTGCTTCATGCTGGCGGTGCGGGGCCTGCGCAGTTCCGAAGGCAAGCCGCACGGCGGCGCGCGCGGCCTGGTGATCGACTTCGTCACCGGCTTCCTGATTGCCGCGCCGGCGTTCTGGCTTTTCACCAAGCTGCTGGCCATCAACCTGCCGGGCCTGACGGCCAGCGGCTGGATCTGAAAGCGCACCATGGACATCTGGAACCAGCTCATCGGCGGCTTCATCACCGCCGGCACGCCGATCAACCTGTTGTGGGCCTTTGTCGGCTGCGCGCTGGGCACCGCCATCGGCGTGCTGCCTGGCATCGGGCCGGCGGTGACGGTGGCGATGCTGCTGCCCATCACGTCGCAGGTCGAGCCCACGGCCAGCATGATCTTCTTCGCCGGCATCTACTACGGCGCCATGTACGGCGGCAGCACCACGTCCATCCTGCTCAACACGCCGGGCGAAACCGGCACCATGGTGACGGCGCTGGAAGGCTTCAAGATGGCCAAGAACGGCCGCGCGGGGGCAGCGCTGGCCACATCGGCCATCGGGTCCTTCGTGGCCGGCACCATCGCCACCGTGCTGGTCACGCTGTTTGCGCCGCTGGTGGCCAACTACGCCGTGAAGCTGGGGCCGCCCGAGTACTTCATGCTGATGATCCTGGCCTTCACCACCGTGAGTGCGGTGCTGGGCAAGAGCACGCTGCGTGGCATGACGGCGCTGTTCATCGGCCTGGCCATCGGCCTCGTCGGGCTTGACCAGATCACGGCGCAGGTGCGCTATACGGCCGGTGTGCCCGAATTCATGGACGGCATCGAGGTGGTGCTGGTGGCGGTGGGCTTGTTTGCCGTCGGTGAATGCCTGTACACCGCGCTGTACGAAGGACGCAGCGTGCAGCAGCTCAACCGCATGGGCAGCGTGCACATGACCCGTGAAGAGTGGAAGCGCTCCTGGCCGGCATGGCTGCGTGGCACGGCCATCGGCTTCCCCTTCGGCACCATTCCGGCGGGTGGCTCCGAGATCCCTACATTCCTGAGTTATGGCGTCGAGCGAAAGCTCTCAAAGCACAAAGAAGAGTTCGGCACCATCGGTGCGATTGAAGGCGTGGCGGGGCCGGAAGCGGCCAACAACGCGGCGGTGACGGCCACGCTCGTGCCGCTGCTGACGCTGGGCATTCCGACTTCGGTGACGGCCGCGATTCTGCTGAGCGCGCTGCAGAACTACGGCATCAACGCCGGCCCGCAACTGTTCCAGACCAGCAGCACGCTGGTGTGGGCGCTGATTGCGTCGCTGTACATCGGCAACGTCATGCTGCTGGTGCTGAACCTGCCGCTGGTGGGGATGTGGGTGAAGCTGCTGAAGATTCCGCGGCCGCCGCTGTATGCGGGCATCCTGATCTTTGCCACCATCGGCGTCTATGGCATGCGGCAGAGCGCCTTCGACCTCTTCCTGATGCTGGGCATCGGCCTCGTCGGCGTGGTGATGCGGCGCTTTGATTTTCCTACCGCACCGATCATCGTCGGCATGATCCTGGGGCCGCTGGCCGAAGCGCAGATGCGCAATGCGCTGTCGATCGGCGAAGGGCACTGGGGGGTGTTCATCGAGCGGCCGATGTCGGCGGTGTTGCTGGCCATCATCGTGGCGGTGCTGCTGCTGCCGCAGCTGATGAAACTGCTGAAGCGGCCCGCGTCAGCAGCCTGAGTACCACGCGCCGGAATCAATCCGGCGCGCCCATCGCCACCGCTAACGCGCGCTGGGCGGCCAGTGCCGGGGCATCGGCCGTTGCCCGGGTGTCCCACCCCAGAAGGTGGCGCTCTGCCAGTGCGGTCAGCGCGCTGATCCACACCGGCGCGTCGTTCAGGCAGGGCACGTAGCTGAAGGCTTGGCCACCTGCTGCGATGAAAGCGTCGCGTGCTTCCTGCGCGATTTCTTCCAGCGTTTCCAGGCAGTCGGCGACGAAGCCCGGGCACATCACGTCCACGCGCTTCACGCCTGCAGCGGCCAACTTTTCAAGCGTCGGTTCGGTGTAGGGCTCGAGCCACTTCGCCTTGCCAAAGCGGCTCTGGAAGGTGACCACCACGTCGTCCTTTGACAAGCCCAGCGCGGTGCTAAGCAGCCGTGCCGTCTTGTGGCAGTGGCAGTGGTACGGGTCGCCGAGGTGCAGGCTGCGCTCCGGGATGCCGTGGAAGCTGAGCACCAGCTTGTTGCCACGGCCATGGGCGGCCCAGTGCGCGCGCAGCTGCTGCACCAGGGCGTCGATGTAGCCGGGGTCGTCGTGGTATTCATTGATGAAGCGCAGCTCGGGCATGCGGCGCGCCTGCGTCGCCCACTGCAGCACCTTGTCGGCCACGCTGGCCGTGGTGGCAGCCGCGTACTGCGGGTACAGCGGCAACACCAGCACGCGCGTCACGCCTTCAGCGCGCAGAGCGTCCAGCGTGTTTGGCAGCGACGGGTTGCCGTAGCGCATGGCGGCCCGCACGATGACGTGGTGGCCGGCCGCAGCCAGCGACGTGCCCAGCGCAGCAGACTGGCGCTGCGTCCATACCGCCAGCGGTGAGCCTTCGGGCATCCAGACGCTGGCGTACTTGGCGGCCGAGCGTGCAGGGCGGGTGCGCAGGATGATGCCGTGCAGGATGGGCCACCACACGGCGCGCGGAATCTCCACCACCCGCGGGTCGCTCAGGAATTCGCGCAGGTAGCGGCGCAGCGCGGGCGCTGTAGGCTCGTCGGGTGTGCCAAGGTTGACAAGCAGCACGGCAGTGCGCGCGGGCTGGCCATGGCGGTAGGCGGGTTCTGGCTGATAGCTCATCGCGCAGCAGCGTCGCCACTGCGGCGGTTGAGTTCGTTCAGCACTTGTTGAAGTTCAACCGGTTTGGTCCAGCAGCCTGCAAAACCGGCTTCGCGCGCAGGCTGCTCGACAAGCGGCGCTTCGTCGGCCGTGCACAGGAAGGCGGGCAAGTCGGGCGCGGCCAGGGCCTGGCGGATGGCGGGCAGCAGGTCGTAGCCCGTGGTGTCGGGCAGGTGCAGGTCAACCACCAGCAGCTCGGGCCGCCAGCGCAAAGCGACTTCCAGCGCTTCGGCACCGGTGCCGGCGGTCTCGACTTCCACGCCCCGGGCGAAGCGGCAGGTCTCGACGAACAGCAACGTGTTGATGCGGTCGTCGTCGATGTACAGCACCTTCATCGTCAGCGCAGCTCCAGCGGTACCTGCGGCTGCGTATCGGCAAAGCGCAGAACGTCGAAGCTGACGCAGGCTGAGCCGGGGTCGGTGGGTGTGCCACCGAGGCCGATGGCACCACTGCCGTGCAGCGTGCAACTGCCGCGGCGAAGGCTGACGATTTCACCGTCATTGAAGCGCACGTAGGTGCCGTTGTAACTGAGATCGGTGATCTGGAAGCTGCCGCTGTGCCAGTCGACGCGGGCATGCGAACGCGAGACCCGTCCGTCGTCGACGCAGAAGGTGGCTTGCGGGCTGCGGCCCAGCACCACGGGCGTTTGCTGGCTGGCAAAGACGCGGTGCAGGCCGGCCCACATCAGGCGCAGACCGTCGGGTTCGGCCACGGCGCCCACGTCGCCGAACTGGGTGGCGGCCATGTCGGACGAGGCACCGCGCCGACCGCCCAGCACGTGCACCTGCACGGGTTCTGCGCGGCCGCGCAGCACCAGCCGGTCCAGGCTGCGGAAGCGCGACCGCAGTTCCAGCGGCAGGCCCTGCAGAACTTCCATCGTCAGCAGCGTCTCGTTGTCACCCGCGTGGTCCAAGAGTCGCGCCGCCACATTGACCGCGTCACCGAAACAGTCGCCAGCCATTTCGACGACTTCACCGCGCGCAAGACCCACCTGAAGGCGCAGCGCACGCAGTCCTGAAGAGGCGCCGCGTTCGCTGCCACGCGAAACCATGCCTTCAAGCAGATCGTGCATCAGCATGGCCGCCTGCGTCGCCTGCATGGGGTCGTCAAACACGGCCATCAACCCGTCGCCCAGCGTCTTGACGACATGGCCTTCGTAGCTGGTGACGGGGCCACCGAGTGCATTCACGCAATGCGTGACAACCGAAGTCGCTTCGGCATTGCCGAGGGTTTCAAACAGCGCCGTGCTGCCGCGCAAATCGGCAAACAGGACGGTGCGGTCGGATATGCGGGTCATGCTGGGCGAAAGTGTAGCGCTGCCCTGGTGATAACCCGAACGCCTAAAGGTTGTCCAGGTACGTGCGCAGCTTGTGACTGGGTCGCAGGCTGCACAGCGCTCGCTGCGCGACCGCTGTGCCTTCGGCACCACGTCCCTGGCCAACCTGTTGCGCCTGCGGCTTCACAGGTTGTCCAGGTACGTGCGCAGCTTGTCCGAACGGCTGGGGTGCTTGAGCTTGCGGATCGCCTTGGCCTCGATCTGGCGGATGCGTTCGCGGGTGACGTCGAACTGCTTGCCCACTTCTTCCAGCGTGTGGTCGGTGGACATCTCGATGCCGAAACGCATGCGCAGCACCTTGGCTTCGCGCGGCGTCAGGCTGTCCAGGATGTCCTTCACCACATCACGCAGGCCGGCCTGCATGGCGGCGTCCACCGGCGCGACGTTGTTGGTGTCTTCGATGAAGTCACCGAGGTGGCTGTCGTCGTCGTCGCCGATGGGCGTTTCCATGCTGATCGGCTCCTTGGCGATCTTCATGATCTTGCGGATCTTGTCTTCCGGGATCTCCATCTTCTCGGCCAGCGTCGGCGCGTCGGGCTCGTAGCCGAATTCCTGCAAGTGCTGGCGGCTGATGCGATTCATCTTGTTGATGGTTTCGATCATGTGCACCGGGATGCGGATGGTGCGCGCCTGGTCGGCGATCGACCGCGTGATGGCCTGGCGGATCCACCACGTCGCATAGGTTGAAAACTTGTAGCCACGGCGGTACTCGAACTTGTCCACCGCCTTCATCAGGCCGATGTTGCCTTCTTGAATCAGGTCGAGAAACTGCAACCCGCGGTTGGTGTACTTCTTGGCGATGGAAATGACCAGGCGCAGGTTGGCCTCGATCATTTCCTTCTTCGCGTCGCGGCTGGCCTTTTCGCCTTCGTTCATCTTCTTGTTGATGAGCTTCAGGTCTTCCAGCGGCACCACGGCGCGGCTCTGCAGGTCAGACAGTTTGGTCTGCAGTTCCTGCACGGCGGGCAGATTGCGGGCGAGGATGGTGGCGAAGGGCTTGCCGGTCGCAATCTCTTTCTCGGCCCACTTCAGGTTCATCACGTTGGGCGGGAAGGTCTTGATGAAGTGCTCTTGCGGCATGCCGCACTTGTCGACCACGATCTTGCGGATTTCGCGTTCGTAGCGGCGCACATCATCGACCTGGCTGCGCAAGATGTGGCACAGGCGCTCGATGGTCTTGACGGTGAAGCGGATCGTCATCAGGTCTTCGCTGATGGCGTGCTGCGCCTTGTTGTACGGGGCCGACTTGTAGCCTTCCTTCTCGTACGACTTGCGCATCTTGTCGAAGTGCGTGCGCAGCGTTTCGAACTTCACCAGCGCCAGCTTCTTCAGTTCCTCAAGCTTCTTCGTCAGCGCCTTGCTGCCGCCCTGGCCGTCGTCGTCGTCTTCTTCGTCGAATTCATCGAAGTCTTCTTCGGCCACGTAGTCGTCGGCTTCGTCGCTGCTGATGAAACCGTCCACCGCTTCTGAAATCTGAATGCCACCTGCGGCGATCTTGTCGGCGGTGGCCAGGATTTCCGCAATGGTCGTCGGGCTCGCGCTGATGGCCAGCATCATGGCCTGCAGGCCACCTTCGATGCGCTTGGCGATTTCGATTTCGCCTTCACGCGTGAGCAGTTCGACGGTGCCCATTTCGCGCATGTACATGCGCACCGGGTCGGTGGTGCGGCCGAATTCGCGGTCGACGGTGGACAGCGCGGCTTCGGCGGCTTCTTCGGCTTCTTCTTCCGTGGCGGTGGTGGCACCACCACCGGCCACCAGCAGCGTGGCGGCGTCGGGCGCTTGTTCATACACCGCGATGCCCATGTCGTTGAGCATGGAGATGATCGCTTCGAGGATTTCCTCGTTGATCAGCTTCTCGGGCAGGTGGTCGTTGATTTCCTGGTTGGTCAGGAAACCACGCGTCTTGCCCATCTTGATGAGCGTCTTCAGCTCCTGGCGGCGCTTGTTGGCTTCTTCTTCGGTGAGCGTGGTTTCTTCCAGGCCGAACTCGCGCATCAGCGCGCGTTCCTTGGCCCGGCTGACCTTCATGCGCAGCGGCTTGGCCTTGACTTCCTTTTCGTCGACGACGCCGACTTCAACTTCAGGTTCGCCTTCGATCTCGGCTTCGATCTCGGCCATGTCCACGTCTTCGACGGCCGGTACGCCCTTTGCCGCAACCTCACCCTTCTTGCCAGCCTTGGCGCCCTTGGCGTCCGGCTTGGTGGGCATGGCCTTGGCGCCAGCCTTCACGGCGACCTTGGCTTCGGGCTTCACGGTCTTTGCCTCAGTCTTCGAAACCGTCTTCTCGGGAGCGGCTGTCTTGGCGGCCGGTTTGGCTGGCGCATCAGCCTTCGGCGCGACCTTGGTCTTGAGGTCGTTGGCGGGTTTGGCGACTGGTTTGGCGGCGGGCTTGGACACTGCGGGGGCGGCGGGGGCCACAGCCGGAGTGGCGGCAGAAGCAGGCTTCTTGGCGGTCATGCGAATCCTTGATGCTGGAGGGGCGACGGGTGACACGCGCGGGCCTTGCGGCCCCACCTATCCCGGGCTGGGCCGGCAGAGGCGACAACACCCGAAACAGCCCGCCGCGGAGAAACTTGCGGCGGCGCGAGGATGTGTACGTGTCGGGCAGGCAAGTTCGCGTGAACCTGTTGGGTGTGCAGATCTTGCGGGGGAGGGTGGTGTGACCCGGTGTTTACCGTTGGACCCTTTTCGGGGTGGTCGGGGCCCTGTTGTCCCGAAGATCGTGCTGCTGTCACTCTTGCCGCTGCGACAAACGCAGGATTATACCGTGCGCGGCTATGACGCTCGGGGCTGCGGTGCGTGCGATGCAGGGCTGTGGGCCGTACTGTCGGGTGCTGCTGCCCGCAACTGCCGCTATTGCCGCTATTGCCGCTATTGCCCGCTACTGCCGACTACTGCCCGCTGCCGGCCGCGACGATCAGCTCGCGCTCCGCAAGTTGGTGCGCCTTGATGCGCGCGCGCAAGGCTTGCACGCCGTCCAGCGTGGCGCGGTCGGTCTGGCCGGTGGCGATGAGATCAGCCACTTCCTGTTCCAGCCGCACCCGCCACAGCCGGTGCGTGACACGCAGCAGGTCTTCAAAGCTCTGGTCTTCTTCGGCATGCGCCGAATCGACCCAGCGGCATGCTGTGTCATGCCACGGCTGATCGACCATCGCCCGCTCCAGCGTCGCCCAGGTCTGGTCGCCGTGTTCGGTGATCTGTTGTTCCAGCCAGGCCACGACCTCGCCGTGCGTGCCTTCCAGATCGTGCAGCAGTCCATGGTCATCGTTGGCAAGGTTGGCCCACCAGTCACTGTGGCGCAGCAGCAAGCGCAGGGCCAGGTCGGCCAGCGCGGCTGGCGCCCTGCGGCCGGGCGATCTGAAGGGTGCGCGCTGCGGTGGCATGGATGCCTGCGCGCGCGGTTTGGCAGGTGGCGCCGCGTCGCCCCACAACGAGGACAGGTCGTTCAGTTCCAGCTGCGACTGACGCGCCAGCTCGGGCAGCAGTTGGCGCTTCAGCGCGCCATCGGGCAGTGCGCTCCACAAGGGCCTGGCCTGCGCCAGCATGCGCGCACGGCCTTCAGCGGTGCCAAGGTCGGCGCCTTCTGCCGCTTGCAGGGTGAGCTGGCGCGACAAGGGCACGGCCTTGGTGACCTGCTCTTCAAAGGCTGCGGGGCCAAGCTCGCGCACATAGCTGTCAGGGTCGTGCTCGGTGGGCAGGAAGAGGAAGCGCACCGTGCGCAGGTCGGTGGCGTGCGGCAACGACGCCTCCAGTGCGCGGCCAGCGGCGCGGCGGCCAGCGGCGTCACCATCGAAGCTGAAGACCACCGCGTCGGTGAAGCGGAAGAGCTTTTGCACATGCTCTGCGGTGCAGGCCGTGCCCAGCGTGGCGACGGCATTCGCGAAGCCGCTCTGCGCGAGTGCGACGACGTCCATGTAGCCCTCCACCACCAGCGCGTAGCCCTTGTCGCGCAGCGCCTGGCGCGCTTCAAAGAGGCCGTACAGTTCGCGGCCCTTGCTGAACAGCGGCGTCTCCGGCGAGTTCATGTACTTCGGCTTGCTGTCGTCCAGCACGCGGCCACCGAAGCCGATGACTTCGCCGCCGACGGCGCGGATCGGGAACATCACGCGGTCGCGAAACCAGTCGTAGCGGCCGCGGTCGGCATCCGCAGGCGCGGCGCCTTCTCCTTCGACCGCATCGCGCAGGCGCACAAGGCCCGCTTCTTCCAGCAGCGGGTCGTCATAGGCCGGGAACACACCGGCCAGCGTCTTCCAACCGGCCGGCGCAAAGCCAAGCCCGAAGCGCGCTGCGATGGCGCCGTTCAAGCCGCGCTTCTTCAGGTAGTCCACCGCACGCGGGTGTTCGCGCAACTGGCTGCGGTAGAAGTCGGCCGCCTTCTGCAGCACCTTGCCCAAGGAGAGCCGGCGTTGGCGCAGCGTGTCGCGGCGTTCGCGTTCATCGGCGCTGACCTGCTCTTCGGGCACCGTGAGGCCCGCGCCCTGGGCCAGGTCGCGCACGGCTTCCACGAAGCTCAGGCCCAGGTGCTCCGTCAGGAAGCGAATGGCGTCACCACTGGCGCCGCAGCCGAAGCAGTAATAGAACTGCTTGGCCGGGCTGACGGAGAAGCTCGGTGACTTTTCGCCGTGAAAAGGGCACAGCCCCATCAGGTTGGCGCCACCGCGTTTGAGTTCGACGTGGCGGCCCACGACATCGACGATGTCAACGCGGGACAGCAGTTCTTGCAGGAAGCCGGCGGGGATCACGCCCCGAGTCTAGCGACGCCTGAATCGGGCTCCGGTACCGGCGCCGGCGTCAGCGCGAACATGCCTTTGTAGTCGCGCACCCAGCCCGCCACCAGGCTTGATGGCATCGGCGCGGCAATGCCGGTGCCCTGGCCGATGGTGCAACCCATGTCCAGCAGCGTGCGCGCCTGTGCCGGGCTTTCGACGCCTTCAGCCACCACCACGCAGCCGAAGGTGCCGGCCAGGCCGATCACGCCTTCGACGATGGCGCGGTCTTGCGCGTCGTCGAGCATGTTGTGGACGAAGGAGCGGTCGATCTTCAGCACGTCCACCGGCAGCCGCTTCAGGTATGTCAGCGTCGAGTACCCGGTGCCGAAGTCGTCGAGCGCAAAACGCACCCCCAAAGCCCGGCAACGCACCAGCAGGGCGGACGTGGCTTCAATGTCGGCATGCGCCGCCGTTTCCAGCATCTCGATCTCAAGATGCGTCGCCAGCGGCTCGCTGTGGCGCGCCAGCAGTTCGGAAAGGCGCATCGCAAAGTCGGGTTCCTGCAGGTGGCGGGCCGAGACATTGACGCTGACGGAAAAGTCCAGGCCGTCGCGGCGCCAGGAAGACAGATGGTCCAGCGCCTGCGCAATCACCCAGTCGCCAATGCGCGACGACAGGCCCGTGTTTTCAATCAGCGGCAAGAACTGCATCGGCGCCACCAGGCCCTGCGTCGGATGTTCCCAGCGCAGCAGCGCTTCAAAGCCGTGCACACGCCCGCTTCGCATGTCCACCTTGGGCTGGTAGTAGAGCAGCAGCTCCTGCTGGTCCAGCGCTTCCTGGATGCGGCCGATGGCCAGTGCGCGTTCTTCGGTGCGGCGGCGGTGTTCGGGGTCGAAGAAGAGGTAGCCGTTGCGGCCCGACTGCTTGGCGCCGTACATGGCGTGGTCGGCATGGCGCAACAGCGTGTCGGCGTCGCTGCGGTCGATGGGGTAGATGGTGGCACCCATGCTGGACGTCACGTGCACCGGGTCTTGGGCCGGGTCCACCACATAGGGCTGCGACACCACGCGCAAGACGCGTTCGACGGCCAGCCGCGCCTCTTCAAGCGTGCCGGCGCGCAGCAGCAACACGAATTCGTCGCCACCCAGGCGCGCGGCGGAATCGGTCCAGTGTTCACGGCTGCGCAGCGCACTGCGCAGGCGGCCGGCCAGTTCGGCCAGCAGGCGGTCGCCAGCGGCGTGGCCGAAGCGGTCATTCACGGGCTTGAAGCGGTCAAGGTCGAGGTAGCAGACGACAAGCAGGTAGTTGTCGCGGTCGGCCGCACGCATCGCGTCGTCCAGCAGTTCCGACAGCCGCGCGCGATTGGGCAGGCGCGTGAGTTCGTCGAAGTGGGCCTGGCGTTCAAGCTGTTCACGCTGGGCCTGCTGCTGCGTGATGTCAGAGATGACCAGCACGTGGTAACGCAGCGATCTGTCAACCCCCTGCGCCGGGCCGTACACGGTGGAGATGGTGGCCTGCAGCGTGCACAGCTCGCCGTTGCGGCGGCGTTCCAGCAGTTCACCGCGCCAGCTGCCAGTGTCGCGCAGGCCGGCCCACATGGCGGCGCGCTGCTGGCGTGCAACGGGGTCGGCGGGCGTGGGGCGCAGCAGCGAGGGCACGGTGTCCAGGATCTCGTCGCGCGGCACGCCCAGGATCTGCGTGTAGGCCGGGTTGACGTCCAGCGCGCGCAGGTCGGCGTCGGTGATGAGCAGGCCTTCGTGCAGGTGCTGGAAGAGGCTCACCGACATCAGCTGGCGTTCTTGCGCCTGTCGCTTGTCGTGCACGTCGGCCAGTGTGGCCAGCAGGCGCACGGGGTGACCGGCGCCGTCGCGTTCAATCACCAGCAGCGTCGCTTCCAGCCAACGCCAATGGCCGTTCTGCTGGCCTTGCCGCTGCATGCGCAACTCCAGCTGCCGCATGCCGTCGTCCCCCACCGTCAGCGACGTGATGGCGTCGGCCAGAGCCTTGCGGTCTTCGGGGTGGACCTGGTGGTGCCAGGCCAAGGGGTCCCATTGCTTGTCAGCGTGGCCGGTGAGGGTGCGCCAGGCGGCCGATGCAAAACCGTCGTCACGCTGCAGGTGCCAGTCCGCAACGCCCAGGCGCGATCCGTCCAGCGCCCATTCCCAGCGCTGCGACCGGCCACGCCAGTCCACGGTGGCGGCGTGCGTCACCAACAACAGCGCCAGCGCCGAGCCCACCCAGGCCGCCAGTGCCGCCTGCAGGCTGCCCCCGGCCACCCAGAAAGACAGCCCCTTGGCGGCCGAACCCGCCACCAACAAGGATGCAACCAATAGCCCGCTGGCGGCCAGTGCCAAGTGGCCCCGCAGCACCAGCACCACCACCACCACGTGCGGCAGGAAAAGCGCAAAGGCGCCGATCGGCGAGCGTGCCGACGGCGACAGCCACAGCAGCCAGCACATCAGCAGCACGGCCAGCGCCCCGGCCGCAGTGGACCGCCAGGCCACGCCGGGCTGCAGTGCGTGCAGCAAGCCGCGGTCGAAGGCCAGCACGGCCACCGCGGTGCACAGCATCCCCAGGCTTAGCACGCACCAGCCCACGCTGAAGGCTTCCCACGGTGTCAGGCTCGGGCCCGTGGTGGCGGTGACCCAGGTGGCCACCGCCAGCGCTGCGGGCAATGCGGCGCCGCAGACCACGGCGACGGCCAGGATGGCGACATCCACGGCCCGTTCAAAGCGCGCGTCGAAGCCAAGCCGGCCCATCAAGGCGTGGGCCAAACAGGGCGCCAGCACTACCACGCCGGCACCCATCAGTGCGGCGGCGGCGACCATGCCAGACCCCAGCAGTGCCGCAAAAGTGCCGACGGCCACGCCCAGCAGCACAGGCCGCCCCCCCAGCGCCATTGCGCCGCCAGTGCCAGGCCCGCAGGCATTGCCAGGGCGCTCCAGGGCGCCAGGGCCAGGCTCAAGGTGCCGGCGTAAGACAGCAGCAGGGCTGACAGGCCGACCGCCAGCACATTCACGCCTGTGGCGGCGGCGCCGTTGAGCGCACCCAACCAGTCACGCAGAGACGGGCTTGAGGTTTCTTCTTTCAACGCGGCACGCGGGCTGAAGAACGGGCGCGACGCGGGGCAAATGCTGAATCAGAGCTTGAATTCCGCGATGCCGCGGCCGGTGGCCAAGGCCGCCTTGAGCCAGTTCGGCTGCAGGCCACGGCCCGACCAAGTCTGGCCGGTGGCTGCGTCACGGTATTTCGGCGCTACCTTGCCGGTCTTTTTGCCCTTGCTGGACTTGCGCGTCGTGGTGGGCGCGGCTCTATCTGTGGCACCGCTGAACGCGGCCGTTTTCGTCTTGGCAGTCTGCCGGGTCTTCGGACCAGCGACCACCTTGCTGCTGATATCAACCAGCGTCAACCCATATTGCGACATCAGCGTGCGCACTTGGCCGATGGCGTCGGCACGTTCAGTGCGCTGGGTATGGGCAATTTGCTTTTCAAGTTCAGCGCGCTGGGCCAGCAAGTCTTGCAGTTTGCTTTTCGACATTCGGAATTCCTGGTTGTTTTGAACGCGGTTGAATATATCTGCAAACCACTTGCCAATCGACGGTATATACCCGGAACAAAATATCAATTCATTCGCTGGGCGGGACGTAGCCCATGGGTTTGTCAGCGCCACCACCAAAGAAAAACTGTTCCATCTGACGCGCCAGATATTGGCGGGCGCGTGCATCGGCCAGATTCAGGCGGTTTTCATTCACCAGCATCGTCTGGTGTTTCTTCCAGAGGTCGAAGGCTTCCTTGCTGACGCTGTCGTAAATGCGCTTGCCCAATTCACCCGGATACGGGCTGTAGGCCATGCCTTCGGCTTCTTTCTTCAAATACACACATTGCACCATTCGCGCCATGGTTCTTGCCCCTTGAAAATCAGTTGAATTTCTTCACCAGCACCTGCGAGCGCCGGTCCCAGTTGTATTTGCGTTTGCGTGCTTCGGGCAGCCATTCCGGGTCGACCGGCGTGAAGCCGCGCTTGATGAACCAGTGCATGGTGCGCGTGGTCAGCACAAAGATGCTGTCGAAGCCGGCGCTGCGCGCGCGCTGTTCGATGCGCTTGAGCAGCCTTTCGCCGTCACCCTGGCCCTGCGACAACGGCGACACGGTGAGTGCGGCCATCTCGGCCGTGCGCGCTTCGGGGTACGGGTACAGCGCAGCGCAGCCAAAGATGATGCCGTCGTGTTCAACCACGCTGTAGTTGTCCAGGTCGCGTTCGATCTCGGTGCGTTCGCGGCGCACCAGCGTGCCGTCTTTCTCAAACGGTTCGATCAGCTGCAGGATGCCCCCGACATCGTCGGCCGTCGCTTCGCGCAGGCTCTCAAGCTTTTCGTCCACCACCATCGTGCCCACGCCGTCGTGCGTAAACACTTCCAGCAGCAACGCGCCGTCGGTCGCAAACGGCAGGATGTGCGAGCGTTCAACGCCGCCCTCGCAGGCCTTCACGCAGTGCTGCAGGTAGAAGGCGGTGTCGGTGGGCAGCAGCGGTGCGGGCAGGGCGGCCAACATGCGTTTGGCGTCGGCCAGCGCCAGTTCGGTGTCGATGGGGTTGTCAGAACTGCTGTCGGCGTCGTCCTGGCGTTCATGGATGCCGGGCACCTCACCCACGAACACCAGTTTGTCGGCCTGCAGTGCAATCGCCGTGGACGTGGCCACGTCTTCCATCGTCAGGTTGAAAGCTTCGCCCGTGGGTGAAAAACCAAAAGGGCTGAGCAGCACGACAGCGCCGGATTCAATCGCACGGTGGATGGCCGCCTGGTCCACACGACGCACCAGACCGCTGTGCTGAAAGTCCACGCCGTCCACGATGCCCACGGGCCGTGCCGTGAGGAAGTTGCCGGATACCACGCGCACGGTGGAGTTGGCCATCGGGGTGTTTGGCAAGCCTTGAGAAAACGCGGCTTCGATCTCGAACCGCAGTTGCCCGGCGGCTTCTTGCGCGGCGTCCAGCGCCACCGCGTCGGTGATGCGGATGCCGTGCGAATAACGCGACACATGGCCCTTGGCCGCAAGCTGTTCCGTCACTTGCGGGCGAAAGCCGTGCACCAGCACCAGCTTCAAGCCCATGGCATGCAGGATCGACAAGTCCTGGACGAAGTGGTTGAGCTTGCCAGCGGCAATGGCCTCACCCGCCAGGCCCACCACGAAAGTCTTGCCCCGGTAGGCGTGGATATACGGCGCGACGGCGCGAAACCAGGGGACGAAGGTATGCGGGAAGACGAGGCTCATGCTGGGCGTGTTGTTGCGACGATTGTGCCGCAGCAACACGGTGGGTTTGGCTCTGAGGAGCCTGCCTGCACACCCGGTGCGCGGGTGTGCAGGCCGGGCGGAGATAATCCGCGCCCCGTGAGACCTCCGCCGCGCCTGCACCCTGTTCGGGCCACACCCGTCCCGCCGATCACCTACCCCGAGTCGCTGCCGGTCTCCACCCGGCGCGACGAGATCGCGCGCGCCATTTCAACGCATCCGGTCGTCATCGTCTGCGGTGAAACC
>JANMKK010000443.1:0-13513 GCA_031372005.1 Rubrivivax sp.
CCGGTGTGCACCGTGCCGCTGGCGATCAGACCGCAATAGCCTCTGAAGCCAGACGGGCCGCGCGCGACCCATTGCACCGGCAGCCGCAGCGGGGCGGCCTGCTCACGCGTGGTTTCAATGGCCAGCGACTCCAGCCGGGCCAGCAAGGTCGGGCCCCCATACCAGGGCATGCGGGGTGCGGGGTGCATGACATGCTCACCCGTCAGCGCGACGACAGGAACAGTGGTGATGTCGCTGAAGCCCAGGGTCGCTGCAAAGTCGCGGTAGGCTTTTTCAATGCCATTGAACACTGCTTGGCTGCAACCGACCAGATCCATCTTGTTGACCACCAGCACCACCTGGCGGATGCCCACCAGGCCCACCAGGCAACTGTGGCGGAAGGTCTGTGCCAAAAGGCCCTTGCTGGCGTCCACCAGGATCACGGCCGCATCCGCAGTCGACGCGCCCGTCACCATGTTGCGCGTGTACTGCACGTGGCCTGGTGCATCGGCGACGATGAAGCGCCGTGTGGCGGTGGCAAAGTGGCGGTAGGCCACGTCGATGGTGATGCCCTGTTCGCGCTCTGCGGCCAGGCCATCCAGCAAGTGCGACAGATCGGGCCCGGCTGCACCCGACGGAGAACGCTGCGCGGCTGCCAACAGGGCGTCGAATTCGTCGTCGGGCACGGCGCCGGCGTCCACCAGAAGGCGGCCGATGAGCGTGCTCTTGCCGTCGTCCACGGATCCGCAAACGACCAGGCGCACCAGGTCCTTCGGCCCTTCGGGCTGGGCGCCGTTGTCATTCAGCGGCACCTGCGGGATGCCATCCATCTCAGAAATAACCTTCGCGCTTCTTGCGTTCCATCGACACCGCGCCGTCGTGGTCGATCAAACGGCCCTGGCGCTCTGAATGGCGGCTGCCCAGCAGCTCGCGGACGATGTCCGCAGGGCTTTGTGCGTTGGACAGCACCGCGCCCGACAGCGGCCAACAGCCCAGCGTGCGAAAGCGGATGGTCCGCAGCACAGGCTGCTCACCCGGCAGCAACCGCATGCGCTCGTCGTCCACCATGATCAGCGCGCCCTTTCTTTCGACGACCGGGCGCTCGGCGGCAAAGTACAGCGGCACCACCTCGAGCTTTTCGGTGTCGATGTAGCGCCAGACGTCAACCTCGGTCCAGTCGCTGAGCGGAAACACGCGCAGCGATTCCTGCGCGCGTTTGCGGCCATTGAACAGGTGCCACAGCTCCGCGCGCTGGCGCCGCGGGTCCCAACCCTGCGATTCACTGCGCAGCGAAAAGATGCGCTCCTTGGCGCGCGACTTTTCTTCGTCGCGGCGCGCGCCACCGAACGCCAGATCGAAGCCATGCGCTTGCAAGGCCTGCTTCAGCCCCTGGGTCTTCCACACGTCGGTGTGGTGCTGTGAACCATGGTCAAAGGGGTTGATGCCCAAGACGACGGCTTCAGGGTTGCGGTGCACGATCAGCTTGAGCCCAGGGTTTTGCGCCACCTGGTCGCGTTGCGCGTACATGGCTTTGAACTTCCAGTCGGTGTCCACGTGCAGCAGCGGAAACGGCAATGGCGCCGGGTAAAAGGCCTTGCGGGCCAGGTGCAGCATCACCGCGCTGTCCTTGCCCATCGAATACAGCATCACCGGGCTGTTAGCCTCGGCCACGGCTTCGCGCAGGATGTGAATGCTCTGGGCTTCCAGGGCTTGCAGCGGGGAAAGGCTGATCGTCTCTGCCGTCGCTTCCGAGGCAAGAAGTGCACTCCGGGCATTGATCATGGCGGGGTTTATTTGTCTTTAAGACTCAATCATGCCCGGCTTGCTGGGGCAACCTGACACGCATTCTTTCACCGTGGTGGACACGCCAGATCGGCATCGCCGTGCCTTGGGCGCGCACGTGTGCGTGCGCGGGTGTCGCGACCAGCGTGATGGCTGTGTGCTAGTCTGATTCAGCAGATCACGGAGCGACATCGAGTCGATGAAGACAATGCTGCATGCCCAAGTCGACCAATTGGCGCAGCAGGGCATCGACGCCCTGCGGCGCAACGACCCGCACGCTGCACGCGCAGCGCTCGCCCAGTTGGTAGCGGCGGGCTGTGCCGATGCGGCCACCCACGTTGGCCTGGGGTATGCGCATGCGATGCTGAAGGATGACCTTGCTGCACAGCGTGCTCTTGATGCCGCGCTGGCTCGAGAACCGCGGAATCTGCGCGCCCTGCTCTTGAAGGCGGATTTGTTCCATCGGGCAGATGACGGTCCTGCCGCTGCGTCTTTCTACCAAGCGGTGCTGAAGGCAGTGCC
The DNA here is from genome assembly GCA_031372005.1 of Rubrivivax sp. GTDB lineage: Bacteria > Pseudomonadota > Gammaproteobacteria > Burkholderiales > Burkholderiaceae_C > Rubrivivax. The sequence continues at coordinate 2,284 of JANMKK010000443.1, forward strand.
TGAAGGCGCGACGCTGAAAGGCGACATGCTGCGCGAAGTCGAGCGTGCGCGCGGCATGGCTGGCCGCTACCAGCAGGCACTGGCGCAATCGATCCGGCGCACGCTGGTGGGTGCAGAGGACAGGCCATGCGCCGTCTCGGCGCGTTTTTCGCACTCGGTGGACATCCTGCTGGGGCAGCGGCAGGTCTATCTGCAGCAACCAAAACACTACTATTTTCCTGAGATGCCGCAGATTCAGTTCTATGGCCGAGAGCAGTTCCCCTGGTTGGCGGCGTTGGAGTCCGCGACAGCCGACATCCGTCAAGAGCTGCTGGCGATCATGAACAATGACGCTGACTTCCAGCCTTATGTTCAACGCGATCCCAACCGGCCATCGCTATCCAGCGGCGGCATGCTGGACAACCCGAGCTGGAGCGCCTTCTACCTCTGGAAGAACGGTGCTGTTGTCCCGCAGCATGCGGCCCGCTGCCCTCGCACGGTGGCGGCCATGGCCCATGTGCCGCTCACCGCAGTGCCTGGGCGTTCACCGTCTGTGCTGTTCTCATTGATGCGCCCTGGTGCACACATCCCGGCGCACAGCGGGTTCGTGAATACGCGGCTGATCTGCCATCTGCCACTGGTGGTGCCTGAAGGCTGCAAATTCCGAGTCGGCAATGAAACGCGGGAGTGGGTGGAAGGTCAGACCTGGATATTCGACGACACCATCGAACACGAGGCCTGGAACCCCACCCTCCAGCCACGCGCCATCCTGCTATTCGAGGTTTGGCAGCCTGCTTTGTCGCTCGATGAACGACGCTGCGTCACCGCCCTCTTTGAAGCCATTGACAAGCAGCCCGGCGCGCGCGCTGAGTGGACGCTGTAGGCTGGGTTGTGCCAAGTTGCGCCGCGCTGTGCCTCAAGCCTCAAACCTCGTAGTCCTCGATACTCGAACGGCTGTGGGCATTGAGCGCGGCGTTTAGCGCCGTGACCATGCGCCGCTCTTCCGGGCTCAGCAACGGGTGCCAGGTATCGAAGATCAACACCACACGCAACTGGTCGCTGTCGTTCCAGGCCTCGTGTTCTATGGTGTCGTCGAAGACCCAAGCCTTGCCTGGCAGCCACTCGCGCGTCTGGTTGCCGACGCGAAAGCGGCATCCCGAAGGCACGATCAGCGGCAGGTGCGTGACCAGCCGGCAATTGCTGGCGCCGACGTGAGACGGGATGTGGGTGCGCGGTTTCAGCACCGAATACATCGCCACTGGCGTGCGGCCCGCCTGGTCGGGCCACGGCGTCTGCGACCACGCCGCCATGGTGATGGGGCAGCGCGCTGCGTTTTCTTCGACGCGCGCGCCTTCCTTCATCAGGTGAAAGGCGCTCCATCGTGGTGAATGGTTGAGCTCTGCCCATTGCGCTACCGGCTGGTCGGCGCCGTACGCGATGTATGGCGTGAAGCCCTGGTCGGCGCTGAGCACGGCCAGGAACTCGCCGCGAATGGCTTCCCACTGCGCCTCGATGTCGTCAAGCCACGGGAAGGTGCTGCGCTCGAAAAATTCAATCACCGGCAACTGCGGCATGAAATAGCGCAGCGGCTGGGCGTCGAAGCGCTGCTTGCGCCCGACCAGGATATCGACTGAGAGTCTGAACCGGTCCAGCGCGGCCGTGCCGCAGGCACGAAGCTCTGGTTCCAGCGCTTGGTCGAGGAACGCAGCAAGCGAACGGTTGTACTGCCCGCAATACGTCCTGGCGTGGACCACTGCCTGGCGCAAGTTAGGTGGCAGCTGGTCCAGCGGTGGCGCCACCGAAGCTGCCGCGCCATACGATGAAGCCGCCTGCGCAGCACGTCCCAGGCGTTCCTGCAGACTGCCGCGCAACACCAGGGCGAGCAAGTCGTAGGGGTCCACCGCCAGCGCCTTGAAGAGCGCAGACGCTTCGCCCTCAGGGTCCGCCAGTTGCTGACAGGCCAACGCCAGGTTGATCCACTGCCGCGCTGACTGTCCATCCGCTGCAGCCGCGCGCTGAAAGGCCACCCGCGCGGCTTCAAAGTCGCGCTGCTGATACGCCGCCTGCCCCAGGTGGGTCAGGCCTACGACATGGCCGGGGTGCAGCGACACGATGCGGGCCCAGGTGTCGATGGCTTCTTGTTGCTGGCCGCGCCGCTGGGCTTCAGCGGCCTGTCGTTCGAGGGCTGCCAGTTCTGCAGCGGGTTGATGGATTGTCATGTCTTCAAACTCATAAGACGGGCTATCCACCCGAAGGCGGCACTCTCATGAAAAACGGCGGGCCAAAGCCCGCCGTCAGAGTACCAAGCGCCGAGCGGCTGCTTAGAACTTGTAGGTGGCGGTCAAGAACACCTTGCGACCCAGGGCGTCATAGACCGAGGGGTATGTGTTGCCGTTGCCGGCACCCGTGGACAGCTGAGACGTGATTGGGGGATCCTTGTCAAAGACATTGTTGACACCCAGGCTGAGTGTCAAACCCTTCACAGCGTTCCAGCTGGCCGCCAGATCGATGTAGTTCCGGGCAGCGAGCTCGCGCTCGACTTCACGCACGGTACCCGCCAACAGCGACTGGCCGCTGGCGCCCTGCAGCGTCACCTTGCTCAAATGGCGCCATGTGAGGGCCGCTTCGAAGTCCCAAGGCGTACTCCAGGTCGTGCGCAGTTTGTGGCGGTACTCAGGATTCGGAGAACCGCACTTGTTGGGCCCATACAGCCCGACGCAGTCGTAGGTGCCATCGCCCTTGATTTCTTCGGTTTCAAGCTTCTTCAGCAAGGTGGCGGCATAGCTCACCCCGATGCTGCCCAGGCCGCCCAGCTTCTGGTTGTAGCTGACAGCCAAATCGAAACCAGAGGTGCGGGTGCTGCCCAGGTTCAGGTTGGTGCCCACGATGGACGCTTGGGGCAACAGCCACAGGGTGCCCAGCCGGTCGCGGGTGATCAGGCCGCAGTAAACAGGGTTCCCAGTGTCCAGGCACTTCGACAGCGTGGTGGTCGGGTCGATGCTGCTGATCGTTTCCTTGACCTTGATGTCGAAGTAGTCGAACGTGATGCTCAGGTCGCGGATAGGCTGAAGCACCACTCCGACGGTCAGGCTCTTGGCAGATTCCGGCTTCAAAGCCGGGTTGCCACCTTGCAGGAAGTTGTACTGCCCTGCAGGACTGTCCTGAATCGTTCCGAACTGTGCGGCAGTGACACCGGTGCGCGCGCATTGCGCCAGCGAACGACCCGGATCGGTGATGACGCCGGCCGAGTTGCGGACGACAGCGGTGTTGCCCGTGGCCGGATCGACGGCACCGGCGCAAGGGTCGTTGTCGTTGTCGTAAAGGTTATTGCCCTGCGCGGTGTAGAGCTCAACCAGGTTGGGGGCACGCACCGCGCGCTGGAAGCTGGCGCGCAGCTTGGCTTCACGCAGTGGCGCCCACTCGAGGCCCAAACCGTAGGTGTTGGCCTTGGTGCCCGACTTGTAGGACGAGCTGCGTGCGCTGGCGGTCGCCTGCAGAAGGTCGGCCATGAATGCCTTTTCGATCAGCGGGATGCGCAGCTCGCCGAAAATCTCCTTCACCGAGTTTTCACCGTTCAGCCCTTTGGTGGGGCCACCCGAGCCGGACAATTCACCCGCCGCCGTGGCCGGATCGGTTGAAAGTGCCAGACGCTCCTCGCGCCGTTCGACGCCCACTGACAACCCGATGCCGTTCTTCGCCCAAGGCAGCTTGGCGCCGTACTCGCTCAAGTCAACTGCAACAGAAGCGCCTTGCAGGCTCAGGTTCGTGGTGCCTTTGCGGAATCCGGGAGTCTGCAGATAGGCCAACTGGTCAGCGGTAACGCCCCCCAGCCTGAACGGGTTGTAGGGCACGCACCCGGTCGCACCGGACGCACAGGTTGCGACGCCGCCGACGTTGGTCACGTCCAGTGCGTTGTCAATTCGTGGCGACAGGAAATAGTTGTTCTCGTTCTGGCTGTAGATCACCTTGCCTTCAATGGCATAGGCGTCGTAGCTCCAGGGTCCGAGGTCGCCCTTCACACCCAAAACGGTGCGGAAAGACGTGTTGCGGAACTCCGACTGACGACCACCGCCTTCAACGTTGCGCCGCTGCAGCACGATGTCGGTGGTGTCGCCCGGGTTGACCAGATCCAGTGCGGCACGCCAGCTGGCAGACAGCAGAGGGTTGTCAAACCTGATCGTGTGCACGCTGCCAAAGGCGCCGCCCGGGGCGATCTGCGCCACGGTCAGGTCGTCGTGCATGCCAAATTCCATGTACACCTTGGCTGCAGGCGCCACTTGGTAGTTGGCGTAGGCATTGAAGCCAAAACGCTCTGAAGGACGTTGGTAGTAATTCAACGGCCCGAAGTTGTATTGATCCGTCGCATTGACGAAAGGCCGAGCGCCGCCCGCTGCGTCGGCGGTGGTGAACACCTTGCCACCGTTGGGTTTGCCGCCAGGGTTGGGCGAGCCGTCCGGCCTCAGCAGTGGCAGGTTGAGGTTCGTAAAGCGACCCGTCGCGCTGGTGCCCGAACCGCCGCATACAAATCCTGCAGCGTTGGAGCCCAAAGAACAGGCGCTGAAATCACGCTCTGACTGCAGCAGTGCGTCGTCCTTCTTGTAGTTGAAGAACAGCGTGGCGTTGCCGCGGTTGCCGTCGAAGTTGCTGCCCAGCAGCAAGCTGAAGTTGGTGGACTTGCCGTCGGCGCTCTTGTCACCCGGAACCTTGAATTCCCTGGGGTTGGTCACCGCACGGCCTGCCACGATGGTGGACACACCCTGGGCGTCTTGCTGCTTGTGATTGAAGAAGCTGTGGTTCAAGTCCAGCTGAACGCCCTCGAAGCGGTCGTTCATGATGAAGTTGACAACGCCTGCAACGGCATCAGAGCCGTAGACAGCAGAGGCGCCACCGGTCAGCACTTCCACGCGCCTGATGAGACCTGCAGGAATCTGGTTCAAGTCAGCGGCCACGCTGTTGGGGCTGCCCATAGGCAGCCGACGGCCGTTAACCAGCACCAGAGTGCGTTCCGCACCCAGGCCCCGCAAATTGACTGCGGCCGTGCCGGTGGACCCGTTGACGACGTTTGCGCCCTGGTCGGCAAACACCTGCGGCAGGTTGTTCAGGAAGCTTTCGACGTTGCGCACACCGTCAACCCGGATTTCCTTGGCGTCGATCACGGTGACGGGGCTGACGGTGTCGACGCTGAGACTCTTGATGCGCGAACCCGTGACTTCAATGCGTTCGGCCACTTGGGCAAAAGCCGGCAGCGACGCCAACGTCAGGCCACCACCCAGAGCCAGCAGCACCCCGGTACAAACCTTGGACTTTTTGAACATGAACCACTCCTGTGGGAAAGTTGATCGGCTACCCCTGCTGCGCAGCAGGACCCGTACCGGCTTTATGAACCGAGCAGGACCGTGTCTTCGCAGCGATGTCACTCCATTGTCAAGGTGAGGCCAGTGACCACCCCTCGGGGAAACCCATGGCGTTTCTGCGTGCCGATGCGTGCACAGGCGCTGGGAGCGGGTTCTTGCTAGGTGCATCACCCTGACTGGCCTGCCCTCTGACTGTGGCGGCATGGCATTGGTGGGTGCGTAAACGGCTGAAATCGTTGGTACACGGCAACATGAAGGCCCTGGCGATGTGCAGGGAAGGTCAATGCCAGCTGCAGTGGTCCCGGTGACGCTTCCGGGCTTCTGCTTCCGCCTCAGCGCATCTGGCGTCACTACACTGCCACCCACCGGTCGAAGCTTCAACATGGCAGAGCGTCCTTCAGTTTTTCTACTGCTTCAACAAGGCCTTCAAGCGCGCAACGAAGGTCGCTTGGCGGCTGCGCAAGCCAGCTGTGTTGAAGTGCTGCAGCGAGAACCCGAACAACCGCAGGCGCTCCATTTGATGGGCCAGCTGGCCTGCGATGAGGGCGAACTGGGGCGCGCCGAAGAGTTTCTCAGGCGGTCGCTGCGTGCAAAGCCCGAACAGGCGCAAGTCTGGTTCCGGTTGGGTCACGTGGTCGAGGATCAGGGACGCTGGGTTGACGCCGAGCTTTGCTATCTGCGAGCCAGCGAGATGGCGCCTGACTTCACCGAGGCCCTGTACAACCGGGCTCGCATGTTGCGTCAACTGGGCCAACTCGAAGGCGCCTCTCGCTGCGTTTCCAAGGCCCTGGGCACCAAGCCCCGCACGCCGCTTCTTGAGGTTCAGTTGCTGCAGTTGCGCGCGCACCTGGAAGACGAGTCGGGCCGCCTCGACTTGGCGCTGGCGACCCTGGACCAGGCCATTCAGCTTGCACCCCAACGCCCGGCCCTGCACCACAACCGGGGTGTGCTGCTTCAGCGCCTGGCTCGTCCGGCAGACGCCGTTGCCGCCCACGACCAGGCGCTGCAGTGGGGGTTGGACGCGGCGGACGCGCACTACAACCGCGGCAACAGCTTGCAGAGCCTGGGCCGATCAGCCGAGGCGCTGGCCGCCTACCGCGCGGCGCTGGTGCGCGAGCCACAGCATGCGCTGGCCCTGTACGACATCGCCCGGCTGCGCTGGCGACAGGGCGATGCAGCCTTTGCGGACGAGCTGGACGCTGCAGCCGCTGCGGCACCCGATTCGCCCGTGGCGCCCGGCATCAAGGGCCGTCTGCTTTTGCGCGCGGGTCGCCATGCCGACGCGGCTTCAGCCTATGCGCAGGCGGCTGCCGCCAACGGTGCCGCGGCAGGCTATTTCGACGGCCTGGGCCAGGCGTTGAGCCGGCTGGGCCGCTTTGAAGAATCGTTGGCGGCCCATCACCGAGCGGTTCAGCTGGCGCCCCAGCAGGCGGCCACGCACATCAGCCTTGCCTGCAGCCTGCTGCAGGCCGGCCAGGCGACACAGGCAGCGCAGGCTGCGGAGGCTGCCGTTCGGCTAGACCCCTTGGACCAGCAGGCCTGGGCCTTCCTGGGCCTGGCCTGGCGCGCCAGCGGCGACGCCCGCGAAGCCTGGCTCAACGACTACCACCAGCACGTCCAGGTGTTCGACATCGAAGCGCCCGATGGATGGCCCGACTCGGCCAGCTTCAACCGCGCATTGGCAGTCGCCCTGGAGCAGCTGCACACCGACGCCGAAGCGCCGATCGACCAGACCTTGCGCCACGGCAGCCAGACACTGGGCAATATCTTCGACCAGGACCACCCGTTGCTGCAGCAGCTCAAGGCCCGCATCGCACAAGCCGTGGACCGCTACATCGCCCGCTTGGCCACGCTGCCGAGCGACGAGAGCCACCCCCTTCTGGGCCGCGTCACACCGCGTTGGCGTTTCAGCGATTCCTGGTCTTCACGCTTGCGCAGCGGCGGTTTTCATACCAACCATGTGCACTCGCATGGCTGGATCAGCTCGTGCTACTACGTGGCGCTACCCCCGGCCATCACCGATGACGCCGCCAGCGCGCACCGGCAGGCAGGGTGGATCAGGTTCGGCACGCCTGACATTGATGTGGCGGGCTGGGATCTCTCACCCGCGCGTGCCGAACAGCCGCGGGTCGGCCGCCTGGTGCTTTTCCCTTCGTTCATGTGGCATGGCACCGTCCCGTTCAGCGACACCCAGCCGAGGTTGACGCTGGCGTTCGATGTCATGCCGACGGGTTGAGCCGATCGCGGCCCTCCCGATGACTTTGTGTGATGGAAAAAAAAGGCGGGCCCGAAGGCCCGCCTTTGCGCTGCAAAGCTGCGCGCTGGATCAGAACGACGCGGTCGCGCTGAGCGTGTAGCGGCGGCCGATCACGTCGTACAGCAGCGGAATGGTGTTGCCGAAGTTGTAAGCGCCAGTGGTGACACCGGTACCGATGATCGGCGGCTGCTTGTCCAAGGCGTTGTTGACCGTCAGCGAGAGCTTCAGGTTTTTCAGGACCTGCCAGCTTCCGTTCAGGTCAAAGTAGCTGACGGCCTTGATCGACTCGTTCTGTGGCAAGAACTGCCCCACCTTGTCGGCCTGCAGCGTGGTGCCACCGATGAAGCGCCAGTTGTATCCCACCGTGAAGTCGCTGACGGTCCAGGTCGTACGCTGGCTGAACTTGGTCTTCGGGTACGGCACGCCCACGTCCGTGCCGTAACGACCCGCCTGCTCGATGGTTGCGACTGTGGGCAGCGACTTGAAGTCGGCCTTGTCGAGGAAGCTGGCCTGGAAGGTGAAGTCCACCCGGCCCATTTGCGGCGCGCCAAGGGCCTTCAGCGGCAGGCGGTAGGTGGCGCCCAGATCGATACCCTTGAAGTTGTAGGCACCCAGGTTGGAAGACTGGGTCACCACACCCCTGCTGCCGCTGCCGTTCAGCGAACCGTTGCCAGGGTCGCGCTGGATGGCCTGGCAGAAGACGTTGTTGCTGAAAGTAGGATTCAGCAGCGCATTCAACCCGCCGTAGCAGCCATCGATTACCTGGTTGGTGGTCGGGTTGGACACCGCCTCTTTCAGCTTGATTTGCCAGAAGTCCACGGTCATCGACAGGTTGTCAACGAACGCGGGCTCCCAAACAAAACCATACGTGGTGGTGTCGGCCTTTTCAGGCACCAAATTCGGGTTGCCGCCGCTGGTGTTGTTGATCTGGTTGGATGAAGGTGCAGCCACCGCACCGACCTGAGACGCCGGCACGCCGGACTGTTGGCACAGTGCCGTTAGCCCTGGACGCGCTGCAATCTGGGCTGCAGTCAAGTTCGCCTGTCCGCCACCTGCAATGGTGGTGGGGCCCGTACCGATAAAGTTGCCCTGGCAAGGGTCTTCCGACCGGGTTGCCAAACCCGTCACGACCGGTGCATACAGTTCGTTCACGTTGGGCGCGCGGGTGGCGCGCTGCTGCTCGAACCGGAAGCGCAGGCCCTTCATTGGCGCCCAGTCCATGCCGGCCTTCCAGCTGCTGTAGTTCTGGGTTGCACCGACGAGAGTCTTAGCCTCGGTGTCCCGGAAGCCGCCGGCAATGCCCAGCGAATCCACGAATGGCACGTTTTGCACCAGTGGCAGGCTGGCCTCGATGTACTTTTCGTTGAACTTCAGCTCACCACTGCGGTCGGGTGTTGGCGCGCCGCTGCCGAGTATTTCGCCTTGCGTCTGCACCGACACGTCGGACTGGTTGCCAGCGAACACCGTGCGCTGCTCGACGCCGACGGCCAGGCTCAGCGGGTTCTTTGCGAACGGGCTCTTGGCGAGAGCGACCTCGCCGTTGGCAGACACTGCCATCACCTGCTGGGTCACCCTAGCAGTCTGAAAGGTCGGGATGCTGATGTAGTTCAGCATGGCCTGCGAGATGGTGCCCGGGCCGCCAAACAAATTGATCGGCACGCAGCCGTTGGTGTTGACCGTGCAGGTGGTGGTGTTCACCGCCCGTGCAGCCTGTTGCAATTTGGTCAGGCCGAAACCGTTGCCAGTGGTCAGTATCTGATCAGAGCGCCCGGACTGGTAGTACGCGTCGTAGCTCCACGAATCCAGATACGGGATGCTGCCGCGCAGCCCCGCCGTGTACTGCATGACGGTGTTGTCATAGCGGTAGATGCGGGGGCCGGCCTCGACGAAGCGTCGGGCCACGTTGGCCCTGAATTCCGTGGTGTTGCCGGCAACGCAGTTGGCGGCCGAGATGGCGTAGGCGCTGCACAGTTGCTGACGGACGGGGTCCGTGATGTACGGGTTGCCGATGGGGATGGCGAGCGACACGCCGAAGCTGCCCGACGGCGCCAGGTTGAGCGTGACGTTGCTGCGGGTGTAGAAAACCTCGGCATAGGCTTCGGCGTAGTCGTTGATGACGAATCGGCCGAGTGCGGTCGCCTGGGTGCGTACTTGCGGCGTTTCGAAGTAGTTCAGCGGGTTGGTGTTGTAGCCGTCCGGCGGACCCGATGTGACGGCGGATCGGAACAGCCCGGTCGTGGCGTCGATGACGCGCGAGCCGTTGATGGGCGCTGGCATGCCCGAGAAGACGCCCGGAGCTGAGGTGCCGGAAAACCCACCCGGATTGCCCGTCGCCGAGCTGATCACGGTGCCTGAATAGGGCCGGTCAGCCAAGCGCAGCGGCTCGGTACGGGTGGTGCCGATATGCAGGGCCACGTTGCCGCGGCCGTCAGCCAGGTTGGAACCCAGCGTCAGGTCGCTCTTGTAGCGATTGGCGTCATTCTTTTCAGAAACGCTATACATCGTGGTCGCTTCGACGCCTGTGAAGTTGCGCTTGGTGATGAAGTTGACGACGCCGGAAATCGCATCGGCGCCATACACCGCCGACGCGCCGCCGGTGACGATGTCGATGCGCTCAAGCAGCGACACCGGCACGTTGTTGGTGTCGACGACGCCATCCAACCGCGTCGGCACGAAGCGCTTGCCGTTGAACAGCACCAGGGTGCGGTTGGCGCCCAGGCCACGCAGGTCGATCTGTGCTGTGCCGTTAGAGCCGTTGTTGACGCCCGGCCCGAGGGCAGGGTATGCAGCGGACAGGCCGCGCACGAGTTCTTCCACCGCAACCGGCTGGGTGGTGTCGATGTCGATCTTGCCCACCGAACTGATCGGGCTGCTGGACGTGTTGCCAACCGACTTGATGCGCGAGCCGGTGACTTCAACGCGTTCGACCGTTTGGGCACTTGCCGGCAAGGCCATCGCACCCATCGCGACCAGCACGCCAGTGCAAATCTTGGTTTTTTTGAACATGAGCGGTGAACTCCAGAAGTGAAGAATTTCGGTTGAAAAAACAGGGGCCTGATCGTTGGTCTCAGCCCACTGGCAAAAGCGGACAGCCACTTGTTTCAGGCATGTAAACCGATTGTCACGGCTTGGACGGAACTCTTTGTTCCAGAGTGACACTCGCCGACGCAGTTGCTCGTGTCGGCGGCGCACCCGCGCCGCCCAGTTGCATGGAATTCGCGAAGCAAATCAATCGCTTATGCGTGCACAGCGGCAGAAATGCCCCCTGTCTGCGGGACGCTTGCTAGGGCTTGCACCTAGCCCATCAGAGGGGTCAGTTGTCGGCGGAACGCAACAGCACTGCGGCGCAAGGGCTCTGAAAGAGGCCCTTCAAGCCGTCACCAGCCGCGGCACCGCCGCCAGTAACTGCCGCGTGTAGTCCCGCGCCGGCCGCGCCAAAACCTCAGCACAGGCGCCCTGCTCTTCCACCCGCCCCGCTTTCATCACTACCACCCAATCCGCCACGTACTCCACCACGCCGATGTTGTGGGTGATGAAAAGGTAGCTCACGCCCAGTTCCCGCTGCAGGTCGCGCAGCAGATTCAGGATCTGCGCTTGCACCGACACGTCCAGTGCCGAAGTGGGCTCGTCGCAGATGATG
>JANMKK010000455.1:0-26718 GCA_031372005.1 Rubrivivax sp.
TGAAGCGCTTTACGCGGCGCGGGTTCGACAGCATCTCGCCATCGGCGATGCAGACGCGCGCTTCGTGAGCCTCGTAGTCGTCGGCGCCAAGGAACTGGACGGTGTGGGTCGCGACCCCCGGCAGCTTCAGGTCCGCGGCAAGCCCGACCGCGGCGCGCACGTGGGCCTCGTTGCCGGGCAAGCCGGCGCGTTGCAACTCGATGTAGAAGCGGCCCGGGAACAAAGTTGAAAGCCGCTGGGCCAACGCCGCTGCACGCTCGGCCTCGCCCGACAACAAAGCCTGGCCGACGGCACCCAGGTCGCCGCCCGACAATGCGATGAGGCCATCACCCAGCTCAGTCAACCACTCCCACTTGATCCAGGCCTGCGCTCGCTGCGCGTTGCTGACCCAGCCGCGCGCCAGCAGTTGGCACAGGTTCAGGTAGCCGACGGTGTTCTGCACCAGCAGCAACAGGCGGCTGGCTTGGCGGTCGCCACCCGGCGCGCCACCGTTGGGTTCCATCAGCACATCGACGCCGATGATGGGCTTGACGCCTTCTTTGCGGCAGGCGCTGTAGAACTTGACCGTGCCGAAGAGGTTGTTGAGGTCCGAAATCGCCAGCGCACCCTGGCCATCGGCACGCGCTGCGGCAGCCAGCGCGTCGATGCGCAGCATGCCGTCAACGACGGAAAATTCGGTGTGGGTGCGCAGGTGGATAAAGGGCATGCGGGCATTCTAGAAGGCAGGGCTGGCGCGGGCGCGAAAAGGGAAAGCCAGCTGCTTCCCGAGGCCACCCGGCACATGGCACCAACCGCACCGTACCGCGCCGGCCCGGTGCGGTCGCTCTGCATCGCGGTGCCGAAAAGGTGGCGACGACAAGCGCCGAACCCGGCAGGTCAAGGATGAACCACGCCAAGCCGATGCACGGTGTGTTGTGGGGGAAATTGGAATCGACATTCACCTTGCGCGCGCCCAGGAATTTCGTCAGCGCGATCAGCACAAAAGCACAGGTTCAACGTCGCGCCTTGACCATCTGAGTCCTTGCCTAAAATCCTCCAAGTGGACGCTGTCTCAATCGTTGCTGCCTACCGTTTTGTCGAACTTGACGACTGCGAAGCGCTGCGTGACCGTCTCTTCCGCAGCGCCCAGCAAGCGCACTTGAAAGGCACGGTGTTGGTGGCACCCGAGGGCATCAACTTCAACCTGGCCGGCGCGCCGCTGGCACTGCAGCAGTGGCTAAATGACCTGGCCACCGACGCGCGCTTCCAGGGCCTGGATCTCAAGCGGCACAGCGCTGCGGCCCTGCCCTTCAAACGTCTTCGGGTGAAGGTCAAGCGCGAGATCATCCGCATGAACGAAAGCGGCATTCGCCCGCAGGCGGGCCGCGCGCCGGCGGTCGATGGGCGCACGCTCGCTCGCTGGCTGGCGGACGGCCACTGCGACGCAGGCCGCAGCGTGGTGCTGCTGGACACGCGCAATGGCTTTGAGGTGGATGCCGGCGCCTTTGATGCCGCGCTGGACTGGCGGCTCGCCAAGTTCAGCGACTTTCCCGCCGCGCTGCAGGCGCAGGGTGGCGAACTGGCCGGCAAGACCGTCGTCACCTACTGCACCGGCGGCATCCGCTGCGAAAAGGCGGCGCTGTGGATGCAGCAGGCCGGCGTGCAGCACGTGCTGCAGCTGGACGGCGGCATCCTGCGCTACTTGGAAGACGTGCAAGGTGCGCCGCATTGGCGCGGCCGCTGCTTCGTCTTTGACGAGCGCGTGGCACTGAACACGCTGCTGGAAGGCCACGAAAGACAGACGGCATGATGGGCCTCGTCGTGCGCCTGGTGGGTGTGTTGATGATCCTGACGGCGTTGGTGATGACGTTGTCACGCGCGCCCGACCGGCCGGTTCAAACGCTGGTGGCACGCTGGGCGCCGCCGCCCTCGGACTTCATCGAAGTCAAGGGCCAGCTCGTGCACCTGCGCGACGAAGGGCCGCGCCCTACAGGCACTGACGACCCGCTGCCCATCGTGCTGGTGCACGGCACGTCCGCCAGCCTGCACACCTGGGAAGGCTGGGTGCGCGCGCTCAAGCGCCAGCGCCGCGTCATCACCTTTGACCTGCCGGGTTTCGGCCTCACGGGCCCCTTTGCCGGGCACTACGAACGCGACAACTATGCCGGCGATACCTATGCGCGCTTCGTTCTGGACCTGCTGGACGCGCTGAAGATCGACCGCGCCGTCCTGGGCGGCAATTCGCTTGGCGGTGAAGTCGCCTGGCGCACGGCCTATCTGGCGCCACAGCGGGTGGCAGCACTCGTGCTGGTGGACGCGTCGGGGCCGCCCTTCACGCCGCTGTCGATCCCGCTGGGTTTCCAGGTGGCACGCACGCCCGTGCTCAACCGCATCAGCGAATGGGTGCTGCCGCGCAGCCTGGTGCATGACAGTGTCGCCAGCGTCTATGGCGACCCCGCCAAGGTGACCGAAGCCCTGGTGGACCGCTACTTTGAGCTGACGCTGCGCGAAGGCAACCGGCATGCGCTGGCACAGCGGCTGCAGCACTGGGTGGCGGGTGCAGACGCAGAACGCATCGCCATGCTGAAGCTGCCGACACTGATTCTGTGGGGCGGGCGCGACCGGCTGATCCCACCGCCCATTGCGCAGCAGTTCAAGCAGCAGATCCAGGGCAGCCAGCTCGTGCTGTTTGACGACCTGGGCCATGTGCCGCAGGAAGAAGACCCGCAGCGCACGGTGCAGGCGGTCAAGGCCTTCCTGGGTCTGAAGTAGAAGTTTCTACAGGCCGTCCCTACAGACTCTTTACCGGTTGGCCGTCGTGGTTGCCGGCGTCGGGCCGCAGCGCCAGCAGCGTCACGCCGGCGGACACCAGGCCCAGCAGCACCAGCACCACCACGGCCACCGCCCACAGGCGCCACCGCTCCAACACGGGCGGCAGCGGCGGCCGGCTTTGGGTGCGGCTGGCCTGCCGGGCCAGCAGGCCCTGCCAGCCGCAGCCTTCGGCCTCACAGCGGTAGCGGCGCAGCCCGCTGCCGGACAGCGTCTGCGCTTCATGCGTGCGGCGGTGCACACGCCTGACTTCACCGCCGCAGCGGGGGCAGTCGTTCTCGGGTTGGCTCTTGTTTGGCATGCAGGGTCTTGGCGGCAACAGCAAGCCGCGAAGGTGCGCTGACGCCGTCGGATGATGGCTTCAGCGCTGTCAGCCGCGCAACCGCCGACTTGAAGGGGTGGGTGGCTTGGCGGCACCTGCAGGGCTGCCCTTTGCGCAGTTCAAAGCACCTCCGCGCACGTCACCAAAGTCACCGCAGGTCATCGAAAGCCACCGCAGGTCATCGAACCAGCAGGCGCGGGCCTCCTGGCACGGCCGCAGCCACGTCGCCAATCACGGCCGCAGACTCAAAGCCGTGGCGGCGGAACACCGCCAGCACCTCGCCCACGGCCTGCGGCGTGCAGGACACCAGCAGCCCGCCGCTGGTCTGCGGGTCGGTCAGCAGCGCCTTGTCTTCGGCTGCAAATGCGTCGGCCAAGCCGATGTCCGCACCATAGCCGTCCCAGTTGCGGCCCGATGCCCCGGTGACAAACCCCTGGCCCGCCAGCGCACGCACGCCCGCCAGCAATGGCACGCTGGCCCAGTCGATGCGCGCCTGCACCTTGGCGCCCTTGGCCAATTCCAGCCCGTGGCCGGCAAGACCGAAGCCGGTGACGTCGGTCAGCGCGTGGACGCCGGACAGCTCGGCCAGTTCGGGCCCGGGGGTGTTGAGCTTGGTGGTGTTGGCGATCATCTGCGCGTAGCCCTCCACCCCGAGCTTTTCCTTCTTCAGCGCCGCGCTCATCACGCCCACGCCCAGCGGCTTGCCCAGCACCAGCACGTCACCGGGCCGCGCGTCGGCATTGCGCTTGACGCGACTCGGGTGCACCAGGCCCATCACCACCAGGCCATAGATGGCTTCGACGGAATCGATGGTGTGGCCGCCCGCGATCGGGATGCCGGCCAGTTTGCACATGGCGGCGCCGCCTTCCAGCACCTTGCCGATCGTCTGCGTCGACAGCACGTTGATCGGCATGCCGACGAGCGCCAGCGCCAGGATCGGCTTGCCGCCCATGGCATAGACGTCGCTGATGGCATTGGTGGCGGCAATGCGGCCAAAGTCGAAGGGGTCATCGACGATGGGCATGAAGAAGTCGGTGGTGGCGATCAGTGCCTGCTCATCGTTGAGCTGGTAGACGGCGGCGTCGTCCGCGGTCTCGATGCCCACCAGCAGTTCTTTGGGGATCGGCATGCCGGCCGTGCCCTTGAGAATTTCGCTCAGCACGCCAGGGGCGATCTTGCAGCCGCAGCCGCCGCCATGGGACAGTGAGGTCAGGCGGGGTTCGACGGGTTTTTCAGGGGCGTTCAAGGGCGTCTCCGGTAGGGGGCTTGTGCTGCAGCTGTGCCACTAGCGACAACAGGCTCTGGCGTTCGCGCTCCGGCAGAAACAGCGGTGCGCGGGCTGCACATTGGGCCTGCAGGGCCGGCAGCATAGCCGCATCGTCGCGGCAGCGCCGCAAGAGCGCGGCAAGGCCTTCGGCGTCGCCCCAGGCGAACGTGCCGCTGTAGTCAGCCCCCAGCAGGCCCAGGTTGCCGTCAATGCGCGACGCCAGCACCGGCGTGCCGCTGGTGATGGCTTCTGTCACGACGTGCGCGCCGCCTTCCATGCGGCTGGCGTGCACCAGCACATGCGCAGCCTGGATGCGCGCGCGCGTGGCCTGGTGCGGCAGGCTGCCGAGCCAGCGGTAATGCGGGTTGCGGTGCATCAGCGCTCTCGCCTCGCCGGCCAATGCATCGTCCAAACCGCCGCCGATGTGATCCAGCAGGATGTCCGGCCGCGCCGCCAGCAGACGCGCGGCTTCAAAGTAGGTTTGCGGCGACTTTTCCTCGCGCAGGTGGCCCACCATCAGCGCGCGCAGGTGGCGCGTCGTCTTGGCCTGCGTCTGCCGCTGCGGCGTGGACTGCAGGCAGACGCTGGCCTTGTGGTGCAGCGCCGCGGGCAGGCTCTGCAGCCCCAGTTCGTTCAGCACCACGAGCCGGTCCGCCAGCGCCAGCGACTGCTGCGCGGCAGCGTCATGCTGGATGTCGCGGTAGAGGTCGGTGCCGGTCAGCACCAGCAACAGCGGGCCCCGCTGCGCAGCGCGCCAGGCCTGAACCGACGCGGCCGAGCGGCGGGCGTGCAGGGCGATCATCAGGTCTTCATCGCCGCCCGCCCAGGCCGCCGCCACGCGGACTCGATAATGATCCGACAGCATCCGCGCCCAGCGCTGCGCGGTCTGCCAGTTGCCGTTGTTGGCAGCGGCCAGCGCAGGGGTGACGATGACCAGGGCCGGCAGCAACATGGACAAAGGTTACCGCGAATGAACGGGGTCACTGACCAAAGCCAGGCCATCCGGCAGTCGGGTGCCGACGTGCTGGGGCAGGCCTTGCAAGCCTCGCGCCGCGACACCCTGGCCACCTTCGATCTCTTTGAAGCCGCGCTGGCAGCGCGGGATTTTGTGGTGCCGCAGAGCGTGGAGCTGAACCCGCCGCTGTGGGAACTGGGGCACATCGGCTGGTTCCAGACGCACTGGATCGGGCGCAACCCCGAGCGCCTGCGCGGCGCTGCGGCCGACCCCTTCGCACTGCGCCTGCCCGCCGTGCGGCGCGACGCCGACGCGCTGTACGACTCCAGCCACGTCGCACAAGCCACCCGCTGGGATTTGCCTCTGCCAGGTGCGCAGCCCACACGGGCAGACCTGGCGGATGGCCTGGCGCAAAGCCTCGACCTGCTTCTGTCCAGCGCGGAAGACAACGACAGCCTGTACTTCCACCGCCTGTGCCTGTTCCACGAAGACATGCACCATGAAGCCGCGCTGTACATGGCGCAAGCCTTGGGCATTGCGGTGGCTGACCCGCGCTGGCAACCGCAGCCTGTTGCTGCCGCCAGGCCGCTGGCGCTGCCGGGTGGTGACTGGACGCTGGGGACGCCAGGTGCTGCTGCAGGCTTCGCCTTCGACAACGAACTCGGCGCGCATGCGGTGCCAGTGGCGCCTTGCCAGATCGACAGCCAGGTGCTGCGCTGGGCCAACTACCTGCCCTTCATCGAAGCCAACGGCCCAAATGCACGGATCCCACGCTACCTGCGCCGGCAAGACGGCGTCTGGCAGCAGCAGCGGTGGGGGCGCTGGCAAGCGCTGGACCTGAACCTGCCGGCTTGCCACCTGAGCGCCTTCGAAGCACATGCCTTCTGCGCCTGGGCCGGCAGACGCTTGCCGACTGAAGCTGAATGGGAATGCGCCGCACTGACAGTCGGTGACACGCGGGGTGACACGCTGGGTGACACGCTGGGTGACACGCTGAAAGACGCCTTCCAGTGGGGCAGCGTGTGGGAATGGACGGCAAGCCCTTTTGCGCCCTACCCCGGCTTTGTCGCCCACCCGTACCGCGACTATTCAGAGCCCTGGTTTGACGGCCGCCCAGTGCTGCGTGGTGGCTCTTTCGGCACCCACCCGCGCATGAAACACCCGCGCTACCGCAACTACTTCTCCCCCGCACGCAACGACATCTTTGCCGGCTTCAGAACCTGCGCAGTGTGAAGAATCAGTGCGCCAGCATGACTGAAAACCAGCCCTGCGCATCGGTCCAGCCCTGCACCTGCGCAAAGCCGGCCTGGCGCAGCAGCGCCTCAAAGTCCGCCGGGTCCCACTTGTAGGAATTTTCGGTGTGGATGCGTTCACCGGCTGCAAAGAGCCGCTCGCCGCCGGGCCAGCGCACCGTCAGCGGCACGCGCGCTTGCAGGTGCATCTCGATGCGCGACGCGGCGCGGTTGAACTGGCCCATGTGGCGCCACTGCCGCGGGTCGAAGTCGCTGCCGATCAAGCGGTTCAAGTGGCGCAGCAGGTTCAAGTTGAAGGCTGCGGTCACGCCCAGCGGGTCGTCGTAGGCGGCGTTGAGCAGCGCGTCGGGCTTGACACGGTCCACGCCGATCAACAAACCGCCACCGGCCGCGAGTGCATGCGCTTCGCGCAGCAGCCGCAACGCTTCTTCGGGGTTGAAGTTGCCGATGCTGGAGCCCGGGTAAAAAATCAGCGCCGGGCCTTCCAGCACACCGGCCGGCAAGGCGAGCCGGGTGGAGAAGTCGAGCCCCACCCCCACCATGTCGATGGCCTCGTGCCGGCCTTGCAGCTCGGTGAGCGCTTCACGAAGAAAGTCCACCGAAATGTCCACCGCCACATAGCGCGCCGGCGCCAGCGGCCCGAAGAGCCGCGCGGCCTTGGCGCAGTTGCCGGCGCCCAGGTCCACCAGTGCCGCGTGCGGCCCGGTGGCGGCGCGGGCGGCGGCGGCTATCGCCCCGCCGTGCTGCGCCAGGATGGCAGCTTCGGTGCGCGTGGGGTAGTACTCAATCAGCTCGGTGATGGCGTCGAAGAGGCGCGAGCCCAGCGCGTCGTAGAAGAACTTGGGCGACGCGCGCGCGGCGCTGGCCGACAGGCCCGCCACGGCTTCGGCCACCAGCGGTTCGGCGGCCAGGTCGTGCAGTTGAAGGAATCGCGGTTCGCGCATGGGGCAAGCTTTCTGGCATGGCAAGGGCACTGCGTCGTACCCTGCTTCAGGGGCCGGCAATGTAGCAGTCTGGAGCGGGCAAGCCGCACATGGGTTCAAATGCGGCCCGCCTACCCCTGAAAACCTTGGAGACTGTCATGCTCAGTTTGTCCCCCTCGCGCACCTTCCGTGCGCTCATGAGTTGCGCGTTGTTGGCCTTCTGTGCTGCGTCGCATGCGCAGCAGATATTCCGCATCACCGCCATTCCCGATGAATCACCCACCGAACTGGCGCGCAAGGCCGCGCCGCTGGTGAAGTACCTCGAGGCCAGGCTTGGCATGAAAGTCGAATTCACGCCCGTCACCGACTACGCGGCGTCGGTGGAAGCGCTGGTCAACAAGAAGGTGGACATGGCCTGGTTCGGCGGCTTCACCTTCGTGCAGGCCAACGTGCGCTCGGGCGGCAAGATGGTGCCCATCGTGCAGCGCGAAGAAGACGAGAAATTTCGCTCGGTGTTCATCACCAGCGACCCCGCCATCAAGACGCTGGCGGACCTGAAGGGCAAGGACGTGAGCTTCGGCTCGCAAAGCTCCACCAGCGGCCACTTGATGCCGCGCAGCTTTCTGCTGCAAGCGGGTGTCGATCCCGACAAGGACTTCAAACGCGTGGCCTACAGCGGCGCGCATGACGCCACCATTGCCGCCGTGGCGTCGGGCAAGGTGCAGGCCGGCGCGCTGAACATCTCGGTGTGGGACAAGTTCGTCGCCGAGAAGAAAGTGGACACCGCCACTGTCCGCGTTTTCTACACCACGCCCGGCTACTACGACTACAACTGGACGGTGCACGCCGACATGCCCGCCGCGCTGCGCGAAAAGCTGACGCAGGCGCTGCTGGCGCTGGACAAGTCCACGCCTGAAAGCAAGGAAATCCTGGACTTGCAGCGCGCCACGCGCTTCGTGCCCAACAGGGCCGACAACTACAAGGGCATCGAAGCCGCTGCGCGCAGCGCCGGCCTGCTCTGAAGCCGGCTGAGCGTGGACCTTGAACTGCAAGGCGCCAGCGCGCGCCACCCCGCCGCGCGCTCTGGCAGCGCGCCGGCCTTGCATGGCGTGGCGCTGCGGGTGGCTGCGGGCGAACAGCTGGCGGTGATCGGGCCATCGGGCGCGGGCAAAACGACGTTGCTGCATGTGCTGGGTGCCGCCTTGCCGCCGCAGAGGGGCCAGCTGCGCTTGGGCGGGCAGGACCCGTGGGTGCTGCCGCGCGCTGCGCTGCAGCGCCTGCGCGGCCAGCTCTTCATGGCGCCGCAGGTGCCGCCGCTGCCACCGCGCCAGCGCGTGGTGACTGCCGTGCTGGCGGGCCGCCTGCCGGCGCAGTCGCTGCTGGCCAGCCTGCGGTCGCTGGCGTACCCGAATGACATCCCGGCCGCGTTCAACGCGCTGGAGCGCTTTGACCTTGGCGACAAACTGTTCGACCGCGTCGATCGCCTGTCTGGCGGCGAACGCCAGCGCGTGGGCCTGGCGCGTGCGTTGCTGGCGCCAGCGAAACTGTGGCTTGTCGATGAACCGCTGTCGTCACTGGACCCGACCCGCGCGCAGCAGGCGCTGAACGCGCTGACCGCCGGCGCGCGCGAACGGGGCGTGACGCTCATCACCACGCTTCACCAGGTGGACGCGGCGCTGGCGCACTTTCCGCGCATCGTCGGCCTGCGCGATGGCGAAGTGGCCTTCGATCTGCCAGCGGCGCAGGTCACGCCAGAGCGGCTGGCGCGGCTCTATGCGCAGCATGAGGACGAACTCACTGGCGCCGCGCCCGCTGCCACGCCAGCCGCAGACCCGGCGCCTGAACCTGCGGTGATGCACTGCCGATGAGCGCCGTCTTGATCGCACCCGCCGACCGCGACCCCGCCTGGTGGCCGCGCGTCTTCTGGTGCAGCGCCGCCGTGGTGCTGTTGTGGCCGTTGATGGTGGCCACCGAATTCAAGCCCTGGGTGTTGCTGCAAGCCAGCAGCCTGCGGGTCAGCGGGCGCTTCATCGGCAGCTTCTTCCCGCCCGCACTCGGCGCTGAATTCCTGGCGCTGGTGGCGCGCGACACCTGGCGCACGGTGGCCATCGCAACCGTCGGCATCACGCTGGCGCTGGTCATCGCCGTGCCGCTGACGCTGCTGTCCACGCGCGTGCTGTCGATTTCTGCGCTGTCGGGCCGCATGGCGCTGCTGCCCTTTGTGGCGCGGCAGGCAATCAGGGGGCTGCTGATCGTGCTGCGCAGCGTGCCTGAGCTGGTGTGGGCGCTGATCTTCGTGCGCGTCGTCGGCCTCGGGGCCACATCGGGCGTGCTGGCGATTGCGCTCACTTACGGCGGCATGCTGGGCAAGGTCTACGCCGAAATCCTGGAAAGCGGCGAACCGCAGGCCACCCAGACGCTGCTGCGCAACGGCAGCGGTCGACTGCAGGCGTTCTTTTACGCACTCTTGCCTGGAAGTTCTGCCGAGCTGGTGTCGTACACCGTGTACCGCTGGGAATGCGCGATCCGCTCGTCGGTGGTGCTGGGCTTCGTTGGCGCCGGCGGCCTGGGCCAACAACTCGACAACGCGATGAAGATGTTCAACGGCGGCGAAGTCGCCACGCTGCTGCTGGTATTCATGGCCCTGGTGGCGCTGGCTGACCGGGTCAGCGCTTGGCTGCGCAAGGGGCTGGCGTGACGCAGCCTTTCACCCGAAGCACTGCAGCCAACTTGCCGTACAAGCTGCCGCCACCGTTGTGGAACGCGCGCTGCAAGGCCTGCTGGTTCATGGCCGGCTTGCTGACGCTGGTGGTCGCCAGTTTCTGGTCGCTGGACTTGCAATGGGCGCAGTTTTTTTCGCATGAAGCCGCTGCCAGCATGGGCCGATTCGTCGGCGAATTCTTCCCGCCCGACCTGAGCCCGGCCTTCCTGCGCAAGGTGGGCGTGGGCATGGCCGAAACGCTGGCGATGTCGCTCCTCGGTACCCTGCTGGCGGTGGTGGCGGGCCTGGCGCTGGCGCTTCCTGCCAGCACGGTCCAGGCCAGCAAGGGCCGGCATCTGCTGCGCGCGTCCACCCGAGCCATACTGAACGCGCTGCGGTCGATTCCCGAACTGGTGTGGGCTTCGCTGCTGCTCATCTCCGCCGGCCTGGGGCCTTTTGCCGGCACCGTGGCGCTGGCGCTGCACACCACCGGGGTGCTGGGGCGGCTCTTTGCCGAAAGCATTGAAAACGCGCCGGCCGGGCCAGCCTTTGCGTTGCGCGCGCAAGGCGCGGGCGCGCTGCAGGTGTTTTTCTACGCCACGCTGCCGCAGGTGCTGCCGCAGGTGATGAGCTACACCCTGTACCGCTGGGAAAACAACATCCGCGCCGCTGCGGTGCTGGGCGTGGTGGGCGCGGGCGGCCTGGGGCAGTTGCTGGCCTTTCACATGGGCCTCTTTCACATGGCCAAGACGGCCACCATCCTGGCCGCCATGCTGCTGCTGGTGGCGCTGGTGGACGGCCTGAGCTACGCCTGGCGGCGCGGGTTGACCCGTTGAAAGCCCTGCATCCACGACGCCTGCGCTGACGTAAGAATCCAGCTGCCCAAACGACTCGCCCATGATGCCTATTGAGCCGCCCTCCGGGCCAACGCCCGCCCGCCTGCTGCCTTGGCTGGTCGCGGCGGTTGCCGTCCTCGGTCTGTTGTGGGCCGGCAGCGGCATCGCCGGGCTTGACGCCGGATGGCTGCACACGCGCCAAAGCGAATTGCGCAGCCTGCAGGCCGACCAACCCATCGCCTTCGGTGCCGGCCTGTTCATGTTGTTCACGTTGATGTCCGCACTGGCGCTGCCCGGCTGCAGCGTGCTGGCGTTGGCGGCGGGCCTGTGCATGGGCTGGCTGCCAGGCACGCTGCTGGTGGTGCTGGCGTCCAGCGTCGGCGCCACGCTGTCCTTCCTGGCCGCTAGACACCTCTGGCGTGACGGCGTCCGCCGGCGTTGGGGCCACCGGCTGGCGCGGGTTGAAGACGGGCTGGCGCGCGACGGCGCTTTCTACCTCTTCACGCTGCGCGTCGCCCCGGTCATTCCGTATGCGCTGATCAACCCGTTGATGGGCCTGTCGGCGATGCCGACGCGGCAATTCTTCAGCGTCAGCGTCGCCGGCATGCTGGCCGGCAGCGCGGCCTACGTGTATGCCGGCACCACGCTGGCCCGCGCCCAGAGCTGGCAGGACGTGCTGAACCCGGGCCTGCTTGCGGCCCTGGCCTTGCTGGCGCTGCTGCCCTGGGCCGTGCGCCTGGCCTGGCGGTCGTGGAAGGGTTTGCGTTGATGTCGGCAAACGACGCATTGCCGCGTGTCGGCCTGCTCTTCGGCTACGACTGGGACGCAGACGCCTTCGCCAACTTGAGCGACCGCGCGCGTTTTGACCAAGCTGGCTTTGACCTCTTCACCTTCCCCAGCAACGCCCACCTGATCCACTTCGATCTGCAGCGTTTTGCGCGCCGCCAGGCTGCCAAGGGGCGTCGGCTGGGCTGGTCGGCCGTGGTGTCGCACCACGAACAGTTTGGCGCCTTGGCCGCCGCGCTGGTGGCCGAAGAACTGGGCCTGCCGGGCGCCACGCCGGAATCGGTGCTGGCCGCGCAGCACAAGCTGCATGCGCGCCAGGTGCTGCAGCAGGTGGCGCCTGAGAACAACATTGCATTTGCCCCGCTGGACGTGCGCTACGGCGACGACATCCCCGCTGGCCTGGCCTACCCGGCCTTCGTCAAGCCCGTGAAGGCCGCGTTTTCGGTGCTGGCGCGCGAGGTCCGCAACCATGCGGAACTGCAAGCACACACGCGCTTCGGCCACCGTGAACTGTGGGTCATCCGGCGCCTGGTAGAACCTTTTGAGCGGGTGATGCAGGCGCGCATGCCGCAAGCCGGCACAGCGCACCGCATGCTGCTGGAAGAGCCCTTGCCGCTGTCCACCGCGCAGTACAACCTGGACGGCTGGGTCTTCAAGGGCCAGGCCCACGCGCTGGGTGTGGTGGACGCCATCATGTACCCCGGCACACAGGCCTTCATGCGTTGGGAACACCCCAGCCGGCTGGTCCCCACCGTGCAGGCGCAGGCGCTGCTTGTGGCGCAGAAATTCTTGGGCGCCATTGGCTACACGCACGGCTTTTTCAACATGGAGTTCTTCCACGACCCGGCCAGTGGCCGCCTGGCCGTGATTGAATTCAACCCACGCCTGGCGTCGCAATTTGCCGACCTCTACCGCCGTGTGCAGGGCCGTGACGCCCACGCCATGTCGCTCGCACTCGCGCTGGGCCAGGACCCGGCCGCGTTGCCGCGCAGCGCGCCCACGGCAGGCGCGGCTGCAAGCCAGGTCTTCCGCAGCTTCGACCCCGCCGCCACGGTGCCCATGCCCAGCCGCGCACAACAGGCCGCCGTGATGCAGCGCTTCCCCGACGCGCTGCTCTTTTGCTACCCCAAGACCGGCCACGCCGTCGCGCGTGACTTCAAGTGGCTGGGCAGCTACCGCCACGGCATCGTCCACCTGGGTGGCCGCAACGAGGCCGATCTGCGCGAGCGCACCCTGCAGGCCAGCCAGTTGCTGGGCTGGACCGCGCCGTATTTGGACCCGCGCGTTGACAAGACCGCGGACAAAAACGCCGACAAGTGCGTCGACAAGCTCGTCAACCCGCCTTTCACCGGTGCCCAGGCCCCCTGGCCCACTGCACAACTGTCCAAGACCGGAGTTCCCTCATGAGAAGAAAACCCACCCACCTGCTGGCAGCCGTGCTGGCCGCTGCCGCACTGGGCGTCACCCTGGGCGGCTGTTCGGCCCTGGTGGCGCAGAACCCGTCGTCGGCGCTCAAGCCCGTCAATGCCGTGGCCGACGGCGCCGACGAACGCGTCATGCTCAAGGGCCACGACGTGGTGGCCTACTTCACCGACGGCAAACACGCCCTCGGCAGCCCGCAGTTCAGCAGCTTGCACCAGGGTGTGACCTTCCGCTTTGCCAGCGCCGCGCACAAGGCGCTCTTCGACGCCGGCCCCGCCCGGTACCTGCCGCAATACGGCGGCTACTGCGCCAACGGCATCGTCTATGGCATCCCCTGGGGCGGCGACGCCGACTCCTGGACCATGACCAACGGCAAGCTGTACATCTTCGGCGGCGCCGGCTCGAAGGCCGCTTTCCTGCTGGACGTGCCCGGCAACACACGCCTGGCCGACAAGTACTGGGCTGAAGAAGTGCAAGGCAACAACAGCATCTGGCAGCGCAGCAAGCGGCTTGTCTTCCGCGTGCCGCACTACAAGAACGGCGAAGAGCTGGACAAGATGGTCAGGGACGCGGCGGCCAAAAAGGGCTGAAGGCCACAAGCCAAATGGCTGTCAAGGGTAGCCCAGCGCCGGCTGCCCGAAACCTTCGGCGGCACGCCAGCCCGGTGGCTTGAGGAACAGGTTCTGCACCATGCCGCCAGGGTTGAAGGACGGCCACGCTTTGCCCGGATTCTTCGCCTCCCACAGCGCACGGATCTGTGGCCCTGTCTGGTAATGCGGCACCTTGTGGATGTACGCCGACAGCGACTGCCCGCGCCAGCCTTTGTCGGCGATGCCGGGCCAAAGCCGGTCGCCATGCGCCACGTTCCAGGCCGGGTCCACATCCCACGATGTCTGGCCCACCACGTCGCCAAAGATGAAGAGCCGACCATCCAGAATCTGCCAGGCGCTAGGGTCGCTGCCGAGCTTGATGGCAAAGGCCGCGCCGCTGCTGCAGAAGCCCCCGTACTGCGGTTCATAGCGTGCCGGTTCGGCCTCGAAAGCGGCCTTGTTTTCGGCGCTGGCAAAGTAGTAGCTGCGTTCGGGCAGGTTGACCACAAAGGTGGCGCTGCCGCGTTGCGGTCTGCCTAGGCTGAAGTAGGCCACCGGGTCGTGCCCCAACAGCATCACGGGCCTGCCCGCAGCGTCGGGCACGGTGGCATAGGGCGTGCCGCAACCGGCCAGCACGGCCGCCACGAATATCAGCGCAGAGCGCCGCAGAATCCACCACCCAGTCATGCAAACCCCTTTCAGTGACGCAGCCCGGATGTCCTTGAGCGAAGCAGCAGTTTTGCCACAACCCTTGCCAAGAATCCTGCCACAACCCCGGCTGCAACCCTGGCCACAGTTTGCGCCACAGCTTTCGCGCCGCGCCGCGTTGCTGGGCGCGGCTGCGCTGGCGGGCTGCGCGCTGGACCCGGACGAAGACCACCGCGGTGCCGACGCCCCCACTGCCGCACCGTTGCCGCGCACACCGCGGGTGGCGTGGGTGTTCAGCTCGGGCGGGCCGCGTGGCTTTGTGCATGTGGGCGTGGTCAAGGCGCTGGACGAGATGGGGCTGCTGCCCGACTTGATCGTCGGCGCATCGGTTGGTGCGCTCGTCGGTGTGCTGCGCGCCGCAGGCCTGCGCGGGCCCGAGCTGGAAAGCCTGGCGCTGGATTTGCAGCCTGCGTGGCTGGCCCGCGTGGCCATCAGCCGCCGTGAAAACTTGAGCGGCGGTGCCGTTGCCGACCTCGTGCGTGATCGGCTGCAGGGCAAGGGACTGCGGCCGCTGCTGCAGGCCTTGCCCATCATGGCCGTCTGCGTCGCCCAGCGGCTGGCGGACGGTGCGGTGCTGCCCTTCAGCCGCGGTGATGCGGGCCTGGCGGTGCAGGCTTCTGCGGCCATAGAAGGCCAGTTCACGCCCGTGCGCATCCGCGGCCAGCGCTATGCGGACGCCGACCTGCGCCAGCCCTTGCCCGTGCGACTGGCGCGCGCCTTGGGCGCCACACGCGTGCTGGCGGTGGACGCGTCGGCCTTTGAGAACCGCGCGCCTGCCGGCACTGAACGCTGGCGCGCCGGTGACCTGCGCAAGCGCGCGCTGACGCAGCCCGATGCAGAAGCGGCCGACGTGCTGCTGCACCCGGACATCGGCTACTACGCCGGCATCTCGCGCGAATACCGCGAACGCAGCATCCAGGCCGGGTACCGCGAGACACTGGCCGCCAGCGCACGACTGGCCGCGCTGCACGGCGCCTGAAAGTTGCCTGAAAGTTGCCTGGAAGTTGCCTGACCGCCGCCTGCGCGTCGGCAGCCTGAAACGCCCACTGCGCAGCAACTGCCCGGCAATGACCGTCCTTCTCCAAGGCATGGACCTGGCACGACCGTGGTTTGATGCGACGGCCTCCCAGTTGCGCCACTGCGCCAAGCCCATGTTCTCTTTGAATCGCCTGCTCCTTTTGCCCGCC
The DNA here is from genome assembly GCA_031372005.1 of Rubrivivax sp. Taxonomy (GTDB): domain Bacteria; phylum Pseudomonadota; class Gammaproteobacteria; order Burkholderiales; family Burkholderiaceae_C; genus Rubrivivax. The sequence continues at coordinate 15,759 of JANMKK010000455.1, forward strand.
CTGGTGGTGTTGGCGGGCCTCTGTGCCGGCTTGGCCGGGGGCAGTTGGCTGCGCGATCGCGCCCAGGCCGATGCGCAGGCTGCCTTTCAGCGCGGGCTGGACCGCGCCGCTGGCGAAATCACCCGCCAGTTCGGGCTGCCGCTGTATGGCCTGCGCGGCGCGAAGGGCGTCTTCATGGCCCGGGACACTGTCAGCCGCAGCGCCTTCCGGCAGTACGTCAATTCACGCAACCTGCCCGTTGAATTCCCCGGCGTGCGCGGCTTCGGTTACGTCGAAAAGGTGTCGCCTTCAGACCTGCAAGCCTTCCTTGCGCGCGAGCGCGCCGATGGTGCGCCGGGCTTTGCGCTGCGCCAGTTGGGCGACACCACCCAGCCCGAACACTTCGTCATCCGGTTCGTCGAACCGGTCGCACTCAACGCAGCCGGCGTCGGCCTGGACCTGGCTTCGGAAGCCGTGCGCCGGCAGGGCCTGATGCAGGCGGTGGCCAGCGGCCAGCCCACCGTGACGGGCGTGATCTCGTTGTCGCAAGGCCAGGGCAGCGTCGGGGCCGTGTTGATCTACCTGCCGCTGTTTGAAGAGACCAAGCCACCAGCGGGCACCGGGCCACCGCTGCTGCGCGGCGTGCTGTACGCGTCGATCCTGGTCAACGACCTGCTGGCCCAGCTGAGCGACGTGCGCTCAGGCCAGTTGCGGGTGGAACTCTTCGACGACGCCATCGGCAACACCAGCGGCAGCGCGATGTTTGATTCCGCCGCCGGACCTGCCACCGCCACCGCCGACGCCACACCCACCCACCCGCACGAGCCCCGGCACACCACCACCCGGGTGCTCGACCTGCCGGGCCGCAAGGTCACGCTGCGCGCCACCAGCAGCGCCGCCTTCGACGCCGAGCACCAGAGCTACACGTCCTGGCTGTTCCTGGCCGGCACCTTGGGTGCCAGCCTGTTGGTGGCAGGGCTGCTGCGCCAGCAGGCCACCGGCCGCCTGCGCGCAGAACGCATGGCACGCGACATGACGGGCGACCTCAGCCGCCTGGCGCTGGTGGCACGGCGCACTGCCAACGCCGTCGTCATCACCGACTTGCAGCGCCGCATCACCTGGGTCAACGAAGGCTTTGAGCGCATCACCGGCTACAGCGCGGCCGAAGCGCTGGGGCAGTCACCGGGCACCTTGCTGCAGGACAAGGCCACCCAGTCGGGCACCGTGCTGAAAATGCGCGCGGCACTGGACGCGAAGCGCGGTTTCACCGGCGAAGTCCTCAACCGCAGCAAGGCCGGGCGGCTGTACTGGATGTCGCTGGATATCCAGCCCCTGCATGACGACGCGGGCTTGCTGGTGGGCTTCATGGCGATCCAGCTCGACATCACCGACCGCAAAGACGCTGAACGTGAATTGCGGCGCGAACGACTGAGCCTGCAGAACGTCATCGACGGCACGCACGCCGGCACCTGGGAATGGAACGTCGAAACCGGACGATCGACCTACAACGAACGTTGGGCAGAGATCGTCGGCTGGACCCTGGCAGAACTGGACCACTCCGGCCCCGAGGCCTGGCGCCGCCTGGTGCACCCGGACGACTTTCAACGCGCTGGCCTGCTGCTGGACCGCCACTTCGCAGCCCTTAGCGGCACCTATGAATGCGAGCTGCGGCTGCGCCACAAAGACGGCCACTGGGTCTGGGTGCTGAGCCGAGGCAAGCTCTTCAGCCGCACGGCCGACGGCAAGCCGCGCTGGATGGCGGGCACGCACATCGACATCAGCGCGCGCAAGCAGGCCGAAGCGGCACTGCGCGAGAGCCAGGAATTTCTGTCGCAGACCGGCCGCATCGGCGGCGTGGGCGGCTGGGAGCTGGACCTGGAGACGCAGCGCTTCGACTGGTCTGACGAGACCTGCCACTTGTACGAAGTCCCCGTCGGCCACCACCCAAGCCTTGCCGAAGCGTTGGACTTCTTCCAGCCCGCCGCGCAGCAGAGAATCACCGACGCGGTGCAACAAGGCGTGCTCACCGGCCAGGCCTTCGACATTGAAATGCCCATCGTCACCGCCAAGGGCCGCCACCGCTGGGTGCGCACGGTGGGCGAGCCAAAGCGCGTGGACGGCGTGGCGGTGCGCCTGGTGGGTGCGTTTCAGGACGTCACCGCCCGCCGCCTGGCGGAAGACGAGGCACGCCGCAGCGCTGAACTGCTGCGCGGTGCGGTGGAAGCGCTGGACGACGCCTTCGTGCTCTACGGGCCCGACGACAGGCTCGTGATGTGCAACCAGCGCCACCGCGACATCTACCCCGAGTCAGCCGTCATGATGGAGCCTGGCAACAGCTTTGAAGAGATCGTGCGCTACGCCGCCGAACACGGGCAGTACGCGGACAACACGCGCAGCGTTGACGACTGGGTGGCCGAACGCGTGGCGCTGCACCGCCAGCCGCATTCACGCCTGACGCAGCGGCTGGCTGACGGCCGCACGCTGCGCATCGTGGAGCGGCGCATGGCCGACGGCCACACGGTGGGCTTTCGCGTTGACATCAGTGAACTCGTGCAAGCGACGCACAAGGCCGAGCAGGCTTCGCACGCGGCCGAGCAGGCTTCGCAAAAAGCCGAAGAGGCGTCGCAAGGAGCCGGCCGGTCGCTGGCGCGGCTGCAGGCCATCTACGACATCCTGCCGATGGGCCTGACCGTCACCGACCCGCAGGGCCGCATCATTGATTGCAACCCGGCGTCCGAGCGGCTGCTGGGCATCAGCAAGGATGAACATCTGCGGCGCAGCACCGACGCCAATGACTGGACCGTGCTGCGCGAAGACGGCACCACCATGCCGACCGAAGAGTTCCCGAGCGTGCGCGCACTGCAGCTCGGCGTGGCCATCACCGATTCACTGATGCAGGTGGTGACGCCTGAAAGTGCGATCTGGCTGTCGGTCAGCGCCATGCCGGTGCAGCACGACGCGCTGGGTGTCGTCATCGCCTACGCCGACGTGACCGAACAGCGCCAGCAGCGCCAGGCCCTGCTGGCGGCCAAGGCACAGGCCGAACAGGCCAGCAGGGCCAAGAGCCAGTTCCTGGCCAACATGAGCCACGAGATCCGCACCCCGATGAACGCCATTCTTGGCATGTTGGCGCTGTTGAAGAAGACCGACATGTCGGCGCGCCAGACCGACTACGCCGGCAAGACCGAAGGCGCGGCGCGTTCGCTGCTGGGCTTGCTGAACGACATCCTGGACTTCTCGAAAGTCGAAGCCGGCAAGATGCTGCTGGATCCGAACCCCTTCCGCATCGACCAGCTGATGCGCGACCTGTCGGTCATCGTGTCCGCCAACGTCGGCACCAAGCCGGTGGAGGTGCTGTTCGACATCGACCCCGCGCTGCCGCGCCGCCTGGTGGGCGACGCCATGCGCTTGCAACAGGTGCTGATCAACCTGTCGGGCAACGCCATCAAGTTCACCGAACGCGGCGAGGTGGTGGTGTCGGTGAAAGTATTGGAGCAAGGCGCCGGCAGCGTCACGCTGCGCGTGGCCGTGCGCGACACCGGCATCGGCATCGCGCCAGAGAACCAGGCCCGCATCTTCAGCGGCTTCACGCAAGCCGAAGCCAGCACCACGCGGCGCTTTGGCGGCACCGGCCTTGGCGTCGCCATCAGCCAGCGGCTGGTGGCCTTGATGGGCGGTGAACTGCTGCTGGACAGCGCGCTGGGCCAGGGCAGCATCTTCCACTTCACGCTGCAGCTGCCGGTGGCGGCAGCCGACGGTGAAGAGCAGGCGGCAGACGGCCTGAGCCGGCTGCAGTCGCTGCAGCTCATGAAGCTGCGACAGCCGGTGCAGCCCTTGCAGCCCTTGCAGCCCCTGCAGCCCCTGCGGGCGCTGGTGGTGGACGACAACCCCACCGCGCGCGATGTGCTGCAGCGCATGGCGCAGTCACTGGGCTGGGCGGTGGATGCCGCCGACAGCGGCGAGGCGGCGCTGGCGCTGCTGCAAGACCGAAAAACCCGTGGCGAACGTTACGACGCGGTCTTCGTCGACTGGCAGATGCCGGGTCTGGACGGCTGGGCCACCACCCGCCAGATCCGCGAAGGCCGTCTGGCCGGCGACGCGCCGGTGGTGGTGATGGTCACCGCGCACGGCCGCGAAATGCTGGAGCAGCGCAGCAGCACGGAGCAGCTGCTGCTGGACGGCTTCCTCGTCAAGCCCGTGACCGCGTCGATGCTGCTGGACGCCGTGGTGGACGCACGCCGCAGCCACGACCAGCCACACCCTTCCGCGCGCGGTGCGCAGCCCGCTGGCGCGCGCCTGGCCGGCATGCGGCTGCTGGTGGTGGAGGACAACCCCAACAACCAGCAGGTGGCGCGTGAACTGCTGGAAGACGAAGGCGCCGACGTGCAGATTGCCGGCAACGGCCAGATCGCCGTCGAAGCCGTGGCCGCCGCCGACCCGCCCTTCGACGTGGTGCTGATGGACCTGCAGATGCCGGTGATGGACGGCTTCACCGCCACCGCGCGCATCCGCCAGGACTTGCAGAAGACCAGCCTGCCGATCGTTGCCATGACCGCCAACGCGATGGCCTCCGACCGCGAAGCCTGCCTGGCCGCCGGCATGAACGACCATGTCGGCAAACCCTTCGATCTGGACCACCTGGTGCAAGTTCTGCGCCGCATGGCGGGTCTGGGCAACAGCGGGTCGCCACCGACAGTGGCGCCGGCGAGGATGGATCTGCCTGCGGCTGTAGCCGCTGCAGCAGCGGCTGCCGGCGTGACGCTGGATAGCGCCTTGCAGCGCCTGGGCGGCAAGCTGCCGGTGTATGAACGCTTGCTGCGCAACTTTGTGCGCGACCTGGCTGACATGCAGGGCGTGCTGGACCAGTGCCTGGAGTCGCAGGACACCGAATCGGCCGCGCGCCTTCTGCACACCCTCAAGGGCCTGGCGGCGACACTGGGCGTGCCTGCACTGGCCGACGCGGCGGGCCAGGCAGAGAGGGTGATGTCCGAGCGGCCGGCGGCGGCTGAACGGCAGCGCGTGGCGGCAGCCATTGCAAGGGCCATCGACGACGCCATCGCGCCGCTGACCACGCTGCTGTCCGCCATCCACACCGCGCTGCTTTCCGACCCAGAGCGCCCGAGCACTGCGGAGTCTGGCGACGCGGGCAGCTCGGGCGCCGCCGCAGCATCGATGCGAGAACTGATCCGGCTGCTGGAAAATTCCGACATGCGCGCCACCGAAGTCATGGCCACGCTGCAGCAGCAATGGGGAGCGGGCACTTCGGGTTCGGCGCTTCGCGAACTGGATGACGCCGTCTCCGCGCTGGACTTTGAACGCGCGCTGGTCCTTGGCAAGGCACTGCTGCAAGGGTGTGGGACAGAGAGTCAAACAGGGAGCAAAACAAAGAGCGAAACAGACAAAGAAGTCGAGCGCGAAAAATGAGCATGCCCCCGCGACCCGTTCTCTTGGTGGTGGACGACCAGCCCATCAACATCCAGGCTCTCTACCAGGCCTTCGCGGCCGACCACCAGGTGCTGATGGCCACCAGCGGCGCGCATGCGCTGGCGCTGTGTGCGACCAAGCAGCCCGACCTGGTGCTGCTGGACGTGGTGATGCCGGGCATGGACGGCCATGAAGTCTGTCGCCGCATGAAGGCTGACGAAGCGCTGCGCGACATCCCGGTCATCTTCGTCACCGCCCACAACGACGAGGCGGCAGAAACGCTGGGGCTGGAAGTGGGTGCGGTGGACTTCATCAGCAAGCCCATCAACACCAATATCGTGCGCGCCCGCGTCAAGACACACCTGACGCTGAAAGCGCAATCCGACTTGCTGCGCAACTGGGTGTACCTCGACGGCCTGACCGGTGTGCACAACCGCCGCTTCTTTGAAGAACGGCTGGCCAGCGAATGGGCGCGCGCGGCGCGCAGCGGCGCGGCCCTGAGCGCGGTGATGATCGACGTCGACCGCTTCAAGCGCTTCAACGACCACTATGGCCACCAGGCCGGTGACGACTGCCTGCGCCGCGTGGCGGCCTGCCTGCGCGCGGGCCTCAAACGCCCCGCCGACCTGGTGGCGCGTTATGGCGGCGAAGAATTTGTCTGCCTGCTGCCAGACACGCCACCCGAAGGCGCGCTGGCCCTGGCGCGCCAGCTGGGCCACCAGGTGCAGGCACTGGCCATCCAACACGCGAGGTCCGACGTGGCAGCCCACGTCACCGTGAGCCTGGGCGTTTGCACCGGCCTGGTCGTGGCCGGCAGCGCTGCCACTGAACTGGTGCGCCAGGCCGATGCCCAGCTCTACAGCGCCAAGTCACAGGGGCGCAACCGCAGCAGCGGGGCGGCCTTGATCCAGCCCGCATAGGCCGGCCGGCGGCTGAAGGACTACTGAACGGCCTTGGCCACCTGCTCGGCCAACTGCCACAGCGCAACGCGGTGCGCGGCCACCCAGGCGTCGGGCGTGCTGCCCGCGGTGGGCACGCTGAGCTGCGTAACCTGCACCCGCGGCGGCGTGCGGCCCAGCGGGTCTGACAGCGTCCACCGCGCCTGCAACTGCACGGCGTTGCGGTCGGCTGCGGTCTGCAGCACCAGCACGTCCACGCGCACCTGGCGCGTCACCACCACGCCTGCGGGCACGGCTGCGGCCCACACGCGCGCGTCGCCCAGCAGCAGCGCCAGGTCTTGCCGCAGCAGGCGCGGTACGGCGTCCCGCAAGGGCTCGGCCCAGCGGTGGCCCGGCAGCGCCTGCACACCGGCCTGGCCTTGCGACACCACCAGGGCGTCGCGATCCAGCACTTCGGGCACGGTGACTGACTGCAGCTGCAGCACGTGGGTGGACGCAACCGGTGCGACAGCGGCAGGCGCTTCGCTGCGCAACTGGTAAAGCGCCGGCGGCGGTGCGTTGTTGCTGGCGCATCCGGCCAGCAACGTCGCGAAAATGAAGCCTGTCAAGGCAAGGAATCTTGGGGTCACGGCGGGCTTTCGTTTCAAGGGTTCTTGCCGCGGATGAGCGACTGCGGCTGCTGTTCCAGCGTGTCGGCCAGTTCGCGCACGGCACGGGCCGCGCGCGACACATCGGCCATCGCGCGCTGCACACCTTGCAGGTTAGGGGACTCTTCGCTGGTCGCGGCGCGCAGTGCGGTCGCCGTGCGGCCCAGTTCTTCGGCCGCCTGCTGCACGCCGGCCAGCACGGGCGACCCCGGTGTCAGCAGTTCTTCGGCCCGGCCTGCGGCGCTGCCGATGCGGTCTGCCGACACGGTGACACGGTCTGCCGCCTTGCGCACGCTCAGCGACGCCTGGCCCGCCTGCAGCAAGGTGCCCTGCGCGGCGTTGGCCAGCAGGGGCGCGCGTTTGTCCAGCGTGGCCGCCAGACCCGCCAGCGACGCCGATGCGCGCGCCAGTTCTGCCAGCGTCTGCTGCACTTCGGGCCCGCTGATGAGTCCGCGTGCCGCCGTCAGCGTGGCCGACAGGTCGGCTGACATGCGCGCCAGATCCACCTTGTCCAGCTGGTCCTGCAGGCTTTGAAAGCGCGTCAACGTGGTCGGAATGATCACCAGCCCAGCCGCATTGCGCTGCGCGACCTTGCCACCCGGGCGCAGGTCCAGGTCCACATAGAGCTGGCCCGTGAGCAGGCTTTGCGTGGCCAGTTGCGCCGACAGGCCGCGTTCCACCAGCGCGGGCAGCGACAGTTCGGGGTCTTGCGTGGCGGCGCCGCCATCGAGCCCGACGATGCGCGCGCGGTTGAGTTCAGCCACCACCGGCACCGTCAGCCGCCCTGCTTCCTGCACCAGGCCGATCGACTTGATGCTTCCGAGCCGCACCCCGCGAAACACCACCGGCGAGCCCACCTGCAGGCCATACACCGAGCCGCCAAAGTGCATCACTGCCCGGTCGGTGGGCGCCAGGAAACGGGCGCCCAGCACGAAGACCAGCGCAGCACCCAGCAGCAGCAGACCGCCGACCGCGAAGAGGCCGATGCGCGCGGCATTGGGGCGCGGCGTCATGCTGCAGCCACCGTCGCGACAGGGTCGACCTCGACACCCGCCGCCGCACGTTCACTGCGCCCGCGATGCAGGAATTCACGCACCCGCGGCGGCCCGTTCTGCAGCAGCGCTTTGGGGGTGTCCAGGGCAGTCATGGTTTTCTCGATTTCATCCAGAAAAAGCACACGGTCGGCGACCGCAAAGACGCTGTCGATCTCGTGCGTCACCATCACGACCGTGGTGCCCAGGTGGTCGCGCAGTTGCAGTATCAAGCCGTCCAGCCGCGCGGTGTTCACGGGGTCCAGGCCCGAGCCGGGTTCGTCCAGAAACAAGAGCGGCGGGTCCAACGCCAGCGCCCGCGCCAGGCCGGCGCGCTTGCGCATGCCGCCACTCAACTGCGAAGGCATGAGGTCATAGGCGCCGTCCAGCCCCACCAGCGCCAGCTTCAGCCGCGCCATCTCTTCGCGCGCCTTGCGCGGCAGCGGCGTGAACAGGCGCAGCGGCAGCATCAGGTTTTCGCCCACCGTCATCGCGCTCCACAAGGCACCGGCCTGGAACAGCACGCCAAAGCGTTGGCGCAGGCGGCGCAGCGTGACCTCATCGCCGTCGTACAGGTCCTGGCCTTCGATCAACACCTGGCCCTTCTGCGGCCGCTGCAGGCCGATCAGGTCGCGCAGCAACGAACTCTTGCCGCTGCCGCTGGGGCCCAGGATGACGAAGATTTCAGCCTTTGCGATGGCGAAGCTGATGCCCTGCTGCACCACCATTTCGCCGTGGGCGATGGTCAGGTCCACCGCTTGCACGATGGGGACTGGCACAGGGGATGCGGTGGCCGCTGCGGGGTCCGTCATGGCGCTAGAGATCCAGGCTCTGGAAGACGACGGTGGTGATGCAGGCTGCGGTGATGATCCACACCAGCCCCTTGACCACCGCCGTGGTGGTGGCCTCGCCCACGGCCTGCGCGTTGCGGCCGGCGTGCAGGCCTTCGCGGCAGCCGGCCAGGGCCAGCAGCGCGGCGTACAGCGTGCCCTTGAAGAGGCCGATCCAGAGGTGCGTCCAGGTCAGTGCGTTGGCGGACTTGTGCAGGTATTCCGACCACGGCACCGCGTACACCAGCGTCGCCGGGATGCCGCCGGCCAGCACGCCCACCAGCGCGGCGTAGGTCATCACCAGGGGTGCGACCATCACCAGCGCCAGGATGCGCGGCATGACCAGGTGGTCGACGGGGTCCACCCCCAGTGCGCGCAAAGCGTCGATCTCTTCGCCGGCCTTCATGGTGGCCAGCTGCGCCGCAAAGGCCGCGCCCACGCGGCCAGTGAGAATCATGCCCGTCATCAGGCCGGCCAGTTCGCGCACCATGCCGACGGTGACGATGTCGGCGATGTAGGCTTGCGCGCCCAGCTTGTCCAGTTGCGCGCCCCCCATGTAGGCCAGCATCAGGCCAATGAGAAAACAGGTCAGCGAGACGATGGGTATCGACAGCGGCCCGGTCTGGTCGATCTGGCGCAGCAGGTCGCCATAGCGCATGCCACTTTTTCCGCGCAGCAGGCGGCCGAAGGCCAGCACCACTTCACCGAAGAAGGCCGCCGTCACCACCGTGTCGGTGCGCGCCGCCAGCACCCACTGGCCTACGCGCACCAGCCAGGGCGGCGTCGGCTCGGCCGGCGGTGCGGCTTCACCCGCCGCTGGCAATGCCAGGGTCAGCACCGCGCGCACGTCCTGGGGCAGCCCGTCGAGCTGCATCTGCAGACCCAGGCGCGAAAGCGGTGCGAGTTGTTCGCGCAGCGCAGCCGTCAAGCCGGCGTCCCACGCGGTCAGCGCCTGGCCATCGACTGTGACGGTGCCGCCCTTCGCGTCACTGGCACCGGCTGGCGCGGCACTCAGGCTGCCGCCGGCCGCACCGCGCCAGTCGCCCGCCACCTGCAGCGACAAGGCCTGGCCCTGTGACTGCCAATGGTGGGTGGGCGCCACATTGCGGTTGATGCTGCTGCTCATGCTGGCGCGCACTTTAACTGCGGCTGCGGCGGCAGTCCGACGGTGCGCAGGCTGTGCGGCTGTAAGACATGCGGCTGTAGGCCATGCTGTAAGACATGCGGCTGTAAGACACCAAGCCTGCCAGGCGACACAATGCGTCGCCCCGCCCATGCCGCCGAAAGCACCCATGAAACTGACCTCATTCGCCACGCGCCGCCGCCAGGTGCTCCTGTGGGCCGCCGGCACTTGCAGCCTGCCCGTGCTTGCGCAGGCGGCTGCCTTTGACCACAGCCACGCGGCCTGGAGTGCGCTGCTGAAAAAACACGTGGTCTTGCTGGACGGCGGCAAAGCCTCGCAAGTGCGCTATGCCGGAATGGCCGCTGACCGCGCGCCGCTCAAGGCCTACCTGGCGCAGTTGTCAGCCGTCACGCCGGCAGCGCTGGACGCGTTCAGCAAACCGCAGCAGATGGCCTTCCTGATCAACGCCTACAACGCTTTCACGGTCGAACTGATCCTGACGCGCTACCCCAAGCTGGATTCGATCCGCGACCTGGGCAGCCTCCTGACCAAGCCCTGGTCGATCAAGAACGTGCCGCTGCTGGGCACCCTGATGACGCTGGACAACATCGAACACGACAACCTGCGCGCCAAGGGCCGCTTCGACGACCCGCGCATTCACTTTGCCGTCAACTGCGCCAGCATCGGCTGCCCCATGTTGCGCGAAGAAGCCTTCGTTGCCGACCGGCTGGACCTGCAACTGGACGAACAGACGCAACGCTTCCTGTCTGACCGCAGCCGCAACCGCTATGCCGACGGCAAGCTTGAAGTCAGCAGGATCTTCGACTGGTATGGCGGTGACTTCAAACTGGGCCACAAGGGCATCGGCTCACTTCCCGCGTTCTTCGCCCGTTATGCCGCGTTGCTGGCCGACGCGCCGGCCGACCGCGAGCGCCTCAAGGCGCAGGGCGTGCCAATCAGTTTCCTGGACTACGACTGGAAGCTGAACGACGCAAAGTGAAGGCGCTCAGCCTCCATCCCGCGCCAG
>JANMKK010000001.1:0-2305 GCA_031372005.1 Rubrivivax sp.
GATGCGGCCTTCCATGTCCATGGCGCGCATGCCGGTGGGCATGGAGTTTTCCATCGCGCGGCGGAAGTTGGTCTCTTGCACCAGCGCGCCCTGGATCTGGCTGCGCCGGCGCATGTGGCGCCAGGTGCCCAGCAGCATCCACACCGTCAGCACTGACAGCGCCACCACCATCCAGAAGAGCGTGTTGCTGATGAGGCCGATGCTGGTGCGCCAGCCCTGGCCGCGCAGCAAGAGGCCGTTGAACGCGGGGGTTAGCGGTGCCTCGCTGACGATGGGCGCCCGCGACGACACCTGGCCGGGCAGGGTGGCCACGGTGGCGGCCAGCACGGTCTGCTTTTCATTGACGATGGCGATCATGTGGCGCTGCGCCACGTCGGCCGGCACGAAGTGGCGCACCAGCGAATCCACCGAGTACTCGACGATGATCGCACCGGCAAACAAGCTGCGTTCGATCAGTGGCACGTGCAGCTGGAAGACCTGGGCGCCGGTGGCGTCTGCAAAGGCGCGTGAATAGGCGGCAGAACGCGTGTCGCGCGCGGCCTTGAAGGTGGCTTCGGGTTCGGTGTTGCGGCCGTCCTGCGGCAAGGTCGGCAAGGGCGATTCACCACCCGCGCCCGCCGGGTACATGAAGGCCAGGTGGCTGGCCCTGGGTTTGCGGCGGGCATCGACCCAGGTGATGTGGGTGATCTCCGGCCTTTCACGCGTGAAGGCGATGGCCTGGCCGGAGAACTCGTCGCCGTCAATGTCACGCGCTACCAGTTCGCGCGCCATGCGGATCACGGCTTCCTGGTTCTGGATCAGGCGCAGGCCGATTTGCTGCTGCGTGATTTCGGTATCACGTTTCACCGATTCCGTCTCGCGCTCGATTTCCTCGTTGCGCAGGTACCAAAACGCGGAAATGATCGCCGCCAGGAACAGCAACACTGACAGCAAAGGACCCAAGGTGGCGAAACGATCCTGCCGCGCTGGCGACTGGCGGCGCCACCACTGGCCGAACAGACGCTTGGCGGTTGGCAGCGAGGCCGCCGAGGCGGGCTGGACATGTCGGGGAGCGGGCATGTTGGCGATTATCCGTTCGCGGCCATCCCTGCTACGTGTATTCCACATTACAAAATGCACACGCACTATTTGAAATGCCACGGAGATGTGACACACTCACGCGTCGATTAAGAAAACGCCCCACTCAGGAGACGAACCATGTCCGCAATGCCGGAGTCCTTGCCTGGCCTCGCTGCCAGCGCCACAAGTGACACAGACGTTCAGGAAACCCGCGAATGGCTGGATGCGCTGAGCGCCGTCATCGGCGCAGAAGGCGCAGACCGCGCGCACTTCCTGCTGGAACAACTGCTGGAGCACGCTCGCCAGAACAGCATCGACATGCCGTTTTCTGCCAACACCGGCTACGTCAACACGATCGAGCCGCAGAACGAAGAGCGCAGCCCCGGCAACCTGGAGCTTGAAGGCCGCTTGCGCGCCTACATGCGCTGGAACGCGATGGCGCTGGTGGTCAAGGCCAACCGCCTGCACCCGGCCGACGGCGGTGACCTCGGCGGCCACATCAGCAGTTTTGCCAGCCTGGCGCACATGTTCGCGGCCGGCTTCAACCACTTCTGGCACGCCGAGAGTGAGGGCCATGGTGGGGACTTGCTGTACATCCAGGGCCACTGCAGCCCTGGCATCTACGCCCGCGCCTTCATGGAAGGGCGCCTGACCGAAGAACAGATGCTCAACTTCCGCCAGGAAGTTGACGGCAAGGGTCTGTCCAGCTACCCGCACCCCAAGTTGATGCCGGACTTCTGGCAGTTCCCCACGGTGTCCATGGGCCTGGGCCCGTTGATGGCGATCTACCAGGCACGCTTCCTGAAGTACCTGCACGCGCGTGGCATTGCCGACACCAGCAACCGCAAGGTCTGGGTTTTCTGCGGTGACGGCGAGATGGACGAACCTGAAAGCCTGGGCGCCATCGGCCTGGCGGCGCGCGAGAAACTGGACAACTTGGTGTTTGTCGTCAACTGCAACCTTCAACGTTTGGATGGCCCTGTCCGCGGCAACGGCAAGATCATTCAGGAACTGGAAGGCGAGTTCCGCGGCGCCGGCTGGGACGTCATCAAGCTGATCTGGGGCAAAGAATGGGACGGCCTGCTGTCGCGCGACAAGGACGGCGCGTTGCGGCAGCTGATGATGGACACGCTGGACGGCGACTACCAGGCCTTCAAGGCCAACGATGGCGCGTTCGTGCGCAAGAACTTCTTTGGCCGTTCGCCAGAGACACTGGAGATGGTGGCGAAGATGTCCGACAAGGACA
>JANMKK010000012.1:0-2098 GCA_031372005.1 Rubrivivax sp.
GGGCAACTGGCGCCGGCCATCGAAGCGCATCTGATCGGCCTGGCCGAAGGGGCGCATGAATCCTTTGAGCTGCCGGCAGGCGCCGCTTTTGGCCCGCGCAACCCCGACATGCTGCAGCGCGTGAAGCTGTCGCTGCTGCACGATCTGGGTGACGCCGATGCCGAATACAGCGTCGGCGACGTGGTGCAGTTCCCCACCCCCGACGGCAGCGCGGGCTATGCCGGTGTGGTGCGCGAATGCGGGCCCGACTGGCTGCTGTTCGACTTCAACCACCCGCTGGCCGGCCAGCCGGTGCGCTTTGAAGTCAAGTTGCTGGGGGTGATGTAGAGATGGCCCTCGACGAAGTCCTGCTGGCTGAGCCGCGCGGTTTTTGCGCCGGGGTGGACCGCGCCATCGAGATCGTCGAACGCGCGCTCACGCGCCACGGTCGGCCCATCTACGTGCGCCACGAGATCGTGCACAACACCTACGTCGTGGACGACCTCAAGAGCAAAGGCGCCATCTTCATCGAAGACCTGGCCGACGTGCCGCCCGGTGCCACGCTCGTCTTCAGCGCCCACGGCGTGAGCCAGGCGGTGCGTGCCGACGCGGCGGCGCGCGGGTTCCAGGTCTTTGACGCCACCTGCCCGCTCGTGACCAAGGTGCACGTGGAAGTGGCCAAGCTCGCCAAGGAAGGGTATGAGTTCATCATGATCGGCCACAAGGGCCACCCCGAGGTTGAAGGCACCATGGGCCAGCTCCGCGAAGGCATCTACCTCGTTGAAGACACGGCAGACGTGGCCGGTGTCAAGCCGCGCGGCGACAAGCTGGCCGTGGTGACGCAGACCACGCTGAGCGTGGACGATGCGGCCGCCATCATGGCGGAGGTCAAACGCTGCTTTCCGCATGTGCGTGAACCGAAGATGCAGGACATCTGCTACGCCACGCAGAACCGGCAAGACGCGGTCAAGGTGATGGCGCCGGGTGTGGACGTGGTGATCGTCGTCGGCAGCCCCACCAGCAGCAACAGCAACCGCCTGCGTGAACTGGCGCAGCGCCTGGGCACGGTGGCGTACATGGTGGACAGCGCGGCTGACCTGCAACGCGAATGGTTCGATGGCCGCAGCCGCGTTGGCCTGACTGCGGGCGCGTCGGCGCCCGATGTGCTGGTGCAAGATGTGATTGCGCGGCTGCGCGAATTTGGCGCGCTCAGCATCCGCAAAATGGACGGGGTGGTGGAAAACGTGCGCTTCCCGCTGCCGCGTGGGCTGGGCGACCGCAGCATGGCCGAAGTCTCCTCTTCACGATCCTGAATGCCCGCCGCTCAACGTTTCACCACCTTGAAGACGGCGCCCCACACGGCGCCGTTTGTTCGTCAGAAGTACAGCCCCAAGGAGTCACCATGATCGACATCAACCTGCTGCGCCGCGACCTGGCAGCCGTGGTCGCGCAACTGCAGCGTCGCAAGAACCCGCAGCCCTTTCTGGACGTGCCGCGATACACGCAGCTGGAAGCAGAACGCAAGCAGATCCAGACCGTCACTGAACAGCTGCAGGCGCGCCGCAATGCCGTGAGCAAGCAGATCGGCCAGATGAAGGGTAGGGGTGAAGACACCACGAGCCTGATGGCTGAAGTGAGCGGCATCGCCGAGCAGATGAAAGCCGGCGGCGACAGGTTGGAGCAGATCCAGGCTGAGCTGCAGGGCATGCTGATGAGCATTCCCAACCTGCCGCAATCGACACAAGCCGGCGTGCCCGACGGCGCGGACGAGGCCGGCAACGTCGAAGTGCGCCGCTGGGGCACACCGCGCGTTTTCGAATCGAAACCGAAGGACCACATCGAAGTGGGCGAGCCGCTCGGCATGGAGTTCGACACCGGTGCGCTGCTGGCCGGATCCCGCTTCACCTTCCTGCGCGGCCCCATGGCCCGGCTTCACCGGGCACTGGCGCAGATGATGCTGGACACGCACACGCAGGAACACGGCTACACCGAGTGCTACACGCTGTACATCGTCAACCGCGAAATCCTGGAAGGCACGGGGCAGCTGCCCAAGTTCAAGCAGGACATGTTCTGGGTCTTCCGGGGAGGCACGGGCGAAGCCGGTGCGGGCGGCGGCGAT
>JANMKK010000014.1:0-9568 GCA_031372005.1 Rubrivivax sp.
GTGGGTTACCAGCCGACGCTGGCCGAAGAAATGGGCCGGCTGCAGGAGCGCATCACGTCCACCAAGGTCGGCTCCATCACGTCGATCCAGGCCGTGTACGTGCCGGCGGACGACTTGACCGACCCGTCGCCTGCCACCACCTTCGCCCACCTGGACGCCACCGTGGTGCTGAGCCGCGACATCGCCTCTCTCGGCATCTACCCGGCCGTCGATCCGCTGGACAGCAACAGCCGCCAGGTGGACCCGAACGTGGTCGGTGAAGAGCACTACAGCACCACGCGCGCCGTGCAGCAGACGCTGCAGCGCTACAAGGAACTGCGCGACATCATCGCCATCCTGGGCATGGACGAACTGAGCCCCGAAGACAAGCTGGCTGTGGCGCGCGCGCGCAAGATCCAGCGCTTCCTGAGCCAGCCTTTCCACGTCGCTGAAGTGTTCACCGGCAGCCCGGGCAAGTACGTGCCGCTGAAGGAAACGATTCGTGGCTTCAAGATGATCGTCGCGGGTGAATGCGACCACTTGCCCGAGCAAGCCTTCTACATGGTCGGAACGATCGACGAGGCCTTCGAAAAGGCCAAGAAGATCAACTAAGGGGACGGCATGGCCACCATCCACGTCGACGTCGTCTCCGCCGAAGAAAGCATCTTCTCCGGCGAAGCCACCTTTGTCGCCCTGCCGGGTGAGAACGGCGAGCTCGGCATCCTGCCGCGCCACACGCCGCTGATCACGCGCATCAAGCCGGGTGCGGTGCGCATCGTGCGCGCCGACAACAGCCAGGAAGAATTCGTCTTCGTTGCCGGCGGCATCCTGGAAGTGCAGCCGGGCAGCGTCACCGTGCTGGCCGACACCGCCATACGCGGGCATGACCTGGATGAAGCCAAGGCGACCGAGGCCAAGAAGCAGGCCGAAGAAGCCATGAAAAACGCCAAGAGCGACATCGACCTGGCAGCCGCGCAAGGCGAATTTGCAACCATGGCGGCGCAGCTGGCGGCAATTCAAAAGTTGCGGCGGAAATAGGCAAGGGCGGCCAGGCCCTGCCCCGCGCCGGTTGCGCCGACAACCCGCCAACAACGCTCTCACAACCCACCCGGTACCCACCCGCCGGCGGGTTTTTTTGTTGGCGCATCACGCACCCCGTTTGCGTGATCACACCGACCGCTGCCGCACAGCGCGTATCGTGTGGGGCCACCACTGAAGGCCTGCGGGCCCACGCACCCCATGGAAGTCAAACTCGACAAGCGTTACCCCATTGCCGCCAGCGCAGCGCAGGCCTGGGCGGTGCTGGGAGACATCCGCGCCACCGCCGCTTGCATGCCCGGTGCGCAGATCACCGAGCAACTGGACGCCACCCACTTCAAGGGCACCGTGAAGAGCAAGGTCGGCCCGGCGGTGATGCAGTTTGGTGGCGACATTGAAGTGCTGGGCCTGGACGCGGCGGCCAAGAGCATGCAGATGCTGGGCAAGGGCGCGGACAAGTCGGGCTCGTCGGCGTCGATGAACCTGGCCGCGCATGTCGAAGCCGGCGCCGAACCCGGCCACTGCACGCTGGTGGGCGTGGCCACCATCATCGTCAGCGGCAAGCTGGCGCAATTTGGCAGCCGGCTGCTGGTGCCCGTGAGCGACGCGATGCTGGCGCAGTTTGCCGACAACTTCCGCATCGCGGCGGCGGCCGTGCCGGTGGTGGCGCCGGCCGGCCCAGGTGCACCGGCTGCGGCTCATGCGGCGCACGCACCCTTTGGTTCAGGCGTCAGCTCTGCAGCGCCACATCTCGCTCAAGTCAAGGAACTCAATGCGCTGGGGCTGATGTGGACGGTGTTCAAGAGCTGGCTCGCCGGGCTGTTTGGCAGGCGCAGCTAGAAATCACCAGAACGACGCAGCCCCTGCCAAAAAAAGTCGTGGCCCACGCACGCCGCTAGGGCTTGACCACCGACACGTTGAGCTGGTTGGAGCCCGGGAACGCCACGGCCGACAGACCCGTGCCACGCAGTCCGAGTGCGATGAATTCCGGCACCGTCGATGTGCTGCCGTCGCTGGCCGTGACCGTCTCACCGCGGCGCGTGCTGTAGCCGTCGCGCGGACTGTTGATGGCCAAGGTTTCCTGCCGCGTGACACCGGTGCCAAAGTTGATGATGTTGCTGCGCACAAAGCTGTTGCTGGCGGCATTCACCGAGATCACCGTGTTGCTGGAATCCGTGATGGCGGCGGCCACGCCCAGGTTGTTGGCGGTCAGGCCCCAGGTGTTGTTGGCCGCCGCCGGCAGCACCGGCAGGGTGTTGACGCGCTTGCGCGTGAAGAACCGCAGCGTGCCATCCAGCGACACGCTGACCGCCATCAGCTCACCGCCCCCTGTTCGGTAGGCGAAGAAGCGGTCGATGAAACTGTCGCTCGTGCTGAAGCGCTCAAAGCCGCCAGTGCTGTTGACGCGGATGGCATTGCCGCCGGTGATGGGCACGCAAGTGCGCAGACCGTCGCAAAACTGGCCACTCGTGATGGCACCGCTGGTGTTGACGGTCACAGTGGCCGATGTCAGCGTGTTCAGGCCCGCGTTGCTGTTGCTGCCCAGGTTGTTCCACTCGCCAGCCAGTTCCGCCAGCGGGATGGTCTGCTCGGGGAATGCAACGCCGATGCGCGACACGCGGTTCTCAAGCGGACTGAAGACCACCACCCCGGCCTGCGACACCACAACGCTGGTGCCGTCGGCCTGGATGAATCGGCAGGGCACGCCCGCCACGGGTGTCAGCGGGTAGGTGCCGTTCGAGTTGCTGAAGGTCTGGGTGCTGGCGTTGAAGGTGGACACGCCGGTCAGGAACTGGCCATCGGCGGACGGTGACGCCGTCACGCTGCGGTAGCTGCCGCTGCGCAGCGCGGCGCAGTGTGCTGCGGCCGGCTGCAACAGTTGCGCGGCGGGCAGCGATACGGTGGCACTCAGGGACGCGGCGGGTGCCGCCGGCGAATTGCGCGCCACGTTGTCGGCCAGCGCTGCCAGCGTGGTGCCGCTGGCAGTGAGGCGCGTGCGCAGCAAGTCAAGCGCTTGATCGAAAGCGTTGCCCGCCGTGCTGCCATTGGCTGCCACCAGCGTGGCGCTGAAGAGGTCGCCGACGGCGCTCAGGTCGACACCGGCATCGCGCAGCACCTGCACCACGGCGGTGGCCGCAGCCTGCACGGCGGTGGCGTCCAGCGCCGCTGCTGCCGTGGCGTCAAAGCCCGCATACAGCGCGGCCGGGTCGCCGCCGCTCAGGCGCGCCAACACCAACTGGCTGGCAGGTGTGAGGTTGGCGCGCGCGGTAGTGCCCGCGCCGCCTGTTCCTAGCGCCAATGAGTGCAGCACGCTGGCGTCAGCCAGGGTGACACGCAGCGCGCAGGGCAGGGTTCCGGCCGTGATGGACATCGTGTAGCTGCCATCGGCCGCCGTGGTGGCCGTGCCAGTGCCAGCGCGGCACTTGGCTTCGACAGTGCGCGCTGCCACGGCGGCGCCAGTGGCAGCCGTGCCCGTCAGGCCAAGGGCCGCTGCCGGTGGCGTCACGGGGGTGGCCGGGTCTGACGATCCGTCGCATGCTGCCAGGGCTGCCAGAGCCAGGGTGGACATCGTGGCGCGCAGGCCAAAGGCGACGGTGGCCGCCGGGGATGATGGGGGAAACTTCATGGTGCGTTGGCTCCGTTGTGTTTGCAGTGTTTGTGGTGTTCGTGTCGTTCGTGGCGTCCGCCGTTGGCCAGAGTCAGCCCGCAGGTGCCACCGGACAATATCCAAGGGTGCACGGCACCGCATCGTCCAAATCAGGGAGCCCGGCCCGGGCTGACGCGGCTTGCAGCAACCACCGGCGCGACGCTTTGACTTGACCTGGTGCTGCGCGCGCGGCCAGACTCAAAGCTCCGCAGCGGCTCCTGCAGCAGCTTCTGTCTTCTGGCCCCTGCGCCACCGCACGTCACCGAGAAAGGCACTTCATGGGCAAGGACAAGGAATCAAAAAGCAGCGCCCGACATTCGTCGAACGCCAGCAAGAACAGCAAAGTCGGCAAGGCCGAATACCTGGAAAAACTGGCGCCGTTGCAACTTGAACTGAACGACGTCGCGCGCTGGTTGCAGCACACGGGCCAGCGTCTGGTGGTGGTGGTGGAAGGGCGCGACACGGCCGGCAAGGGCGGTGTCATTGCGGCTATTGCCGAAACCTTGAATCCGCGCCAGTGCCGTGTGGTGGCGCTGCCCAAGCCCACTGACCGTGAACGCACGCAGTGGTACTTTCAGCGTTATGTGCCGCACCTGCCGGCGGCCGGCGAGATCGTGCTGCTGGACCGCAGCTGGTACAACCGCGCTGGCGTCGAGCGGGTCATGGGCTACTGCACCGAATCAGAAACCGGCGCCTTCCTGAAGCAGGCGCCGGTGTTCGAGAAGATGCTCGTCGATGACGGCGTGTTGCTCTACAAGTACTGGCTCACGGTGGACCAGGCGCAGCAGGAAGACCGTTTTGCAGAACGCCTGGCCGACCCCCTGAAGCGCTGGAAGCTCAGCCCCATTGACCTGCAAGCGCGCGAAAAGTACGCCGACTACACCGGGGCCCGCCACGCCATGCTGCAAGCCACGCACACCCGGCAGGCGCCGTGGACGCTGGTGGACTTCAACGACCAGCGCCGCGGCCGCCTGGCGATGATCCGCCACCTGCTGGACGCCGTGCCCGAACACGCAGTGGCTGAAGTCGCGATCAACTTCTCCCCGCTCGGGCACGAGCCGCTGAAGGAGCGCTTCAAGGGCGGGTTGAAGCCGATCTGAGGGCACAAGCGGCACCACATCGGCCGCCACCGAAACATCCCTGCCGCCGCCGATGCACAGTGCCAACCCCGCCACGCGTGCCCGCACCCGGCCATGGCCATCCCCTGTTTCATCCGCGCCCCGATCGACCCTCGGCAGAGCGACACGTTCCAGCGTTATGCAGCCAAGCTCGGAAGTGCATCATCCCGCGCTGCGGCGGGAACCTCATCGGCTATTTCCTGTTGCATGCCGAAGGCTGCAAAGACAGAAATGCAAAGACAGAAATGCAAAGACAAGAGCGGGCCGGGCCCACACGCGCCCGCCGCGCTGCTGAGTCAAACCGCCATCGAATAGGGTCCACCCCGCCCCAGCGCGCGCCGGTAGGCTGGCCGCTGCTGAAAACGACGCACCCAAGCGTCGATGTTCGGATAGCTGGCGCGCAAGCCGCGAGCGGCTTCACCGACGAAGCTCATCTGCATGTCGGCGCCGCTGAGCGTGTCGCCCAGCAGCCAGTCACGGCCCGCCAGCGAGCGGTCCACAAAACCCAGGTGGTTGGCCACTTCACTGTCGATGCGCGGCCACAGCGGTGCACCGGCATCGCCCAGGCGCGAGACGTACAGCTTCAGCAGCAGCGGCAACATCGCCGAGCCTTCGGCGTAGTGCAGCCATTGCTGGTAACTCTCGAAGTCGGCGGTGTCCGGCGCCGGCCGAAAGCGCCCAGCGCCGTGGCGGCGAATCAAGTAATCGACGATGGCGCCGGATTCGATCAGCTTCAAACCGTCGGCCTCCACCACGGGCGACTTGCCCAGTGGGTGCACCGCCTGCAATTCAGGCGGCGCCAGGCGCGTGGTGGCGTTGCGCGTGTAGTGACGGATTTCGTAGGGGACACCCAGTTCCTCCAGGAGCCAGAGCACACGTTGCGAGCGGGAATCGTTGAGGTGGTGAACGAGGATCATGGTGGGTTCTTTCGTGTGAGAGGAATTGAGATCGTTCGGAGCAGGTCCACACCGAGTTTGCTCTCGCTGTTGCGAGGACTGCGGCGCACTCCATCCGAACTCCGTGACGAACGCATCGACGAAGAAACGGTGAGTTATCCACTTTGGCAAGTGGTTGCCCCAAATTCAGTGACAGGGATCGGCCAATTGCAGTCGCTGGCCGCCGTCGCCTTCCAGGCATCTCACCCCGCATGGCCAACACCCAGACGGCCACGACGGACCACGCCGTGCGCCATCCACGGTCTGCTGCGGCGTGCACCGCCAGCTCATGGCCGATCGCAAAGTTCGCGAGATCGCCGGGGAGCAGGGCAGGCTAACGCTGCGGCATGGACCGATCTCCAGCCTGGACATGCCCGGCATGACGATGGGCTTCAAGGTCACCGATCTGAAGATGCTGGACCGGATCGGGGAAGGCGACGGTGATATTCGCCGTCAGCGCGCCGCTAGCAGGCGGCGCAGCTTGATGAACGCCAGCCCGGCCATCACCGCGTCGTTCAGTGCATCGTGTGCGTCACGCAGCGGCAGATCGAGCTGGTTCATCATCGTCGCGAAGCGCAGGTCGATGCTGCCGCCGCGCTCGTGCACCGGCAGCTGACGGTTCTTGAAGTCGTAGTACATGGCAGAGACCTCGATCTTCGGCTGCGGCAGGCGCACGCCGAGCAGCGGCCAGATTTCGCGATTAAGCATGGCCACGTCGAATTCGAGGAAGTAGCCGACGAGCGGGCGGCTGCCGACGAACTCGAGCAACTGGCGCATCGCCTGTTCCGGGTCCATGCCCTGCGCCACATCGCTTTCGCGCAGCCGGTGCACGCGCACGCTGTCGGCCTTCAGCGCGCGCTTGGGGCGCACCAGCAGTTCCAGCCGCTGGCTGGTCAGCAGGCGGTTGCCGACGATGCGCACCGCGCCGATCGAGATGATCTGGTCGCGGTTCACGTCCAGCCCGGTGGTCTCGCAATCCAGCGTCACCCATTCGCCTTCGGGCGGCGGTTCGTAGAGGAACGCGAAGTGCGGTTCGGCCAGGTGATACAGCATCCAGGCGCGATACACCGAATGGAGCCAGCGCGGACGCATGCTTCCGGCCGGCGTTACGCCGCCTCCAGATGGAACTGGTGCCGCACCAGCACCTTGAAGCGCTTGACCACGGCCAGAGCGTCTTTGAGCAGGTCGCGTTCTAGGCTGCTCAGCCGGTCCGTCGCAACGCCACCGCTGACGGGCCGGTCGGTGTCCAGTTCGGCCAGGCCGGCCTTGAGCTTGAGCGACATCAGGAAGTGCAGGCTGTCGGTCAGGTCGGTCGCGAAAGCGGCCTGCAGGCGACCCTTCGCAACCAGCGCGTCAAGCCGCGCCACGGTGCCGGTGGCCGGCACTTGGTCGCGCAGCGCCAGGCTTCGCACGCCGTGCACGATCGGGAAGATCCCGCCCTTCTTCAGGTCGAGCATCGGTTTGCCTTGCTCGCCGATCAGCAGCAGCCGGTTCCACCAGCCGGCGGATTCATCGGGGAAGGAGTCGACCGCAGCGGCAAAGCGGCCGAGCAGTGCATCGTCGGCCGAGACCAGCCCATCGGCCTCGGCACGCACCTGCGCCAGCAGCGCAGCATCGCCGGCGACCGCATGCGCATCGATGAAGATCGCCAGCGCCATCAGCCCCTCGGGGTCGGGCCGCAGCAGCCAGCGGCGAACGGTGGCGGCGAAATCGCTGGCGCTGCGCCGCCACGACGGGTTGCTGACCATGATGCCGCCCGGGCAATCGGGGTAGCCGAAGTCGCGCAGCGCGCCCGAGAAGCGCTGGCACGCCTGCGTCACCTCGGCCGCGCTCACCGCGGTGCCGTCGCGCAGGATCAGGCCGTTGTCCTGGTCGGTCTTCAGCAATTGTTCGCCGCGCCCCTCGCTGCCCATCACGAACAGGCAACTGTCGGCCAGCAGGGCGGGTGGTGCGATCAGCTGCCAAGCGCGCTCGAACAACTTGGCGTTCAGCGCCTGCACCAGCTTGCCGATCTGGCTGACCTTGGTGCCGCCGCGATAGAGCAAGGCAACGAAGCGGGTGATCCGCTGCGAAGCCGAGTGCAGCGCATCGAGGTCGCGTGCCTGCGCGATCTGCACCGCGATCACATACGAATGGTTTGACAGGAAGCTCAGCAGGTCGAGCTGCTCCAGCAGACCGGCGATGCGCTCGCCGTCGGAGACGACCAGACGGTGCACCTGATGTTCGATCATCAACGCCAGCGCATCGAACAGCGGCGCTTCGGGTGAGATGGTCACCAGCTTGAAGGTCGCCAGCTCGCGCACCGGCAGCGTGGCCAGCGGCCGGCCGTCGA
The DNA here is from genome assembly GCA_031372005.1 of Rubrivivax sp. Taxonomy (GTDB): domain Bacteria; phylum Pseudomonadota; class Gammaproteobacteria; order Burkholderiales; family Burkholderiaceae_C; genus Rubrivivax. The sequence goes on from JANMKK010000014.1 coordinate 8,050, forward strand.
CGATGGCGCGCTGCAGCCCGGTGTTGGTGAAGATGCCCAGGCGCTGGCCGTCGCGAACCAGCACGCTGCTGCTGTGTTGTGACTGCATTAGCGCGGCCACGCCGACGATGTCGGTGACGCCGTCGACCACGTGGGCCGGGCGCAGGAAGGCTTCGGCCACGCGCGACATCGTCAGCGCCTGCATCTCGCGCTGGCTGTGACGCTGCGCCAACGCACCGAGCTTGATCGACAAGTCCGAGAACAGCAGCGCGCCGAAGGTGGCGTTGCGCGAGATCAACTCGTTGACGGCGGCCTTCGCAAGCTGATAGGCCACCACCTCCTCGGCGGCGACGAATCGGCTGCTGGCCCGGCCGGCCACCAGCGAGCGGCCATCGAAGCAGTCGCTCGGGCCGAAGGTGGTCACCGGCTCGTCGCTGTCGAACTGCGTGACATGGCCCTTGATGACGACGAACAGGTGCGACGGCTCGATGCCCGGGTCGAGCAGCGTCTCGTCGGCGCGGAAGTAGGCGATGTCGACGTTGTCGCGCACGATGCGCTGCTCAGTGGCGTCCAGGCAGTCGAAGGGCGAAGCCGAGAAGTCGAAGGCGTTGGGCATGGCGCATCATGATGCAACTGCCGCGAATGGCGAATGGCCCAGCGCAATCCACCCGCACCCATGCCCGCGGAGCACCGCAAGCTGATCCTCGCATCCAGCCTGGCCGCAACGTTCGAGTGGTACGGCTTCTACCTCTACGGCGTGCTGGCGCCGGTGTTCGCGCTGCACTTCTTCGCGGCGGCGGGCGAGCGCAGCGCGCTGGTAGCCACGCTGCTGGCCTTCGCGGCTGACTTCCTGGTACGCCCGGTCGGCGCGCTGTTGTTCGGACGGCTGGGCGATCTGATCGGGCGCAAGTACACGTTCCTGGTCACGCTGCTGCTGATGGGCGCGGCCACCTTTGCCATCGGCGTGCTGCCCGGCCACGCCAGCATCGGCATCGCAGCGCCGATAGCGCTGGTGCTGCTGCGGCTGCTGCAGGGCCTGGCCATCGGAGGCGAATACGGCGGCGTGGTGACCTGTTCTTCATGACGCTGCAGTTGAAGGTGGATGCCACGCAAGCCAGCCTGATGCTGTGTGTCGCGCTGGCACTCGCGGCGCCGCTGTTCGTAGGCTTCGGCGCACTATCGGATCGCATCGACCGCAAGCCGATCATCCTGGCCGGCGGCCTGCTGGCCGCGCTGTCTTACCTGCCGTTGTTCGGCGCGCTCACCGTGGCCGCCAACCCTGCGCTGGCCGAGGCGCAGCAGCGTGTGCAGACCACGCTCACCGCCGATCCGGCCGAGTGTGCATGGCAGTTTGGCCTGGATGGCGGGGCAGGCGGCAGCGGCAGTGGCGGGGCCAGCGGCTGCGACGCCGCCAAGCGCTGGCTGTCGGACCGCTCGGTGCGTTACAGCATGCTGCACGGCAGCGGCCCGGCGCTGATCGGCGTCGGCGCCGAACGCATCGAGGTCGCCGCTGACGACGCGCCGACGCGGCAGCGGCTCG
>JANMKK010000067.1:0-12528 GCA_031372005.1 Rubrivivax sp.
GTGCCGCCGCGCCGATGGCAGCGCGTGCGTCCAGCGCTGCCTGGTCGCCGGGTAGCACCACGCCAGCGTCGTCCTTGCGCGCGTCCTGCAGCCCGGCCAAGACCCGCAGCACGGGGTTGCGGTGGCTGCGCGCAGGCGCGGGCCCGGGCACCAGTTCGATCAGCACGGTTTCAAAGACGCGTGAGTAAGCAATGCCGGCGCTGTCGTTGCTGCAGCTGTCCGCCAGCGCCGGCACCGGCGCGCTCAGGCAGGCGTGGTGGCGGATGCGCACATGGGCGTCGAAGCTGATGACGCCTGCGGTGTCGGTGAAGACGAAACCGGCGTCGTTGCGGTGGGCTTCGAACCAGCGGGCGACGTTGACGCACATCGCGCCGTCGTTGTGCAGCTCACGGCCACGGCCGTCCAGCGCCAGGCCGGGGCCGACGGCGATTTCGCCCTTCGTCGTGTCGACGCGGACACCCAAGCCCCACAGCACGCCCCAGCCGTGGGCCCAGGCGTTGTGCAGCCGCATCTTGCCGCGGTGGTAGGCCTGGTCGGCCTGGAAGTCGGCCACGCCCAGCAGCATGCCGTAGTGCGGGTGCAGGGCGACGAAGGGGCTGCTGGGCAACGGCACGTCGGTGCTGCAACGGGGATCGTTCATGTCGGTGAGGGTGGACATCGGGGGTCTCCTGCTGGAGCAGTGAATTCGGGGGTTAAGGCTTCGTCATGGAATCAACCACGGCGCGCTGGCCAAGGGGCCTCGCAGCGCGGCGCTGGCTTGCGCGAACGGGCTCTGCGCCAGGGCCTGGGCAAGTGCCTCTTCCTGCCGGAGCGCTGCCGCAGCGTCGTTGCGGCGTTGTTGCACCGGCTCGTCGCCTTCCAGCGCCGCCAGCAACGCGGCTTCTGCGGCGGCGGTGGCACTGACCCGTGCAGCGGGCGGGGTCTGCAGCGCGCGCAGCGTGTCGTCGGCGCACCAGAAGGTGGCGGCTTCGGACCACAGCGCTTCCGGCACCTCGGCCTGCCACAACGCCAGCGTGCGGTGCATGCCGCTGCTGTAGGCAGCGCGTGCGGTGTCGAAAGCGCCTTGCGCCGTGTCGAAGTCGCTGCGCGCCTGGGCCAACGCGGCGTGGTTGACGGCATCGGCCTCCATCGCTGCCATGTCGCCAGCAGGGTCGGTGATGCGGGTGCGGATGCGTTGACCGCGCAGCACGGCGGCGGCGCTGGCCAAGGCGACGGCGGCGTCGTCCTGTGCGTTTTCTGCCGCAGCGGCATCGGGCCGGGCAGTGCCTTGCAAGTCTTGAAGCTGCGCCTGCTGGGCGGGTGTGAGCGGGTTGCCTTGGCGGGCCGCCAGTTGCACAAGCGTGCCGACAGCACCCAGCAACTGCGCCCGCGCGCTGCCGGCGTAGGCTGCCAGCGCCGCGTCGGCTGCGGCCAGCGCGCGTTGCAGCCGGGGCAGGCGGCTGGCGGGCTGGCCGCTGGCTTCGGCTTCGGTGTCGACCGCGGCACGCGCCGCGCTGCGCCGCGCGGCATAACCCTGCACCAGTGCAGTGGCTTGCGCGGCCCGTTCACGGGCACGATCGTGCAGCGCCGCCGGCAAGGCCGATGCGATGCGCGTGCGCGCTGCGGCGTGCTGCGGTCCGGCGAGTGCGGCGGTGGCATCCGCGGGCACGCGGGACAAGGGCGGCTGCGTCAATGCATCGTTGATCAGCGCACGGCGCCTCTCATGCGCGCTGCGTGCCAGCGCCAGCGTGGCCTGTGCCTGTTGCCACGCCTGCGCGGCTTGCAGCGAAGCCTGCTCAGCGCCGCCCTGCGCCTGCGCCGAAAAGGTGGCAAGCACGGTCTGCTCTTGCAGCGCGGCCTGCGCGCTGCGCTGGGTCACCGTGGCATCCGCCAGCGCGATGGCCAGTGCGGCGACGGCGGCGGGCGTTTGTGGATGTTGCGAGCGCAAATCGGCCAGTGCCGTGTCGGCCGTGACCAACGCCAGGGCCGCGTTGGCGCGCGCAGTTTCTGCGGCGGTGGCCGCTGCTCGCGCGGCAGGCAGCGCACCTTGCGCCGCCGTGGCGGCGGCGCGGCGCGCGCCTTCCTGCTGCAATGCCAGGTCAAACAGGTTCAGGGCCATGACGTTTCTCCTTCAGTCCAGTTCAGTGCGGGCTGACGCGCCCGGTTTTTTCGTATTCCTGCTGCAAGGCTTTTTCGATGTGGGTCTGGTGAATGGCAACACCCGCCGCAGCAGCCAGGAAAGCCGCACCCAGCGCGGCGTTGCGGATCAGCGCGCCAGGCAGCGGGTGCAGCGCGGCCAGCGCATCGATGTCCACATCGGCAGCCAGCGGCGCGCGGGGCGGGAACTGCGCGCGCCAGATCGCTGCACGTTCCAGCGGGCCGGGTTCGCTGAATTCCAGCGCCAGCTCAAAGCGGCGCAGGAAGGCCTTGTCGAGATTGCCGCGCAAATTGGTGGCCAGGATGGCGACGCCGTCGAAACGCTCCAGCCGCGCCAGCAGGTAGGCGGATTCGATGTTGGCGTAGCGGTCGTGCGCGTCGCTGACTTCGGTGCGCTTGCCGAAGAGCGCGTCGGCCTCGTCGAAGAAGAGGACAGCGCCAGTGCCTTCGGCCTGGTCGAACGCGGCCGCCAGGTTCTTCTCGGTCTCACCGATCCACTTCGACACCAGGCGCGCCAAGTCGATCACCAGCAGGTCCGCATGCAAGGCGCCCGCGATGACTTCGGCCGCCAGCGTCTTGCCGGTGCCGGGCAGGCCCGAGAACAGGAGCCGCAGGCCTCGCACTGCCCGCTGCTGGCGCGCAAAACCCCAGTCGTCCAGCACCTGTTGCTGCAACTGCATGCGCTGCACGGCGCCGCGCAGCGCCGCTTCGCGCGCGGCGCTCAGCACCAGATCATTCCAGGTGGCGATGGGCTGCACGCGGCGGGCGAAGCTGTCGTCGCTGCGCGTGGTGCGGGCTTTGAGTGCGGCGATGCAGCGATCCAGCGGCGGCAAGGTGCCAACAGACAGCCAAGGGGCCAGGTCCAGACGCAACTGCTGCAAGGTGTCGGACCCGACGGCATAACGCGCCGTCAGCAGGGCACCGTGAGGCGCCAGTTCTGGCAGCACGCAGGCCCACAGGCGCGCCTGCGCCGCACCCGACAGTGGCGATGCGTCCAGCGTGCACAAGGGCCGCGTGCTGTTGGCCACTGACGCTGGCGTGGTGCCGGCCAGCACGGCGGCGCAGGGCCAGGCGTCGAGCAGTTGCGCCTGCGGCGTTGTCAGCGGCGCCGACAACAGCAACACGGGCACGGCGCGCTGCAGCAGGCACAGCGCCAGCACGGTGCTGAGTGTGGCTGGCTCGGCGTCGCCAGGCCAGTCGAAGAGCAGGCCGCCGGCTGCTGCGGCCAATTGCTGCGCGCGCAAACGCAGGGCAGTGGTTTGCATGCCTTGCAGCGCCACCAGCGGCTTTGTCGGGCCACCCAGCAGGCCGAGCGCTTGCGCCGTGGCGGGCTGCTGCAGCCACTCGTCGGGGTCCATGGATTCGGCCGGCAAGGCGCGCCGCGGTGCCAGGCCCTGGGGCCAAGACGGCAAGCCGTGCAGCGCGCCCCACAAGCCATCGGCCAGGCGCAGCGACCGTTCGGGCAGGGGCCCTTCACCCACCAGCCGCACAAGGCCCAGCTGCAGCAGCGGGCTTTCGTGCTGCAGGCGCAGCGTGTCGTCGCGGCGAATGTCTTTTGACACCAGCCAGCCGAAGAGGCCCCAGGTGGGCCTGGATTCGCCGCGCGGGTGCAGCGCTGCGAAAGCGGCGCCGTAGCCTTCGTGCGCGTCGGCCATGCCGGCCAGGATCAGCAACGTGCGTTCGTCGTCGTCCAGGCCCAGCGCTTGGGACAGCGTGTCCAGCGGTTCTGAGTCGGCCGTGGGGCCAAGCGTGGCGCCGAGGCTCTGCGCGCGCGTCCACTGCTGCTGCAGGAAGTGCAGCGCGCGGCCCCAGGTGGACTCGGCTTCGGCGCCCGCATCGGCGCGCAGTTGTTCGGCAATGCGCTGGCCCAGCCGCGCGGCTTCGAACCACAGCGGGTGGCCGATGACGCCGGGTGGCGGCAGGTGTGCGGCCGGGCGCTCGGCGGTCACGGCGTCATTCATAGCGGATTCTCAGCACCACGCCCAGCCATGGCAGGAAGCCGGGGTCGAGGTCGAGTGCGGCGCGGCGCAGTTCAGTGGACACGTCGCGCAGCGAGAAGTGCACGTCGATCCAGCCCGGGTCGGCGGTGATGCGCGCGCGGCGTGGCAGCACGCGGGCCAGTGCCCTTGCGGCGGCAGCGTCTGCGCGCCGCGGCGCGATGTTGTCGGTGTCGTCGGGCAGGCGTTGTGCCAGGTGTTGCAGCAGGCGTTGCCTGGCGCCGCCCAGGGCCGTTTCCTGCGCTGCCGTCCACGGCGGCGACAGCGGCGGCGGGGCGCTGGGCGGCAGGCCGCAAAAAGCCAGCGCAGCGGCGTCGCCTGGCGACATGGGCCAGAGCCGCAGTGCCAGCGCGTGCAGGGCCTGGGGCAGTGAGTCGGCAGGCCAGACGGTGATGTCGTCGAGCAGTGCGAGCGCGCCGCTGGTGGGCAGCAAGGGCGCCAGCAACAGGAGGCCACCGTATTCGGTGTGGCCAGTGGCGAGGGCTGAGGCGGGGGCGGTGTCTGCATCGGCAACCGACTCGGATGCCACTGAAGTCAAAGATTCGTCAACGCGGAGGTCCTGACCACGCGCCTTCGTCGGCGTTTGGCCCGCAGCTGCCGCCTTGGGTGCGGCCGACTGCGCAGGGGACGCCGCAGCAGCGGAGGCCTCGTCAACGTGCAGCGGTGCATGCACGGCCCAGGTCCGCAGCCTGGCGTCCACTGCGGCGCTGCCGCGCCGCGCGAGCGTGGGTGCGTCCAGCATGCAGCCCAGTCGCAGCGCCCACAGGCTGCGCTGCGGCGTGAGGGTGGCTTGCGGCGTGGCAGCAGCCCAGCCTGGAAGCTTCGGGTTCGCACTGGCGCTTTCAGCCGCGTTCGCCGCATCTGCCGCGTCTGCCGCACCTGCCGCATCCACCGCACCCGCCGCAGGCTGCGGCGCAGCCGCGCCGGGGTCCAGCTCGGCGCCGAAGTTCTGCGCGCCGATGCCAGCCAGGCGCGTGTACACCGACTGCGCCAGCCCGCGCAGTTCGCCCTCCGTCAGCGTCCCGATCAGCCGCGGCCACAGCGCGCTGTGCAGCAAGCTGCGCAGCAGCGGCACGCCTTCTTCAGGCGCATCGGCCAGCAGCCGCAGCAAGGCGGCATGGCGCTGCCCAGGGGTGTTGTGGTGGCTGAGCGTGGTCGGCAACAAGGCCAGGCGCTGCCAGGCCCAGTCGCGCGCGGTGTGGCCGTTCAGCATGTCGGCCGCAAAAGCGCGCAGCGCCTGCGGGCGGCCGGCAAAGCGTTGCAGCTCGCCAGGCCCTGCATGGTGCAGCGCGTGCGTCAGGCTGGCGGCCAGGGCGTCGCTCCAGCGGCGGGCGTTGTCGGCATCGGCATGCCGCGCGCCCAGGCGCACGCGGGCCTGCAGGCGCTGGATGAGCACGATTTCGTCGCCGGTGCCCAGGCGCGACAACGCGGCTTCGAGTTCACCGTCCAGCAGCGTCTGCTGCGCGGCCAGGGCACGGCGCTGGCCGTCGGCGCCGTGCACGCGGTGGCGGGCGCTGAAGCGGTGGATGTGCAGGGTGTCTTCCATCGCGGCGTCGGCCTCTCAGACGATGCGGCTGCTTTGACCGAGCCGGGCCGGGCCGGCTTGCAGGCCGCCGCGTGCGCGAGTCGCCCGCCCCAGCAGCTGGCCGCGGCCCAGTGTGGCGGCGCCGAGTTGCAGTGGCGCAAACCCATTCGCCGGCCCGACGACGGTGGACAGCCCGATCTGCAGCCCGCGGCCGATGCGTGCGCCCTGGCCCAGCGCGCACAGGCTGAAGAGCGTGTGCGCCGGGCGGTGCACGTCCAGCAGGTGGCGGACCGTGGCTTCTGTGTCGGCGTCCAGTTCGGCCTGCACGAGCACGGCAAAGCGGTGGGCGTTGAGGGCAAAGCTGTCGGTGATTTCGCTCTGGGCGCCTTGCACGGTTTCGTTCCCGACCGGCCCGCCTACACGCATCCCCATGCCCAGCACGGCCGGTTCATCCCAGGCGGGGCCCGCGGCAACGCCCGCGCCGTCGCCCACACGCGCCAGCCCGCGCATGCGGAACTGCTCGACGATGACGACCCTTGCGCCAGTGACGATCTCCACCATGCGCTGCAATGACCACAAGGTGCCGCGCAGGCGGAAGAGCCACGGTGCTTCCTTGATGAAGCTGCGGCGTGCGGTCTCGCTCCAGCGTTCGTCCAGCGTCAGCCCCACCCAATGCGCCAGCCAGGGCAGCGCGGCGGCCGGTGTGCTGCAGGGTTTGAGCAGGGCGTGGCGCTCATCGGACTGCGCCGCGATGTCGTCTTCAAGGCCCGCCATCGGTGCCAGCACCCGCTGCAGGAAGCTGCGCATCGCGTCCTGGCGCGCATACAGCTGCGGCAGGCGACGCAGCCAGTCGTGGGCGGGTGTCTCCGCACGCACGCCGCGCAGTCTGGGGGTGGCGCGCGAATGGCCCTGCAGGTCAAACACCAGCCACAGATAACGGCCCCGTGTGGCGGGTGCGATGGCCTCGAAAGTGTCGAAGCGGTCCTGCTCGCGGTTTGGCTCAACCAGCCAGGGCTGTTCGCTGCCGTCCGTGCGTTTGAAGAGCAACTGGCCTGGCGCGTCGTCAGCGGGCAATTCGTTGACCAGCGGCAAAGGCGTGGCATCGGGTTGCGGCAGGTTGACCAGCGGCTGGTTGGCCGGCGCCGTGCGCGGCAGTCGCGGGCCTTCGATGTCGTCGTCGCTGATGAGTGCGTGCACACGGGTGGCCGTGTTGGCGGGCAGGCAGGCGTCCAGCATCAGGCGGCCCCAGCTGGCCTGGGGCTGGCCAGCGTCAAGGCGAAAGCCCACCACGCGACCGGCCTTGCGGTAGTGCAACCGCGCGCCCGTGGCATGGCGCGGGCCGCGCGGCGTGCAGAAGACGACACGGCCGTCGGGCGTGGCGGCGATGCCGGCGCCGTCGTAGTGGCGCGCGGCCAGCGGTTCGAGCAGCGTGTCCGTACTGTCGCTGCGGATATCGACGCACGTGAAGAGTTCTTCGGGGCGGCGCGCCACCACCAGATGCGGGTGGCCTTCGCCGTCAGCGCTGACTGCTATTCCCGATGCAAATGAGAAGGGGTTGTCGCCCGAGAACGAAAGCAGCCGCGGCGTCGCCAACCAGTGCCCCAGGCGGCCCAGCAACATCACCGACGCATCAGCCGCGTGCGCGCGCCGCAGCACGAAGAGCCGGCCGTCGGGCGCGAAGGCCAGGCGCGACGCGTCGGTTGGGGACGACACGGGCACGGACACCGGCGCGACTTGCGGCACGCGCGTCGCCGCCAACCTGAGCATCGCGCCACTGCTGCACAGCACCCACAGCCAGCCGCTGGACCAGGCGATGTGCACGGCATCAGTGGGCACGGGCTCGCTGCGATGAACACGACGCTGTGCAAGATCGACGACCCAGACCTGATGCGCCGCCGTGTCCAGCACGTAGAGGTTGCCGTCTTCGTCGCAGGCCAGTGCGCGTGGCATGAAGGTGTTTGGCTTGGGCAGCACGGGCGCGAAGCCGCTTGGAGAGCGGGGCAGGGCGCCCAGCACCTGCGGCGCGCTCAGGTGGTCCAGCAACACGTCACTCGGCGGTGGCGAATGCTGCGGGCGGCCGGGGTCCATCGCGTGCCACAGCCAGCGCTCGACGCGGTTTTCTTGCGGCACGCTGTGGAACAGGCGGCACTGGGTGTCGAAGGCCAGACCGGCGCCTGCGGTGTCGGCCACGGCGGTGGGCGTGCCGCCGATGCCTTCGTGCCGTGCGTCCCAGGTCAACTGCACGATGCCATCGACCAGTGCGGTGTTGACGTCGAAGGCCGCGCGCTGCCAAGCAGGCTCACCGAGCATGAGCGCGAATTTCGCGGGGGTCGGAAGTGGCATGGATAGCGCCTGTTCAGCACGCGTCCCGCAGCACCGGGAAGGGCAGCGCCAAGCCATCGGGCGGCGCCATCGACAGCCCGGCGCCGGGTGGCGGCAGTGGCAGTCCATCGACCACCGTCACGTCCAGCAGCGCCGGCACTTCCCAGGGCTGCAGCGTCACCGAGCCCGGCACCCACACGCCGCCGTCGAAGGCGGCAACCGCAAGGTCTTCCAGAAATTCCACGCCTTCGACCTGCAGCGCAGCGGCTTCCAGTTCGGGCCCGTGCACGCGCCGGCCCAGCGGCCAGCCCTGGCCCGCCGGGCCATAGGGCGGCAGCGGCGCCAGGTACTGCCGCAGCACCAGTTCCACCCAGCGCCGCACGGCTTCGATGCCGTAGCCGTCCTTCACCTTCAGCGCCACCGACACCGCCACCTGGCGATAGACCGGCGCGATGATGTACAGCTCGGTCGTCACCAGCCGCCGCGCGTCCAGCCTTTCACACACGGCGCGCAGCAGCGGCGCGTCGGGCAGCGGCGCGTCGGGGTGCAGCGGGTCGCGCGTCGGCCAGACCATCACCGTCACCACACCGGCGGCCTGCAGGCTGCGCGTGCGCGGGTGAAAGCGCGGCAGGCATTCCGCACGGCCCACCTGCACGCCAGGGGTCTGCAGCGCCAGTTCTGCAAAGTCGCTGGCGGTGACGGCGCGGTCGTGGCGGCGGAATTCACCGGGCAGCCGCTTGAGGGCTTCGGCCACGCCTTCTGCATCGGCGCCGCCGACGGCGGGCAAGGGATTGCTGACCTTCGCACCCGTCACTGCCGGCAACTTGTTGATGGCCCCTGCCGCGACGTTGCCGGCTGCGCCACCACCCCAGCGATAGCCGCGCACGCGGATGCGCTGCCCCCACTGCGGCACGCGGCCGCGCGCGCCTTCGCCGAAGCGCACGCTGCCGGCTTCGGCGTCCAGCGTGTAGTGCGCCGATTCACGCTGGCTGCCGTAGAAGTCCGCGACCCGCGTCCAGCGCTTCCAGCCGCTGCTGTCTTCCACTTCCAGCAGCAGCGTGTCGTTGATGTGGGAGCTGCTGTTCGCCGTGGTGTCATCCAGCAGCACGGGCCTTTTCGCCAGCGCAAAAGTCTGCGATGGCTGGCCATTGCCATCGCCCAGGTATTGCGGGTCGGCCAGGCGGGCTTGCTCGGCGCGGGCGATGTTGACGGCAGCCAGCTTGACGCGGCCCAAACTTCCAAAGTCGCGCGAGCCGTTGCGTCGCGCCACGCGCAGCCAGCAGACGAGCTTGGCCTGCCTGTCGTCGTCCAGGCTCGGCGGGAAGTCGCCCGCACCGGCCAGGTCCACGTCGGCGCTGGGCAGGCCGATGTCGATGGCCGACTTTGGCAGTTCCAGCCGCAACGTGCCGGCCTGCGAAAGGCCGCGCGTGCTGTCGGCCACCATGCGCAGCGCGGCCCATTGCGGCTGGCCGTCGGCGCTGAGTGGGCGGGCGGTGGAGACCTGCCAGACCAGTTGCGGCGCGGAGGGGACCGCGTTGAGGCCGGGGCAGGCTTCGGCATCGTCCAGCACGGCGGCGGGCAAGTCGGGCTCGAAGCCGATGCTCAGCAGCGCAGCGGGTTCGTCGGTGCGCTGCCAGGCGGTCTTGTCGAAACCGCGCTCGGCCAGCACCGCAATCCACAACATGCCATCGACGGCGCTGGACAGGTCCAGCACGTCGCCGGTGAGCGTCGGGTCGAGCAGCCGCGTTTCGTAATACCGCCGCGGTGCATCGGCCAGCGCGGTGGGCAACGCGTCGGCGGTGCGGGCGATGAATTCAGCGACCTCGCCGTGGGCGTCTTCGGCCTTCAGTTCGGTGCGCAGGCGGGCGACAGTGACGCTGCTGATGGGCCAGGCATGCACTTCGTCCAGGCTGCTGAAGTCGAGCTTGCCGGCAGACGTTGCGGCAGTGGCCAGCGTGCGCTGCGGCAGGGCGACACCGGCCGGCTGTTCGGTGCTGAAAGCCAGCAGCGCACGCGCAGCCTGCGCAGGCCGCAGCGGTATCTGCAGCAGGCGCAAGAACTCCAGGTACGTCGCCTCGGGCACCTGGTTCAGGCGGTACAGCAGCCCTTCGGCCTGGAAGGCAAAAAGCTCCAGCAGCGTGATGCCGGGGTCGGACGCGTTGTGGTCGGTCCATTCCGGGCTGTAGACGGGGATGCGCGCTTTCAGCTCGGTGCTGAGTTGCGCAAAGCTGCGGTCGTCGAGGATGGGGCTGGGCAACGGCATGCGCTACTCCAGGTAGAAGGGATAGACGAGGTTGTCGCGGCGGCCGTCGCGCAGGTGCTGGTAGTCCACCTGCACCAGCACCAGTGACGGGTCTTCGCCCGGCAGCACATCCACGCGTTCCAGCTTGATGCGTGGTTCCCACGCGGCCAGCGCGGCCTGGATTTCGCGCTGCATCGCGGCGCGCGTGGCGGCGGTGTTGGGCTGCATCAGAAAGCGCCGCAGGCCACAGCCGAATTGCGGGCGCATCAGTCGTTCACCGGGTTCGGTGTCGAGAATGATGGCGATGGCCTGGCGCACCTTCTCGGGGCCCACGGCCAGCGCCAAGGCGCCGCTGTCGCCCGGCCGCAGCGGCAGCGCCAGGCCTTGCCCGAATGCAGCGCGTGCAAGGCTCATGAAAACTCCCCGGTGGTGGGCAGATGCTTTTCAAACTTCCACTGGCTGACGCGCAAGGGCCGCCAGACCAGGCCGCCCGTGGTGTCCAGCGCCGTCTTCGCACTGCCGTCGGGTTGCAGCTTCTGCTGTGACTTTTCCACCGCCACGCTGCCCAGCGTGATGAGTGGCGCGTTGCTGTAGTTCTTGAGATCGCTTTGGATCTTGCTCTTGGCGATGCCGGTGGTTTCGCTCAACGTGGCCGCCACTTCGCCAGCCAATTCAGCCTGCACCACGTCGCCCGACTTGCCGTTCCACGACCAGCCCGCCGCATCCACATCCACCGACAGTTCTGCATCCACGTCCAGCTTCGGCGGTATTGCGGCCAGCTCCAGTTGCAGCCCACCGGCAATCGAAAAACTCGGCGGGATGCAGAAGCGCAGCGCCAGCAGAAACCACAGGTTGAACAGCAGCACGACGATCGGCAGAAACAGGTTCAGCACGAAGCTGGCGATGATGGTGATGAGCGGAATCGAAAAGAAACAGATCGCTGGCCCGCCGATGCTGCCGCTGCTGGGGATGCTGCCGTCGGTCTTGCTCTGCAGCTGTTGCGGGTGCACGAAGCGCACCGGTGAGAACTGACCCGTGGGCCGTGTGGCGGCCTGCGCGGCCAGTTCTGCCAGGTTGGGCATCTGGATCGTCACCGGGCGGTTGGACGTGCCCACCAGGTCGAACTGTGGCGCCAGGCGGTAGGGCTCGGTGGCTTCGCTCCAGCTCAGCTCGCCATGGCAATCGGTGGCGGGCGCGTCGGTGTTCAAGCCCTGGAAAGGGCAGCCGCAGTCGTGCTGGCGGAAGAAGCAGCGCAGCTCGTAGCTGTGGCGGTCGTCGTAACGGGCTTCGCCGCTGACTGTTGCGTCGAAGGCCGCTGTCGGCACGACGGCGTAGTACAGCGCGCGGCCCCGAGCCGAGTGGCGCGGGAAGCGCGGGTCGGCGGGCATGGGAGATAGGCGCAGCCAGGCTTCTTCGACGGCAGCCGGTGTCTCATCGATCAATTCGCGCCACTCACCGGTGCCTTCAAATGCGCCGGGCACCCAGCCTTCCTTGAAGGCGCGCACACCGCGCTCCAGCTGCCAGGCTTCGAGCTTCTGCCTTGCTTCTGTCAGTGCCGTTTTGGCCTTGGTGAATGGCTCATCAAAAGCACCTTGTCGCTTCAGCCGGCTGACCCGCGAGAAGCGCGCCTGCAGCGGCCCAGCAGGCTGCAGGCCGCTGTCGTCCAGCGCCGCCACGGCCTGCTGCGCCTGCACGACATGGCGCAAGAGACCCAGCGCTTCGCCCTGGAACTGCGGCGCAAAACCCAGGCGCTGGCGGCGCACCACAAAGCCGGCCTGGCACACCGTGTCAGGCCCTGGCGGCGGCAGGCCCGGCACGTCGCAATGCAGTTCGCACACGACCAGGTAGTGGCGAGCGTGGCTGGGCAAGTACAACTTGCGCAAACCCGTGCCGACGAGCCGGCTCTTGAAGAGTTTGTCGATCGGGTCGCCGCGGTTGAAGGGCGTGCCGGCGGCGTCCTTGGCCGGGAACAGTGCCGCGATCTTGTTGGTGAAGCGCCCGGGCTGCGCCTGCACGAACTGCGCGGTGTGGATCTGGTCGTCGCGCGCGTCGAAGGCGAGCGAACGCTGCGGTTCCTGGATGAAGCTCTTGATGAAGTCGTCGCTGGCAAATTTCTGCAGCAGCGGCCGCGTGCCGCGTCCGCTGGCGGGCACGCCGGCGCGCGCCCAGTCGTACCAGGGCGCGGTGACGGTCCAGGGGTGGTGGCAGGGCGCTTTCACGTTGCTGGGCACCGTCGTCACCACACATTCCCCGCGCCCGGCGTGTAGCTTGCGGAAATGACCGACTGCGTGATCAGCGTCGTGCAC
>JANMKK010000135.1:0-6263 GCA_031372005.1 Rubrivivax sp.
TCGCGCGGCGAAGTGCAGTTCACGGCCCTCGTGCTCAGCACCGACGGCAAACCGCTCAAGGGCCGCGCGCTGGAAGTCACGGGCCAGCTGCACCAGACCTTCACCACGCGCAAGCGCATCGTCGGCGGCTTCTACAGCTATGACAACCGGCGCGAAAGCAAGCCGCTGGGCACGCTTTGCACCGGCAGCACCGACGCCCAGGGCCGCGTGGCCTGCAGCGCCCGGCTCGACGCCGTCGGCGAAGTGGAATTGCAGGTGCGCGCCAAGGACGACGCCGGCCGCAGCAGCGTGGCCATGGCGACGGCCTGGATGACGGGCACCGACCAGCTCTGGTTTGCGCAAGACAACGACGACCGCATCGACCTGCTGCCCGAGCAGCGCGAAGTCGAACCCGGCCAGACCGCGCGGCTGCAACTGCGCATGCCCTTTGCGCAGGCCACCGCGCTCGTCACGGTGGAACGTGAAGGCGTGATCGACGCGCGGGTGGTGACGCTGAGTGGGCGCGAGCCGATCATCGAAGTGCCCATTCCTGCCATCGCAGCCACAACTGCGGCCGCACAAAGCTGGGCCCCCAACATCATCGTCAGCGCCTTCGTGCTGCGCGGCCGGTTGCGTGAAGCGCCGTGGTGGAGCTTCTTCACCTGGGGCTGGCAGGAGCCGGGTTCCTGGTGGCAGGCGTTCCGCTATGAAGGCAAGGAATGGCGCGCCCCGAGTGCCGTGGTGGATCTGGCCAAACCCAGCTTCAAGATCGGTGTGGCTGAACTCAAGGTCGGCCTGGCCGCGCACCGGCTGGACGTGAAAGTCAGCACGCCTCAAACGCAATACGGCGTGCGCGAAACCGTGAAAACCACGGTCACCGTGCGCCGCAGCGGGCAGCCAGTCGCAGGCGCTGAAGTGGTCTTTGCAGCGGTCGATGAAGGCCTGCTGGCGCTGCAGGGCAACAACTCGTGGAAGCTGCTGGAAGCGATGATGCAGCCGCACCCCTGGGGCGTGGAAACCGCCACCGCACAAGGCGAAATCATCGGCCGCCGCCACTATGGCCGCAAGGCCTTGCCACCGGGCGGCGGCGGCGGCCGCAACCCGACGCGCGAACTCTTCGACACGCTGCTGCTGTGGCGCGGCACGGTGACGCTGGACGCGCAGGGCCAGGCCGTCATCGACGTGCCGCTCAACGATTCGCTCACCAGCTTCAGGCTGGTGGCAATCGCCGATGCGGGCACCGACCTCTTCGGCACCGGCAGCACCAGCGTGCGCGTGACGCAGGACCTGCAGATGCTCAGCGGCCTGTCGCCGCTGGCGCGCGCGGGCGACCGGTTCGAAGCCGGCTTCACGCTGCGCAACACGACAGCGCGTGCGATGGCGGTGAAGGCCACCTTGAGTGGCAAGGCCGACGGTGCGGCACTGTCCACGCAGCCTGCGCCACAGACCGTGCAACTCGCTGCCGGCGCGGCGACGGAAGTGCGCTGGCCGGTGCAAGTGCCCGACGCCGCCACGCGCATCGAATGGGAAGCGGCTGCCGAAGAGACCGGTGCAGCCAAGCCCGCGAAGGACCGCCTGAGGGTCGTGCAAGCCGTTGCACCCGCCGTGCCGCAGCGTGTGTGGCAAGCGTCCTTGCAAGCGCTGGACGGCACGCTGTCGCTGCCCGTCGCGGCGCCTGCTGATGCACTGCCGGGCTCGGCCGCTGTCAGCGTTGCGCTGCAGCCGCGCCTGTCGGGCGCAGTGTCCGGTGCACCCGCAGGCCTGCGCCGTTACTTCGCGACCTACCCCTACAGTTGCCTGGAACAGAAGACCTCACGCGCCATCGCCTTGCGCGACAAGGCGGGCTGGGCCAAGCTGCAGGGCGACGCGGCGGGCTATCTGGACAGCGACGGCCTGGCGCACTACTTCCCACCCAACCCCGGCATGGCGGCCACGGGCAGCGACCGCCTCACCGCGTACCTGATCACGGCCGCGCACGAAGCCGGGTGGGCCTGGCCCGACGCCACACGCGACGCCATGCTGCAAGGCCTGGCCGCCTTTGTCGAAGGCCGCATCGAGCGCCGCTTCAACGCCCCGCGTGCCGACCTGGACGTGCGCAAGCTGGCCGCGCTGGACGCCCTGGCGCGCCACGGCCGCGTGCAGCCGCGTTTGCTGGGCAGCGTCAGCTACACGCCTGCCGCCTGGCCGACTTCGGCCTTGCTGGACGCCTGGAGCCTGTACCGCCGCGTCGACAACCTGCCCGACCGTACCGCGCGGCTGGACGAGCTGCAGCGCCTGATCCGCAGCCGGCTGGTCGCCGGTGGCACGACGCTGAAGTTCAGCACCGAGCAGGACGACGACTGGTGGTGGCTGATGGACGGCCCCGACGCCAACGCCGCACGGCTGCTGCTGGCGGCCACCGAAGTGCCGGCCTGGAAGGACGATGTGGCGGGGCTGCTGTCCGGCACGCTGGCGCGGCAGAAACGCGGCGCCTGGCTCACCACCACCGCCAATCTCTGGGGCGTGCTGGCGCTGGAGCGCTTTGCCGCCAGGTTTGAAAGTGTGGCGGTCGCAGGCCGCAGCACATTGCAGTTAGGTGGCGCGACAAAAGCCGTGGACTGGGCGGCTATGCCGGGCGGTGATGTGCTGTCGCTGCCGCTGACGACATCCGCAACTTCAGCAGGCCCGCTGATCGCCCGCCATGACGGTGCAGGCCGGCCCTGGCTGACGGTGCAGACCCTCGCTGCCGTGCCGCTGAAAGCGCCGCTCTTTGCCGGCTACCGCATCAACAAGACGGTGACGGCGGTGGAACGCAAACAGCCGGGCGTCTGGAGCCGTGGCGACATCGTGCGCGTGCGGCTGGAGGTGGAAGCCACCGCCGACATGGCCTGGGTCGTGGTGGCTGACCCGGTGCCGGCTGGTGCCACGCTGCTGGGCGGCGCATCGGGCCTCAACCGCGATTCAACCATCGCCACGCAAGGCGAGAAACGCGAAGGCAGGTCTTGGCCCGCGTATGAGGAACGCGCCGCCGACGCCTGGCGCGGCTACTACGAATGGATGCCGCGCGGCAAGCAGGTGGTGGAATACACGCTGCGCCTGAACACCGCCGGCCGCTTCGGCATGCCGCCCACGCGCGTGGAGGCGATGTACGCGCCAGAGACTTTTGGCGAGCTGCCCAATGCGGCGTGGGATGTGCTGCCGTGAAGGGGTTGCTGGCACTGCTTTGCGTGCTGTCGGGCGCAGTCACGCTGCCCGCCGCCGCCGTGCCCAGCTTTGACACCGTGCGCGCGGCGCACGCGCCGTCCGACATTTCGCTGCTGGCCCGCGACGGCACGCCGCTGCAAGCGGTGCGCATCAACAGCAGCCTGCGCAGGGGCCCGTGGCTGGCACTGACGGAGGTGTCGCCGGCGCTGCGCCACGCGCTGGTGCTCAGCGAAGACCGGCGCTTCTTCGAGCACAGCGGCGTCGATTGGCAGGCCCTGGCCGCCAGCGCCTGGGCCAACGCCTTGAACAACGCGTCAAACAAGCGCACACGCGGCGCATCAACGCTGACGATGCAGTTGGCCGGCCTGCTGGACGAAGACCTGGCGCGCCCGGCCGGTGGCCGCAGCGTCGGCGCCAAGGTGTCGCAGATCGTGCGCGCGCGGGAACTGGAATCCACCTGGAGCAAGTCGCAGATCCTGGAGGCCTACCTCAACCACGTGCCCTTGCGCGGTGAACTGGTGGGCGTGGCCGCTGCGTCGCATCAGCTCTTTGGCAAACACGCCAGCGGGCTGGATGTGTTGGAAGGCACGGTGCTGGCGGTGATGGTGCGCGCGCCCAATGCCAACGCCGCGGCGCTGGAGCGCCGCGCCTGCGAAGTGCTGCGGCTGATGCCGCCAGTCAGTCCAGCCAGCTGGCGCTGTGACGGCCTGGCCACCACCATCGCGCAGGCGCTGGCACGCAGACCCGGCCCCGCCAGCGGCGAGACCCTGGCGCCGCACCTGGCCGCAAGGATGCTTCAAGGCATGCACCGCGATGCAGGCCTCGCGCCCAAGGCGCTGCGCAGCACGCTCGACGCCGGCACCCAGCGCGTCGCCCTGGCTTCGCTGCGCCGCCAGTTGGCTGAACTGCGCGGCCGCAATGCCGAAGATGGTGCGGTGGTCGTGCTGGACAACGCCAGCGGTGAAGTGCTGGCCTGGGTGGGCTCGTCGGCAACCACGTCGGCGGCGGCCGATGTCGATGGCGTGCTGGCACGCCGCCAGCCCGGCAGCACGATCAAACCTTTTGTCTATGCGTTGGCGCTGCAGCAGCGCTTCATCACACCAGCGAGCGTGCTGGACGATTCGCCCTTTCAGCTGAGCGCCGGTGGCGCGCTGTACCAGCCGCAGAACTACGACCACGCCTTCCGCGGGCCGGTGAGCGTGCGCACGGCGCTGGCGTCCAGCCTCAACGTGCCCACGGTTCGCGTGGCCGCCATGCTGGGGCCTGAAGCGCTGTTCGACAGCCTCAACCGCAGCGGATTGCGCCTGACTGAATCGGCCGGCTACCACGGCCATGCCTTGGCGCTGGGCAGCGCCGACGTGACACTGCTGGACCTGGCCAACGCCTACCGCATGCTGGCGCGGCAGGGCCTTTACAGCGCGGTGCGCTGGCAGGCCGCCGCTGCTTCCTCATCCCCATCCTCATCCTCATCCTCATCACCCCTGCCCGCCGCGCCGGACCGCCGCGTGCTGCCCGCAGCCGTCGCCTGGCAAGTGGCCGACATGCTGGCCGACCCCGCCGCGCGCGCCACCACCTTCGGCCTGGACAGCCCGCTCGTCACCCGCGGCTGGGCGGCGGTGAAAACCGGCACCAGCAAAGACATGCGCGACAACTGGTGCATCGGCTTCAGCAGCCGCTACACCGTGGGCGTGTGGGTGGGCAACGCCAGCGGCGCGCCAATGCATGCGGTCAGCGGCGTCAGCGGCGCGGCACCCGTGTGGCGTGAGCTGATGGCGCATCTGCATGCCGGCACGCCGTCGGCAGCGCCGCCCGCGCCTGCGGGCCTGGTCGCGCAAGCGGGCGAGTGGTTTCTGGTGGGCACTGAACCAGGCGTCCAAGCAGCAGTTAACAGGGCCGGGAAAACAATGCCCGCCTTCGGCATCCAGAGCCCGCGCAACGGCAGCGTCATCGTGCTCGACCCCGACATCCCGCGCGCTGCGCAGCAACTGGTCTTTGAAGGCGCAGCCGGGCAGTGGACCGTCGGCGGGCGGATCGTGGGCAGTGGCAGCGTGGTGCACTGGTCACCGCGCCCTGGGCGCTTTGTGTTGGAGCGGCGCTCGGCCGAGGCCATAGACCGCGTGGTCTTCGAGGTGCGCGCCGCACCGAGGCGCGGGCAACGGGCTCAGTCTGATCGGTTGAAGATGCGTTCAGTCGCCACGTCGATCACCATCCCGCAGATGCTGTAGATCAGCGACCCGATCAGCGCCGCACTGAAGCCGGCAACGTTGAAGCCTGCCAGCACCGACGCCGCAGCCCAGAACATCAACGCGTTGATGACGAACAGGAAAAGTCCCAGCGTCAACAGCGTCACCGGCAGCGTCAGCAGCACCAGCAGCGGCCGCACCAGCGTGTTGAAAAGCCCCAGCACCAAGGCCGCGATGAGGGCCGCGCCGAAGCTCGCAACCGACACGCCGGGGTACAGGTGGGCCACCAGCAGAAGCGCTGCGGCCAGCAACAACCAACGCACGATGATCTTCATGCCCGCAGCATACCGTGGTGCAGATGCTGCTTTTACCTATGAAAACAGCTTCTCATCACCCCGTGCACGCAGTACCATCGCGCCTGCCCGTTTGCTAGCACAGACAGGTCCTTGCGGTTTACAGCTTCAAGAGCCCTGCACGGCACACGGCTTCCATCATCAACTGACGGAGAAAATCCAAATGGCAACTGCGAAGAAACCGGCCGCGAAACCGGCTGCAAAAACGGCCCCTGCAAAGAAGGCCGCACCCGCTGCGAAGAAGGCCGCACCGGCCAAGAAGGCTGCTCCTGCAAAGAAGGCTGCTCCTGCAAAGGCTCCGGCCAAGAAGGCTGCACCGGCCAAGAAGCGCGCCCCCAGCGCTGCTTTCATGAAGGCCATGACCCCGAGCGCTGCACTGGCGGCCGTCATCGGCGCCACGCCGATGCCGCGCACCGAGGTCACCAAGAAGGTGTGGGAGTACATCAAGAAGAACGGTCTGCAGGACAAGATCAAGCGCACCATGATCAACGCCGACGCCAAGCTCAAGGCCGTGGTGGGTGTCAGCCCGATCAGCATGTTCGGCATGACCAAAGAAATCAGCAAG
>JANMKK010000147.1:0-5342 GCA_031372005.1 Rubrivivax sp.
GGCATGAAGACCGCCTGGAACGTGTGCTGGGGCACCTGGTTCAAAACGCGCTGGATGCCACGCCGGCAACCGGCAAGGTGTGGATCAAGACAGCCCGCTACAGCGGTCAAGTGAAGGTCGAAGTGAGCGATACCGGGGCCGGCATGACAGAAGAATTCGTACGCACGCGCCTGTTCAGGCCCTTCAACACCACCAAACACAACGGCATGGGCATCGGCACCTACGAGAGCTTCCAGTACATCCGCGTACTCGGCGGCACCTTGAGCGTGGTCAGCCAGCCGGGTGCGGGCACCACCATCACCGTGCTGCTGCCGCTGTTTGAAGCGCAGCACGGTTCTGACTTGATGCGAACGGGTGCGCCATGAGCGTTCAGGACACCCCCCTGCTCATCGTCGAAGACGACCTGGCGCTGCAGAAGCAGATCAAGTGGACGCTTGACCGCTACGAATCCGTCACCGCCAGCGACCGTGAAAGTGCCCTGCTGCAGGTGCGCCGCCACCAGCCGGCGGTGGTGACGATGGACCTCGGCTTGCCGCCCGACCCCGACTCGGTGTCTGAAGGCTTCAAGCTGCTGGAACAGATCTTGGACGTCGAACCCAACACCAAGGTCATCGTGCTGACAGGCCAGAACGACCAGACCAACGCATTGCGTGCGGTGTCGATGGGCGCCTACGACTTCCTGGCCAAGCCCTTTGAGCCCGACGTCTTGATCTTGACGGTGGAACGCGCCAGCCGCCTCGCCGAATTGCAAGCCGAAAACCGCCGCCTGCAGACGTTGCACCAGCCCGACGCCATGGCCGGTCTGATCACGCGCGACGCCGACATGCTGCGCATTTGCCGCACCATTGAACGCGTCGCTTCCAGCGACGCCACGGTGTTGCTGCTGGGTGAAAGCGGCACCGGCAAGGAAGTGTTGGCGCAAGGTGTGCACACGGCCAGCAAGCGCACCGGCCGCTTCGTTGCCATCAACTGCGCCGCGATCCCTGAAAACCTGCTGGAAAGCGAACTCTTCGGCTACGAAAAGGGCGCCTTCACGGGTGCCGGCAAAACGACGCCAGGCAAGATCGAAACCGCCCACAACGGCACGCTGATGCTGGACGAGATTGGTGATCTGCCGCATTCGCTGCAAGCCAAACTGCTGCGCTTCTTGCAACAGCGCACCATAGAGCGGTTGGGCGGGCGCAGCGAAATTGCCGTTGACGTGCGCGTGGTCTGCGCCACCCACCAGGACCTGAAGACGCTGATTGCAGAAACCCGGTTTCGAGAGGATCTGTACTACCGTCTGGCCGAGATCGTCGTCAACATTCCGCCGTTGCGCGCGCGAACTGGCGACGCCGTGTTGCTGTCGCACGCCTTCCTGCGCCGCTTTGCGCAGGACCAGCGCCGCGGCACGCTGCACTTCACCGAAGATGCCATTCAGGCCATCGAACAGCACACCTGGCCCGGCAATGTGCGCGAGCTGCTGAATGCGATCAAACGTGCGTCCATCATGGCTGAAGGCGACCGCCTGAGCTGCGAAGACCTGGGCCTCGCCCCCCCCAGCGGCGGCGCCAAGACCGAACACTCCGACCTTGACTTGCGCACCGTCCGTGAAGCTGCAGAAAGACAGGCCGTCGTGGCCGCACTGGCGCGCACCAATGGCAACATCGTCAAGGCCTCAGAGATGCTGGGCATCAGCAGGCCGACGTTGTATGACCTGATGCGCAAGCTGTCCATCAAGTGACCTTCGCGCACCGCGCCTGTGACTAGACTTCTGCACTGCGCTGAACCCTTGCAACGAGAGACCCGAACCCATGGCCACCGCTAAGCACCGCATGAACCGACTTGCCCTTGTTGCTGTGGTCGCGGCTGCGGCATTGGCTGCCTGCGGTGGCAAGTCGGAGGCTGACCTCACCGCATCGGGCAAGGATCTGCTGGAGAAAAAAGATTTGCCGGGCGCGATCATCCGGTTCAAGAGCGCGCTGCAGAAGCAGCCCGACTATGCAGAAGCCCGGCTTTTGCTGGGCAAGGCCTTGCTGGACAGTGGCGACCCGGTTTCTGCGGTGGTCGAATTCAACAAGGCGCAAGAACTGCAGACGCCCGAAGAGCAAGTGGTGCCGCCGCTGGCGCGCGCCATGCTGCTGATGGGCGACGAAAAGAAGCTGCTGGCCCAGTTTGGCAAGCTGCGCCTCAAGGAAGCCGAAGCGGCAGCAGACCTGGCGACATCCATCGCCA
The DNA here is from genome assembly GCA_031372005.1 of Rubrivivax sp. GTDB lineage: Bacteria > Pseudomonadota > Gammaproteobacteria > Burkholderiales > Burkholderiaceae_C > Rubrivivax. The sequence continues at coordinate 2,215 of JANMKK010000147.1, forward strand.
CGGCGCACCTGATCAGCAACAACAAGGACAGCGCCCGCGACTTCATCACCAGTGCTCTGCAAATGGTGCCCGGCTACCTGCCTGCAGTGGTGCTCAAGGCCCGTCTGCAAGCGTCTGAAGGCGACGTCGACGGTGCGCTGGGGCTGCTGGAGCCGGCCCTGGCCAAAGCCCCCGGCGACGAGCGCGGCGGCGTGTTGAAAGGCGAAATGCTGTGGCACGGCAAAAAGGACACCGCCGGTGCACTTGAGAGCTTCAGGAAGGTGCTGGCCAGCAACCCGAAGGCGGTCGGTGCGCACACGTCGGTCATCACGATCCTGACCGAGCAGAACAAGATCGACGAAGCCAAGGTGCAGTTCGACCAGCTCAAGAAGGCGGTGCCGAATCACCCCGACACCTTGTTCTTCGAAGCCCAGTTTGCCTACGCCAACAAAGATTACAAGACCACGCGCGAAATCACCGACCGCCTGCTCAAGGGCATGCCCGACCACCCTCGCGTGCTGGAACTGGCCGGTGCTGCCGACTACCGGCAGCGGCGCTACACCGAAGCCGAAGCGTTCCTGGCGCGCGCGCTGAAAAATGCGCCTGGCATGCTGATGTCGCGGCAACTGCTGGCGCAGACCTACCTGCGCACCAACCAGCCGATGAAGGCGGTTGAAATTCTGCAGCCGGTGACCGAAAGCAAGGCACCCGATGGCACCAGCCTGGCGCTGGCCGGAGAAGCCTACCTGCAGGCGGGCGACACCAAGCGGTCCGACGCCGCCTTTGCGCTGGCGGCCAAGGTTTCACCCAACGACAACCGGGTGCGCACCTCTGCCGCGATGGCGCAGATAGCACGTGGCAACAGTGCGGGCGCGGTGACGCAGTTGGAAGCCATCGCAGCCGAAGACACAGGCCCGCGCGCGGACGTTGCACTCATCAGTGCACGGCTCAAGCAGAACGACCTGGCCGGGGCGCTCAAGGCCATCGATGGCCTGGAGAAAAAGACGCCCGACCGCCCCCTGGCCTACAACCTCCGCGGCCGGGTGCTGCTGCTCAAGCGCGACGTGCCCGGCGCCACCAAGGCTTTCGAAGCCGCGCTGAGCAAGGATCCCAGCTACTTTCCCGCCGTCGCCAGCCTGGCCGCCATCGACTTGAGTGCAGGCAAACCGGAACTGGCGCGCAAACGCTTTGAAGAACTCATCAAGGCGCAACCGAACAACCACCAGGCCAGGCTCGCCCTGGCAGAACTGGGCGTTCGCACCGGCGCGGCGCCCGAAGAAGTGCTGACGCATTTACGCGCCGCGATCAAGGCCAACCCAGGCGAACCGATGTCGCACCTGGTGCTGATCGCGCAGTTGCTGCCCAGCGACGCGAAGGCGGCGCTCAATGCCGCGCGCGAAGCCACCGCCGCCCTGCCCAACAACCTGGAAATCATGGAAGCGCTGGGCCGCACGCAAGTGGCAGCGGGCAGCCCAGAGCAGGCCGTGTCCACCTACACCAAGCTGACCGCGCTGGCGCCAGTGAATGCCGGCTACCAGGTCCGGCTGGCGGAAGCCCTGGCAGCCAACAAGGACGCCGACGGCGCCCGACGCGCACTGCGCAAGGCGCTGGAGATCCGGCCCGATTTGCTGGTGGCCAAACGGGGGCTGGTCCTGGTGGCGCTGGCCGAAAAGAAGCCGCAAGAGGCCCTGGCCCTCGTGCGTGAGATGCAGAAGCAGGACCCGTCGGACCCCATGGTCCATTCCCTGGAAGGCGACGTGGAAGCCACGCGCAAGAACTGGGACGCGGCGGCGGCTGCCTACCGCACCACGTTCAACATGAACAAGAACACGGACGCTGCCGTGCGCCTGCACTCCGCGCTGCGCGCCGGTGGCAAGACGGCGGAGGCCGACAAACTGGTCACCGACTGGATCAAGGACAAGCCCAAGGATCCGGCCTTCCGCTATTACCTGGGGGACACCGCGCTGGCGCAAAGCGATTTCGCCGCCGCAGAAGGGCACTACCGCGCGGTGATCGAGCTTCAACCGCGCAATGCGCTGGCCCTGAACAACGTGGCCTGGCTGATGGTCAAGCAAGGCAAGCCCGGTGCGGTCACTGTTGCCGAGCAAGCCAACGAAATCATGCCCGGCCGCAGCCCCTTGATGGACACACTGGCGCTGGCTTACGCGGCCGACAACAAGATTCCCAAAGCCATCGAGACGCAGAAACTGGCCATCGCCCGCGCGCCCAATGACCCGAGCCTGAAGCTGACCCTGGCCAAGCTGCTCATCAAGTCCGGCGACAAGGCCTATGCACGGGCTGAACTCGAAGACCTGGTCAAGCTGGGTGACGGGTTTCGCGAGCAGGCCGAAGTGGCCACGCTGCTGAAGTCGCTCTGAGGGCCTGCCGCCTTTGACGCCCGTGGTCGCCCGCCGCACCTGCCTGGTTGCAACGGCAGCGCTGCTGTTGTCCGCGCTGCTGGCGCAAACAGCCCGGGCCGACCTCGTGTCGGTGATTGCCGCCGCCAAGCCATCGGTGTTGCCGGTGGGCACTTTCAATGCCACCGACAGCCCGCGTTTCAGCTTTCGCGGCACCGGCTTCGTGGTGGGTGATGGCAGCTTCGTGGTCACCAATTTCCACGTGCTGCCTCCGGCCGGTGAGACGGAAGGCGGGGCGGTGATGGTGGTCCTGGTTGTGCCGGTGGGCAAGCCGGGTGACACCACCGGGGCCAGCGGGCAGATCGGTCAGCTGCGCCGCGCGCGGGTGGTGGGCACCGACCGCTCACACGACCTGGCGCTGCTGAAGATCGAAGGCACGCCGCTGACGCCGCTTCAGCTTGACGAGCCTGGCGCCGCGCGCGAAGGCCAATCGATCACGCTGATGGGCTTTCCGATTGGCGGCACGCTGGGCTTTGCCGCCGTGTCGCACCGCGGGATCATCGCGTCCATCACCGCTGCCGCGCTGCCGGCGGCCACGGCGCAGCAGCTCGACCCACGCGCGTTGGTGCGCCTGCGTGAGGGCAACTACGAAGTCCTGCAGCTCGACGCCACCGCCTACCCCGGCAACAGCGGCGGGCCGGTGCTGGACGCCGACAGCGGCCGCGTGGTGGGCATCGTCAACATGGTGCTGGTGAAGGCCGGTCGTGAAAGCGCACTCAGCAACCCCACCGG
>JANMKK010000211.1:0-16388 GCA_031372005.1 Rubrivivax sp.
GCGTGATCGTCTTCCGGTGGGAAGGGCTTGTCGTGAAAGCGCTCTTCGCCGTGAAATACCAGAAAGTACATGCGGAACGAATAGAAGGCCGTCACAAAAACCCCGGCCGTCACCGCAAACACCGCGAAGCCTGCACCCGGAAGCTGCGATGCATGCACTGCTTCGATGATGCTGTCCTTGCTGTAGAAGCCGGCGAACAACGGCGTGCCGATGAGCGCCAGCGAACCCAGCAGCGCGGTGATCCAGGTCAGCGGCATGTGTTTGCGCAGGCCACCCATGTTGCGGATGTCCTGGTCGTGGTGCATGCCGATGATCACGCTGCCCGCCGCCAGGAACAGCAGGGCCTTGAAGAAGGCGTGCGTCATCAGGTGGAACACCGCCACCGAATACGCCGACGCGCCCAGCGCCACCGTCATGTAGCCCAGTTGGCTGAGCGTGGAATAGGCCACGACACGCTTGATGTCGTTCTGGATGATGCCCAGAAAGCCCATGAAGAGCGCGGTGATGGCGCCGATGACCATCACGAAGCTCAGTGCCACGTCGCTCAGCTCGAACAACGGCGACATGCGCGCCACCATGAAGATGCCGGCCGTCACCATCGTGGCGGCGTGGATCAGCGCGGAAATAGGCGTCGGGCCTTCCATCGAATCGGGCAGCCAGACGTGCAGCGGAAACTGTGCGCTCTTGCCCATCGCGCCGATGAAGAGGCAGATGCAGGCGACGGTGACGAGCATCCAGTCCGGTCCGCCGAAAGGGCTGGAAAACGTCAGCTTGGCCAGCTCTGGCGCCTTGGCAAAGGCCTCGCCGTAGTTCAGCGTGCCGGCAAAGGCGACGATGAGGCCGATGCCGAGGATGAAGCCGAAGTCACCGACGCGGTTGACCAGAAAGGCCTTCATGTTGGCGAAGATGGCGGTCGGCTTCTTGAACCAGAAACCGATCAACAGGTAGCTCACCAGGCCTACCGCTTCCCAACCGAAGAAGAGCTGCAGGAAGTTGTTGCTCATCACCAGCATCAGCATGCTGAAGGTGAAGAGTGAGATGTACGAGAAGAAGCGCTGGTAGCCGGGGTCGCCCTCCATGTAGCCGATGGTGTAGATGTGCACCATCAGCGAAACGAAAGTCACCACCACCATCATCATGGCCGTTAGTCCGTCCACCAGGAAGCCGACTTCCATGACGAGCTTGCCGAGCACCATCCATTCATACACGGTGGCATTGAAGCGCGCGCCGGCCGCCACCTGACTCAGCACCAGGACCGAGCTGACGAAGGCGATGAGCACACCGAGGATGGTGACGGTATGCGCGCCGCGCTGGCCGATGGCCTTGCCGGCCAGGCCGGCGATCAGTGCGCCGGCCAACGGTGCAAGGGCGACAGTGAGCAGCAGGCTCTGGGAGATCGTTGAAGCCATGTGCGCGCTCAGCCCTTCAGCTCGTCGAGCTCTTCGACATTGATCGACGCCCGGTTGCGGAACAGCACCACCAGGATCGCCAGGCCAATGGCCGACTCAGCCGCCGCCACGGTAAGGATGAAGAACACGAAGACCTGGCCCGCCATGCGGTCGGCTTCCAGCGGAAGGTAGTGCGAGAAGGCGACGAAGTTCAGGTTGACGGCCAGCAACATCAGCTCGATGGCCATCAGCAGCACGATCAGGTTGCGGCGGTTGAGGAAGATGCCGATCACCGACAGCGCAAAGAGAATGCCGCCCAGGGACAGGTAGTGGCCCAGCGTGATGGCGCCCACGTTCATGCTGCGCCTCCTTCCTTGGGTGCGGGTGTTGAAGCAGCGGGCGGAGCAGGCGGCAAGGACGGCAGTTCCACCGTCGGCGCCATCTTCACCAGCCGCACGCGGTCGGCCTTCTTGGCGCGGACCTGTTCCGACGCGTCCATGTGCTTGCTGTCCTTGCGCGCGCGCAGCGTCAGCGTGATGGCCGCGATGATGGCCACCAGCAGCAGCACGGCGGCCAGTTGCAAAGGGTACAGGTACTGCGTGTAGACCTCGATGCCCAGCAGCTTGGTGTTGCCGATCTCGATCGACTTGGCGCTGGGCACTGGCGCCTGCACCTGGAAGCCGCGCATCAACACCAGCGCCATTTCCAGCGCAATCAGCGCGCCCACAAAACCGGCCAGCGGCAGATGCTTGTAGAAGCCCTCTCGCAGGCTGTCGGTGTTGATGTCCAGCATCATCACGACGAAGAGGAACAGCACCATCACCGCCCCGACGTACACGAGCACAAGCGTGATGGCCAGAAATTCGGCGCGCAGCAGCATCCACAGGCAGCTGGCGTTGAAGAAGGCCAACACCAGGAACAGCGCCGCGTGCACCGTGCTGCGCGCGGTGATGACGCGGAACGCAGCCAGCAGCAGGACAGTCGAGAAGACGTAGAAAAGTGCAGTGATCGGGTTCATGTTGTTCGGTCGCGCCTCCTCAACTGTGCGCGGCAGCCCTTTGGCTCGTCAGCGATAGGGCGCGTCTGCCACGCGGTTGGCAGCGATTTCTTTTTCGTAGCGGTCGCCCACGGCCAGCAGCATGTCCTTGGTGAAGTACAGGTCACCGCGTTTTTCGCCGTGGTATTCGAAGTGGTGCGTCTCAACGATGCTGTCCACAGGACAGCTTTCTTCGCAGAAGCCGCAGAAGATGCACTTGGTGAGGTCGATGTCGTAGCGCGTGGTGCGGCGGCTGCCGTCGGCGCGCACGTCAGATTCAATCGTGATGGCCATCGCCGGGCACACCGCTTCGCAGAGCTTGCACGCAATGCAGCGCTCTTCGCCGTTTTCATAGCGGCGCAGCGCGTGCAGGCCGCGGAAGCGCGGGCTCTGCGGCGTCTTTTCTTCCGGAAACTGCACCGTGATGTTCTTGGCCAGGAAGTGCTTGCCGGTGATGCGCATGCCCTTGAACAGCTCGGTCAAGAAGAGGCTCGTGAAGACTTCGCGAACGGCAGTCAATGTGCTCATGGGGTCACTTCCAGATGTTCAGAGGCGACTGAATCCACAAGCCCACGACCACGAGCCAGATCAGCGTGATGGGGATGAAGATCTTCCAGCCCAGACGCATGATCTGGTCATAGCGGAAGCGGGGGAAGGTGGCGCGCACCCAGAGGAACATCGTCACCACGACGAAGACCTTGGCGATGAGCCAGAACCAGCCGTCCGGCAGGAAGCCAAACGGGCTGAGCCAACCGCCCAGGAACAACAGCGTCGTCAGCATGCTGACGAGGATCATGTTGGCGTACTCGGCCAGAAAGAACATGGCGAAGCTCATGCCCGAATACTCGATCATGTGGCCGGCGACGATTTCGCTTTCGCCTTCCACCACATCGAAGGGGTGTCGGTTGGTTTCCGCCAGGCCCGAGATGAAGAAGACGACGAAGATCGGCAGCAGCGGCAGCCAGTTCCAGCTGAAGATCGACAAGCCCATACTGGCGAAAATGCCGCGACCCTGGCTCGTCACGATGTCGGTCATGTTCATGCTGGCCGACACCATCAGCACCACCACCAGGCAGAAGCCCATGGCGATTTCATAACTGACCATCTGTGCGGACGCACGCAGCGCGCCCAGGAAGGCGTACTTCGAATTGCTGGCCCAGCCTGCGATGATGACGCCGTAGACCTCCATCGACGTGATGGCCATCAGGAACAGCAGGCCGGCGTTGACGTTGGCCAGCGCCACATCGGGGCCAAAGGGAATGACGGCCCAGGCCGCCAGCGCCGGCATGATCGTCATCACGGGGCCCAGGAAGAAGAGACCCTTGTGGGCCGCCGTGGGGCGGATGATTTCCTTGAAGATCAGCTTGACTGCATCGGCAATGGGCGTCAGCAGGCCGTAGGGGCCGACGCGGTTCGGGCCCGGTCGAATCTGCGTCCAGCCGATGGCCTTGCGTTCCCACAGCGTGAGGTAGGCCACGCAGCCAAGAAGCGGCAGCACGACGGCCACGATCTTGATCAAGCTCCACAGCACCAGCCACCATGCCGGGTAGCTTTGCGGGAACGCGGTAACCCAGTCGATCATGGGGACACCTTCTCGACCGTCAGCGCGCCGAACAAGGCGCCGAGCGACGCCGTGCTGGGGTGACCGGCCGACACGCGCACGGTGTGATCCGCCAGCGTGCGGTCTTCGTGCGCGGCCAGCACGGCCGTGCCCTCGCCTTGGGTGATGCGCACCTTGGCGCCTGCTTGCAGGCCCAACTGCGCCCACAGTGCCGATGGCAGACCCGCCAGCGGCGCGCGCGCGTCCGCCGTCAATTGCAGTGAATGGGCACGGCGCACGATAGCGTCGGACGCATAGATGGGCACGTCCGAGATGCGCTGCAAACCCGAGGTTGCGCGCGCAACGCCAAAGGCTGCTGCGCTGCTGTTGTCCAGCCGCTGCGGCAGCGTAGCGACGTTGCCAAGCGCCTGCGCTCGCACCTCTTCCACCGTTTCTTGGTCAAACCCCGGCAGACCCAGCAGGTTGCCAAGAACGCGCAGCACCTTCCAACCCGGCCGCGCATCGCCCAACGGTTTGACGACACCGTGGAAACTCTGAACACGACCTTCGGCATTGACGAAGCTGCCCGCCGTTTCGGTGAAAGGTGCAATCGGCAGCATCACGTCGGCCAGGTCGGCGGCGACGTTGTTGAAGGGCGTCAGCGCCACCACCAGACCCGACATCGCCAGCGCCTTGCGCGCGGTGGCGGCGTCGGCCGCGTCGAGCACGGGTTCGGTGTTGAGCAGCAGCATCGCCTTCATCGGCTGCGTCAGCATCTGGCCGGCGTGCAAGCCACCGGCGCCAGGCAGCGCGCCTACCAGTTGCGCGCCGACGCCGTTGCCGGCCTCGCCCAGGTAGCCGCAAGTGGCGCCAGTGTGAGTGGCGACCCATTGCGCCAGCGTCAACAGTTCGGCAGCCTGCGGATGCTGCGCGGCGGCGTTGCCCAGCAGCACCGCCTTGCGTTCGCCCGAGAGCAAGGACGCCGCGATAGTTTGGGCTTGCGCGGTGGCTTCAGCATCCAGCGGCGCAGGCACGCCCAGGGCGGCGGCGACGGCTGAAGCCACACCGGCCAGTGCATGCATCCAATCTGCAGGCGCTGCGGTGAGGCGAGTCGCCATCGTCATCAGCCAGTCGTCATGCACGGCATGCAGGCTGTGCACCTGCGCACCCCGGCGCGTGGCCTGGCGCAAGCGCTGCGCCAAGAGCGGGTGGTCTTTGCGCAGAAAAGAGCCGATCACCAACGCGCGGTCCACTTGGGACAAGGTCGCCACGGCGGTGCCCAGCCAACGTGCATTGCCCGCCGGCGCGGTGTTGCTGAAGTCAGCATGGCGCAGGCGGTGGTCGATGTTCTCGCTGCCCAGTCCGCGCACCAGCTTGGCCAAGAGGTGCAGTTCTTCAACCGTCGAACTCGGGTGCCCGATGGCGCCGATGCCAGACCCCGGCTCCGAGCCGAATTCAGCCTTCACACGCTTCAGGCCGTCGGCCACATAGGCCAGCGCCGTGTTCCAGTCCACCGTCTGCCAGTTGCCGCCCTGTTTGATCATGGGCTGCGTCAGCCGCGCGGCGCTGTTCAGCGCTTCATAGCTGAAGCGGTCGCGGTCCGATATCCAGCATTCATTCACGGCTTCGTTTTCCAGCGGCACCACCCGCATCACCTTGCCGGCCTTGACCTGGATGATGAGGTTGGCACCCACGCTGTCGTGCGGGCTGACTGACTTGCGGCGGCTCAATTCCCAGGTGCGGGCGCTGTAGCGGAAGGGCTTGCTCGTCAACGCGCCGACGGGGCAGATGTCGATCATGTTGCCCGACAGTTCGCTGTCCACCGTCCGGCCATCGACGGTCGTGATCTCGCTGTGTTCACCGCGGTGGATCATGCCGAGTTCCATCACCCCGGCCACCTCCTGGCCGAAGCGCACGCAGCGGGTGCAGTGGATGCAGCGGCTCATCTCTTCCATGCTGATGAGCGGGCCCACGTCCTTGTGGAAGACGACGCGTTTTTCTTCTTCGTAACGCGATGCGCTCTTGCCGTAACCCACCGCCAGGTCCTGCAACTGGCATTCACCGCCCTGGTCGCAGATGGGGCAGTCCAGCGGATGGTTGATGAGCAGGAACTCCATCACCGACTGCTGCGCTTTCATCGCCTTGTCGCTCTTGGTGCGCACGACCATGCCGTTGGTCACGGGCGTGGCGCAGGCCGGCATCGGCTTGGGCATCTTTTCAATGTCCACCAGGCACATGCGGCAGTTGGCCGCAATGCTCAACTTCTTGTGATAACAAAAATGCGGCACGTAGATGCCGGCGGCGTCGGTCGCGTGCATCACCACGCTGCCATCGGCTATTGCGATCTGCTGGCCGTCAATGTTGAGTTCAGCCATTTGCTTTTACTCAAAAAGGGCCGACTGCGGTCGTTGATCTACGTCGGATTGCAACAAGTCCGTTGCTATTCGAACCGACCAGCTCTCAACCACTTGATCTTCTTCGACACATCGCACGAGGTCAGCCAAAGAAATGAACTTACCGCTCTGGGATGCTCCTCTCCGCTCGAAGAACTCGGTTGCATTCAATACCACATTGACATCGTCCGAAGTCGCTCGCCATTCATAGACTATCGCGACATGCTTTGAGACATTGCCTGCGCTGGAATCATATACAGCGCCGATCAACTTCAATTCGTCATGCTCTACCCGTAGACGCAACTCTTCTTGAAGCTCTCGAACCGCGCACTGCAGCAAGGTCCGGCCGTTCGCGGAGTCTTCCTGGCGCACATGACCACCCGCCCAAATAACGATTTTCTCGTGCAACGAGTTTTTGGAGTCTTTCTCTCGGCGCTTGAGCTGCAAAATTTGACCAGAGCGATTACGAATTACGACCACTGGCAATGCCTGGACACGATCAACGTTAACCTCAACCTCAGCTCGCGGGGAAAAACTCCCGCTCTCTGAGAACAGCTTTGCAAGTCGGCCCGCTTTTTCAGCTCCCACCACCGGTGTGGTACCAAAAACATTCAGAAACGACACTTTGTCGACGCTAAGTATCTCCTCCTCCAACTCTCCCTCGACAATGGAAAGTACCAGGTCTGCAACCTGCTCAGCGGTTCCCTTCTGCGTAGCTCCAGTTGATCGTGAGGTGTCTACGTCAAAAATGCTGAAGCGATTTCGAAATCTGTCTATACATTGATTTGTATTCGCCAGCATTTGTCGAATGACTTCTTCATTCATGATCGAACCCGCCGTCGCAACAGGCAGCGTTCCGCGCTCCCGTTCCATCGAGTCTTCCGGTGAAGCTTTCATAACCACTACGCCGGATATCCGCTTCCGCCAATCCGAGATCAATAGAAATTCCTCGATAGTCTTTCGCTCTTCTTTTCTCAATCGACCCATTTTCTCCATCATAGAGAGCCAGGACAGCGAATCGAAGAGGCCACGGTCCAATATCAGGATTTCAGGATCGGTAGCTGATGGGGGTTCTTGTGTTTTCTCAAGAATTTGGGCGAGTGAGGTGCATGCCGTCCAAACATTAAAATTGAAATGTTTTTTGTCACGAATCGGGCACACCGAAGCTCGTTCGATGACAGTCTCGACGCGAAACCCGCAGCGCTTCAGGAAACCATGGATAGCATTTAGGGTAGTTGTTTTCCCGGCCTTCGGCACTCCCGCGAACTCAATTACCACTGGCCTCCGAGCTTTTAGCTTGAACTTAGCGGCTGCGGCTTCAGCTCTTGCCTGCAAGGCAGTCTTTGCATTCAAGTTGTTCACCTCTAAACCGTCTGCGAGACCAAACAGGTCTTATGTTCAACGTGGTACGCAAACTCGTCGCGGTAATGTTTCAACATGCCTTGCACCGGCATCGCGGCCGCGTCGCCCAGCGCACAAATGGTGCGGCCTTTGATGTTGTCGGCGACAGAGTCCAGCAGTGCCAGGTCTTCCGCCCTGCCCCTGCCGTGTTCGATGCGGTCCACCATGCGCCACAGCCAGCCCGTGCCTTCGCGGCAGGGCGTGCACTGGCCGCAGCTTTCGTGTTGGTAGAAGTAGGACAGACGAAGCAAGCTCTTGACCATGCAGCGCGAATCGTCCATCACGATCACGGCGCCAGAACCCAGCATGGAGCCGGCCTTGGCGATGGCGTCGTAGTCCATCGTGATGTCCATCATCATCGCGCCCGGCAACACCGGTGCCGAGGAGCCGCCCGGGATCACGGCCTTGAGCTTGCGGCCGGTGCGCACACCGCCGGCCAGTTCCAGCAGCTTGGGGAACGGTGTGCCAAGCGGGACTTCAAAATTACCGGGTAGGTTGACGTCGCCCACCACGCTGAAGATCTTGGTACCGCCGTTGTTGGGCTTGCCGCATTCCAGGTACTTCTGGCCACCGTGGTTGATGATCCACGGCACGGCCGCAAACGTTTCGGTGTTGTTGATCGTCGTCGGCTTGCCGTACAGGCCAAAGCTGGCCGGGAACGGCGGCTTGAAGCGCGGCTGGCCCTTCTTGCCTTCCAGGCTTTCGAGCAGTGCGGTTTCTTCGCCGCAGATGTAGGCGCCGAAGCCGTGAAAGGCGTGAAGCTGGAAGCTGAAACTGCTGCCCAAGATGTTGTCGCCCAAGAAGCCCGCCGCACGCGCTTCGTCCAGCGCGTCTTCAAAGCGTTCGTAGGCTTCGAAGATCTCGCCGTGGATGTAGTTGTAGCCCACCTTGATGCCCATTGCGTAGGCAGCAATGGCCATGCCTTCGATGACGATGTGCGGGTTGTAGGCCAGGATGTCGCGGTCCTTGCACGTGCCCGGCTCGCCTTCGTCGGAATTGCAGACGAGGTACTTCGGGCCCGGGAAGGCGCGTGGCATGAAGCTCCACTTCAGGCCGGTCGGGAAACCCGCGCCGCCACGGCCGCGCAAGGCACTGAGCTTGACCTCGGCGATGACCTGATCCTGTGTCATGCCGCTTTCATTGCCAACCACGCCGTCTTTCGCCAGGATCTTCTTCAGCGCCGAATAACCACCGCGCGCGATGTAGTCCTGAAGACGCCAGTTCTTGCCGTCCAGCCCGGCGTAAATCTGCGCGCCCAGGTGCCGGTCGTGGAAGCAGGTCTCGACGCCCCTGGCCTGGAATCTGGACAGGTCAAGCATGGTTGGCCTTCAACATCTGCAGCAATTCATCAATGCGTTCGTGGCTCATGAAGCTGAGCATCTGGCGGTCGTTGACCAGCATCACCGGGGCGTCGGCGCAGGCACCCAGGCATTCGCTGGGCTGCACGGTGAAGAGCCCGTCTGCGGTGCTGCCATAAGGTTCAACACCGAGCTTGCTGCACACATGCGCCAGCGCCTTGTCGCCGTCGCGCAACTGGCACGGCAGGTTGGTGCAGACGTTGAGCTTGAACTTGCCCACCGGCTGCGTGTTGTACATGTTGTAGAAAGTACTGACCTCGTGCACCGCAATCGTCGGCATGCCCAGGTAGGCCGCGATGCCGTCTTCGTCGGCGATCGTCACGTGCCCTTGTTCGTGCTGCACGATGGCCAGGCAGGCCATCACGGCCGACGCCTTGCCGCTGCTCGGGTACTTGGCCACTTCGCGGGCGAAGCGTTCCAGGGTGCTGGCGGAAAAACTCATCGATCAATCTCGCCAAACACGATATCCATGGTGCCGATGATGGCCACCGCGTCGGCAATCATGTGGCCGCGCGCCATCTCGTCCAGCGCCGCCAAGTGCGAAAAGCCAGGCGGGCGGATCTTCAAGCGGTACGGCTTGTTGGCGCCGTCGCTGACGAGGTAGATGCCGAATTCGCCCTTCGGGTGTTCCACCGCCGCGTAGGCCTCGCCCTCGGGCACGTGCATGCCTTCGGTGAAGAGTTTGAAGTGGTGGATCAACTCTTCCATGTTGGACTTCATGTCCACACGCGAAGGCGGCGCCACCTTGTGGTTGCCGGTGATCACCGGGCCCGGGTTGGCGCGCAGCCAGGCCGAACATTGCTGCACGATGCGGTTGCTCTGGCGCATCTCTTCGATGCGCACCAGATAGCGGTCGTAGGTGTCGCCGTTCACGCCCACCGGCACGTCGAAGTCCATGCGGTCGTACACGTCGTAGGGTTGCTTCTTGCGCAAGTCCCAGGCGATGCCGCTGCCGCGCAGCATGGGGCCGGTGAAACCCAGGTTCAGCGCACGTTCTGGCGTGACGACGCCAATGCCCACGGTGCGCTGCTTCCAGATGCGGTTGTCCGTCAGCAGCGTTTCGTAGTCATCAACATTGGCCGGAAAGCGCGCACAGAAGTCGTCGATGAAGTCCAGCAGCGAACCCTGCCGGTTTTCGTTCAGCGCCTTGATGGCCTTCTCGTTCTTGATGCGGCTGACACGGTACTGCGGCATGCTGTCCGGCAGGTCGCGATAGACGCCGCCGGGCCTGAAGTAGGCCGCGTGCATGCGCGCGCCCGACACCGCTTCGTACATGTCGAAGATGTCTTCGCGTTCGCGGAAGCAGTAGATGAGGATGTTCATCGCACCGCAGTCGATGCCGTGTGCACCCAGCCACAGCAGGTGGTTCAGCAGCCGCGTCAGCTCTGAGAACATGACGCGGATGTACTGCGCGCGCTCGGGCACATCCACGCCCAGCAGCTTTTCGATGGCCAGGCAGTAGGCGTGTTCGTTGGCCATCATCGACACGTAGTCCAGCCGGTCCATGTAGGGAAGGTTCTGGATGTAGGTCTTGCTCTCGGCCAGCTTTTCGGTGGCCCGGTGCAAGAGGCCGATGTGCGGGTCGGCGCGCTGGATGACTTCGCCGTCAAGCTCCAGCACCAGGCGCAGCACGCCGTGCGCGGCCGGGTGCTGCGGGCCGAAGTTCAGGGTGTAGTTCTTGATCTCGGCCATGGTCAGTGAAGCCCGCCGTAGTTGTCTTCACGGACCACACGCGGCACGACTTCACGCGGCTCAATGGTCACGGGCTGGTAGATGACGCGCTTCTTCTCGGGGTCGTAGCGCATCTCGACATTGCCGGTGACGGGGAAGTCCTTGCGCATCGGGTGGCCGATGAAACCGTAGTCGGTGAGGATGCGGCGCAGGTCAGTGTGGCCTTCAAAGATGATGCCGTACAGGTCGAAGGCTTCGCGTTCAAACCAGTTGGCAGAACCCCAGATGTCGTTGACGGAATCGACCTGCGGGAAGTCGTCTTCCACTGCAAACACCTTGAGCCGAACGCGCCAGTTGTGGGTGATGGACAGCAGGTGAGTCACCACGCAATAGCGCAAGCCGTCCTGCGGCTGATTCTTGTAGTCGGAGTAGTCCACGCCGCACAGGTCGATGAGCTGCTCAAAACGCAGGGACGGGTCGTCGCGCAGTTGCGTGGCCACCGCGAGATAGCGGTTGGCCGCCACGGTGATGGTGATCTCGCCGCGCTCGCGCTTGAACGCCTTGAGGGTGTCGCCCAGCGTGGACTGGAGTGCCGCCTGCAGGGTGTCGAGCTTCTGGGTCATCGGTGGTGGGCTCTCAGCGCGCGATCGTGTTGTCGCGCCGGATCTTGGCCTGCAGTTGCAGGATGCCGTACAGCAGTGCTTCGGCCGTGGGTGGGCAACCCGGCACGTACACGTCCACCGGCACGATGCGGTCGCATCCGCGCACTACCGAGTAACTGTAGTGGTAGTAGCCGCCGCCATTGGCGCACGAGCCCATGCTCAGCACCCAGCGCGGTTCGGCCATCTGGTCATAGACCTTGCGCAGGGCCGGCGCCATCTTGTTGCACAGCGTGCCGGCGACGATCATCAGGTCACTCTGGCGGGGGCTTGGGCGGAAGAGCATGCCGAAGCGGTCAATGTCGTAGCGGGCCGCGCCGGCGTGCATCATTTCCACCGCGCAGCAGGCCAGGCCAAATGTCATGGGCCACAACGAACCGGTCTTGGACCAGTTGATGAGCGTGTCGATCTTCGTCGTGACGAAGCCTTCCTTGAGGACGCCTTCGATGCCCATGCCGTGCTACCCCTGGTGCCGCAAAGAGTGAATGTTCATTCCCAATCCAGCGCGCCCTTTTTCCACTCGTAAATGAACCCTACGACCAGGATGGTGAGAAAGATCATCATGGCCCAGAAACCAGTCGGCCCTATCTCGCGCAGCGCCACCGCCCACGGAAAGAGGAAGGCAATTTCCAGGTCGAAAAGAATGAAGAGGATGGCAACCAGGTAGTAGCGCACGTCAAACTTCATGCGCGCGTCTTCGAAGGCTTCAAAGCCGCATTCATAGGGGCTGTTTTTCGCCACGTCAGGGCGGTTGGGACCGAAGATGAAACCGAGAATCTGCGGCGCGATGCCGACGCCCACACCCACCAGGATGAAGAGGATGACGGGCAGGTAGGGTTGCAGTTCCATCGTGTTGTCGGCGTTGCATCAGTTCTGGGCGAGCCACTGCAAACCCGTCAATCGGCCCGGTGCTCTTCGGTGCCCTTGCACGGTACGCCACATCGAAATGTGGGCTTGTCAGAAGTTTGGTGCCGGCGGCGAGACTCGAACTCGCACAGCTTTCGCCACTACCCCCTCAAGATAGCGTGTCTACCAATTTCACCACGTCGGCACGGACTCAAATCAGTTCCGCAGCGTTCGGTTTGCTTGAGGTTTTTGCTCACCGAACTGCTGAGAATTCTAGCTCGAAAATCAGGGGTTTCCCCCTGCGGAAGGCTACTTCGACGCAGCTGGGGCAGGCGCTGTGACCGGCACAACGGCAGGCACCGGCGCCGCCGTGGTGGCCGAAGGCGCAGAGGCCGCATTCGACGGCGCAGCCGATGGAATCACGCCCGTGGTGGGTGCGCTGGCTGCAGGGCCTGCGCTGTCCAGCACACTGCCACCGCTGTTGGCGCGCGGCGTGCTGCCGTTGCTGCCCAGATAAGTCAACGTCAGCGTGCAAACGAAGAACAGCGTGGCACAGGCCGCTGTGGACCGCGACAGGAAGTTGGCGCTGCCCGTGGCGCCGAACAGGCTGCCCGAGGCACCGCTGCCGAAAGAGGCACCCATGTCAGCGCCTTTGCCGTGCTGGATCAGCACCAGGCCGATCATCGTCAGCGCTGACAGCAGCTGCACGGCCAGGATCAAAGTCATCCAGATTTGCATGGTGGGGTGAACTCCAGGAAGCAGGTGAACGAGGTGAAAAAAGTCAGGACGACGCGCGGCAGATGGCGATGAAATCAGCCGCCTTCAAGGAAGCGCCGCCAATGAGGCCGCCGTCGATGTCGGGTTGTGCAAAGAGCCTGGCCGCGTTGTCGGGCTTGACGCTGCCGCCGTACAAAATCTTCATGCCATGGCCGTGGCCGGTGGCCGCCTGCAGCTGTGCGCGCAGCACTGCGTGCACGGCCTGCGCCTGCTCGGCGGACGCGGTGCGGCCGGTGCCGATGGCCCACACGGGTTCATACGCCACCACCATCTCGGCCGCGCAGTGCGCCAGTTGGTGGATGACCACGGAGAGCTGTCGCTTGACCACCGCGTCGGTTTGGCCAGCTTCGCGTTCCAGCAGCGTCTCACCCACGCAGACGATGGGCGTGACGCCACGGGCCAGCGCGACTTGCGCTTTCTGTGCCACCAGCAAGTCGCTCTCGGCATGGCCGCTGCGGCGTTCAGAGTGGCCGACGAGTGTGTAGCGGCAGCCCAGTTCACTGAGCATCGCCGCCGACACTTCACCGGTGTAGGCGCCTTGCTCGTGCGCCGAGACGTCTTGCGCGCCCCAACGCAGATCACTGCTTGCCAGCGTGGCCGCGACCTCGCTCAGATAAACAAAGGGCGCACACACCGCCACGTCCAGTCCGAAGGGGCGCGCTGCCAACAGCGCAGCCAGCAACTCGGCATTGGCCACGCGGCTGCCATGCATCTTCCAGTTGCCCACCACCAGCTTGCGACGTGTTTCGATCATGGTTTGCCCCTCAAAGCCAGGTCAGCACGATCTTGCCGACGTGCGTGCTGCTCTCCATCAGCGCATGCGCATCGGCGGCCTTTGCTGCCGGGAAGACCTGGTGAATGACGGGCTTGATCTTGCCCGCTTCGATCAAGGGCCATGCATGCGCGCGCAGGTCCAGCGCCAATGCCGTCTTGTAGGCGATGCTGCGCGGGCGCAGTGTGGAGCCGCTGATGGCGAGGCGCTTGCGCAGCACCAGGCCGGCATCGATCTGGCTCTTGTTGCCGCCCTGGGTGGCGATGATCGCCATGCGCCCATCGTCGGCCATGCATTCCACTTCGCGGCCGACGTATTCACCGGCCACCATGTCCAGCACCACGTTGGCCCCAAGGCCGCCCGTCAGCCGCTTGGTCTCCGTGACGAAGTCCTGGGTGCGGTAGTTGATCGCGTGGTTGGCGCCGATGGCCAGACAGGCCGCACACTTTTCGTCGCTGCCCGCCGTGACGATCACCTGCGCACCCAGCGCCTTGGCCAACTGGATCGCCGTCACGCCAATGCCGCTGGAGCCGCCCTGCACCAGCAGCGTCTCGCCCGCCTTCAGCCCCGCAATCACAAACACGTTCTGCCAGACGGTGAAGAAGGTCTCGGGCAGGCTCGCTGCTTCGACCATGTTCAAGCCCTTCGGCACCGGCAGGCACTGGCCCACGGGTGCGACGCAAAACTCGGCGTAGCCCCCACCGGCCACCAGCGCGCAGACCGGGTCACCGATCTGCAAACCGGCAGCGGCCAGGTCCTCTGGCAAACCGCCCGCGACATGGCCCGCAATCTCGAGCCCCGGCAAGTCCGACACGCCAGGTGGCATCGGGTACAGGCCTTTGCGTTGCAGCACGTCGGGGCGGTTCACACCGCTGGCTTGAACCGCAATCAATAGTTCGCCGGAACGGGGCTCGGGTGCTGGCCGTTCGCACAGCCGCAGCACCTCGGGCCCGCCCGGGGCGGTGATCTCGATGGCCTTCATCAGGCGACTCGTCAAGCTGCTCACTCGGCCGGCTTCGGCGCCTCGGGTGCCGGGGCTATCGGGGCCACTGGGGCCACCGGGGCAGAAGCCTGCGGCTCACCGCCGCCTTCAGCCGGCACCGCGTCACGGCGCGGGCGGTCTTCGCGGTCGCGGCGCGGGGGGCGATCGTCACGGTCGCGGCGCGGCGGGCGGTCGTTGCGGTCACCACGATCACTGCGCGGCTCGTAACGCTCTTCCGCCATGCCTTCAGGCCGCTCGATCAGCGCCTTCATGCTCAGCTTGATGCGGCCCTTTTCGTCGGTCTCCAGCACCTTGACTTTCACGATCTGGCCTTCCTTCAGGAAGTCCTCGACCTTCTCGACGCGCTGGTGCGCGATCTGGCTGATGTGCAACAGACCGTCCTTGCCGGGCAGGATGTTGATGAGCGCGCCGAAATCCAGGATCTTCGTGACGGCGCCTTCATAGACCTTGCCGATTTCGGCCTCAGCCGTGATCTCGGCAATGCGCTTCTTGGCAAATTCGGCCTTGTCGGCGTCGGTGCTGGCAATCGTGATCGTGCCGTCTTCGCCGATGTCGATCGTGCAGCCGGTCTCCTCGGTCAGCGCGCGGATCGTGGCGCCGCCCTTGCCGATGATGTCGCGGATCTTTTCCGGGTTGATCTTCATCGTGTACAGGCGCGGTGCGAACTGGCTGACCTCAGTCTTTGCGCCGCCCACGGCTTCAACCATCTTGGCCAGGATGTGCAGGCGCGCTTCCTTGGCCTGCGCCAACGCAACCTGCATGATTTCTTTCGTGATGCCCTGGATCTTGATGTCCATCTGCAGCGCGGTGATGCCGGCCTGCGTGCCCGCCACCTTGAAGTCCATGTCGCCCAGGTGATCTTCGTCGCCCAGGATGTCTGTCAGCACCGCGAAGCGCGGGCCGTCCTTGATCAGGCCCATGGCGATGCCGGCCACGTGGGCTTTCATCGGCACGCCCGCGTCCATCAAAGCCAGGCAGCCGCCGCACACCGAAGCCATCGACGACGAGCCGTTGGACTCGGTGATTTCGCTGACAACGCGCATCGTGTAGGGGAAGTCTTCCTTGCTCGGCAACGCGGCGACAAGCGCGCGCTTGGCCAGGCGGCCGTGGCCGATTTCGCGGCGCTTGGGCGTGCCGACGCGGCCCGTTTCGCCGGTGGCAAACGGGGGCATGTTGTAGTGGAGCATGAAGCGGTCGGTGAATTCACCGGCCAGCGCGTCGATGCGCTGCGCGTCGCGTTCGGTGCCCAGCGTGGCAGCCACCAGCGCCTGCGTTTCGCCGCGCGTGAACAGCGCCGAGCCGTGGGTGCGCGGCAGCACGCCGCTGCGGATTTCAATGGCGCGCACGGTGCGGGTGTCGCGGCCGTCGATGCGCGGCTCGCCGGCCAGGATCTGGCCGCGCACGATGCGCGATTCGATCTCGAACAGCAGGCCTTCGACCTCGACCTTGTCGAAGACGACCGCGTCGGCCTTCAGCGCGGCCATCACGCTGCTGGTCACTTCGCGGCAGGCTTGTGTGCGGGCTTGTTTGCTGCGGATCTGGTA
>JANMKK010000289.1:0-5629 GCA_031372005.1 Rubrivivax sp.
CGGCTGGCCGGCGCTGGCGGCAGTGAATGGCTGACGGCGGACGCTTGATTCAAATGCCCAGAACGCTGTCGTGTAAACCGCGCGACGTTGTCGCCGCGCAAACGGTGGCATCGTTCCGACCCTGATGAACAAGCTCATGAACACGCTGACTGACGCCCTGCACATCCCCGACACCCAGAGCGCGCCCGACCTGCGCCACCTGTTGATTCAGCGGGTGGGTGTGAAAGACGTGCGCTACCCGCTGCAGTTGCGCGTGGCCGGGGCGGTGCAGACGACGGCAGCACTGTGGTCGCTGGACGTGGCGCTGCCGGCCGAGAAGAAGGGCACGCACATGTCGCGCTTCGTCGCCTGGCTGGACGGGCTGAGCCTGCAGGACCTGCCGCTGGATGCCCCCATGCTGCGCACCCGCCACGCCGCGATGCTGGACAAGCTGGGCGCTGAAGAAGGGCGCATCGAAGCCGCCTTCAGTTTCTTCATCCGCAAGCGCGCGCCGGTGTCGGGCGTGCAGAGCCTGCTGGACTACCAAGGCCGCTGGATCGCCGAAACCCGCGCCGGCCACACCACGCTGTGGGCCGAGGTGGCGGTGCCGGTAAAGAGCCTGTGCCCGTGTTCCAAAGAAATATCCGACTACGGCGCGCACAACCAGCGGTCGCTGGTGACGATCCGCGTGGAACTGCTTGACGAGTCTGTGGAAAACAGCGCGCCGCCTGAATGGCATGAACTGGTGCGCTTCGCCGAAGAAGCCGCGTCCTGCGAAATTTGGCCCATGCTCAAGCGCGCCGACGAAAAGTGGGTCACTGAACGCGCGTACGAGAACCCGAAGTTTGTTGAAGACCTGGTGCGCGACGTGGCGCTGGCCTTGAACGCCGACGCGCGCATCGGCCGCTACAGCGTGGATGTCGAGAACTTCGAGTCCATCCACAACCACTCGGCGTACGCTCGCATCGAGCGTTAGGATTTCGCTGACGCGCTGACGCGCTGACGCGCTGAAGAGCGCTCGTCCTACGGCCTGGGGCGGAGCCATGCGGGATGCTGCTGCCACCGCAGCATGAGCCACTCTCAGATGAACGCCGACCCCTTGACGGCGCGCGCGCTGTGGCGCGTCGTGAAAACCGCCGCCAGCGCCTGGGTGGATGACTACGCCGCCAGCATGGGGGCCGCGCTGTCGTACTACACCGTATTTTCGCTGGCGCCGATGCTGTTGATCGTGATCGCCATCGCCGGCTTGGTCTTCGGCGCCGACGCGGCGCAGGGCCAGATCTTCGGTGAACTGCGCGGCCTGCTGGGCGACGAAGCGGCCAAGTCGATCGAAGGCCTGCTGGTCAGCGTCAGCACGCCGCGCGAAGGTGTGCTTGCCACCACCATCGGCGTGGCGGTGCTGCTGGTGGGTGCGACCACGGTCTTCGGTGAACTGCAAGATGCGCTGGACCGCATCTGGCGGGCTCCGGCACGCCCTGCGTCGCTGGGCTTGTGGGGTTTGCTGCGCGCGCGGCTGCTGTCTTTCGGCATGATTTTCGGCCTGGCCTTTCTGCTGATGGTGTCGCTGGTGTTTGGCGCCGTGGTGACGGCGCTGGGCACCTGGTGGGGCGGCGTCTTTGGCGGCTGGGACACGGTGGCGCAGGGCGTCAACCTGGTGGTGGGCTTTGCGCTGAGCACCACCGTTTTCGCGCTGATCTACAAGCTCATGCCGCGAGTGCGGGTGCACTGGCGCGATGTCTGGCTGGGCTCGGTGGTGACGGCGCTGCTCTTCACGGTGGGCAAGTTCCTGATCGGCCTGTACATCGGCAAAAGCGGCGTGGCGTCTGCCTTTGGTGCGGCAGGCTCGCTGGTCGTGGTGCTGCTGTGGGTGTACTACTCGGCGCAGGTCTTTCTGCTGGGTGCCGAATTCACCTGGGCCTATGCGCAGGCTTTCGGGTCGATGAAGGCGCACCCCGACACCCTCAAGCCAGCCGCAACAAGTCGTCCACCGCCGCTTCCAGAATCGGCCCCGCGTCTTCGACATTGACGTGGTTCGAATAGCGCAGGCTGATGTCTTCCAGCGCCTCGCGCAGCAGCATGGCAGGGGGGCGTCACCTGGGCCACGGCGGCTTTGGCGGCGGGCAGCAGGCATCGCGCGGGGTCAACCGACGTGAACTGCGTCACAGCCCGAGCACCGTGTAGGAATTTGCCTGACAGGGGCGCTGGAAAAAGCGGGACTCAAGCCACGGAAATGGGCTGATGGGCGGGGTCAATTCAACTCTCTACAGTCCATTCCATCGACTCAAGCCCCGCAACAACCGCAAAGCCAACGACCATGAACTCTGACCAGATCCTTGCAGAAATCCGCGAAGCCAACCTGTCGTATCTGATGCTGGCGCAAAGCCTGATCCGCACCGACCGCGACCAGGCGCTGTTCCGCCTGGGCATGAGCGAGGAAACCGCCGCACTCATCGGCACGCTGACGCCGGCGCAGATGATGAAGATTGCTGGCGGCAACACGCTGCTGTGCCGCTTCCGCATGGACGACGACATGGTCTGGAACCTGCTGACCAGCCACGGCAAGGGCGCTGCCAACGACGGCATGAGCCGCCTGCATGCATCCATCCTGCTTGCCGGCCGCCACCAAGAAGCCGCATAGCGAGCCCCCACGCTCCCTTGCGGTCGCTGCCCCTCGAGGGGGCTCTGGCGACGGACCGGCGGAGCCGGATCCGTGCCAGGACCTTGGTTAAAACAATTGCATTCCCAGGACGGAGAAACACCATGGCCCGCAGCAAGAGCATCCTCACCGAAGCCAGGCAGATCGAACGCGCCGTCACGCTCATCAACCTGGGCGCGCGCCTGCAGGTGCTGGAAAGCGAAACCGACCTCAGCTACGAGCGGCTCTTGCGCCTGTACAAGGAAGTGGCGGGCAAGAGCCCCAGCAAGGGCCAGCTGCCGTTTTCCACCGACTGGTTCATGACCTGGCAACCCAACATCCACGCCAGCCTGTTCTTGAACATGCACGAATACCTGAACAAGGTGTCGGCCATGGACGAGATTGACACCGTCATCAAGGCCTACCAGCTCTACCTGGAGCAGATGAAGTCCGAAGGCCTGGAGCCGCTGCTCAGCGTGACGCGCGCCTGGCGGCTGGTGAAGTTTGTCGACAACGGCATGCTCGGCATGACGGCTTGCAGCAAGTGCGGTGGCCACTTCGTGACCCACCCGCACGAGATCGCACGCCACTACGTCTGCGGCCTGTGCAACCCGCCGGCACGCGCTGGCAAGGGCAAGCTGGCGGGGTCACTGCAGCTGGGCCGCAGCACGGCCGACGTGGCGCGCGCGCACTGATGCGGTCGGTAAAACGGACCTACTTCACACGCACCGGCTCAGGTTGGCAAGGCCAGGGCCGAAGACACCATTGAGAGTTGAATGTTTGTCTCCTCCTGGCACAGTTCTCTGTGCTTTCAGCGGGTCCTTCGGGACCCGCTTTTTTTGCGCACGCGCTGCCGGGCTTGCCGACTTGCGAACAGGCTGCACCGTTGCTGGGTTGGGACCAGGTCCTGTCCGACAGCGTGCGCCGTGCGGCGCTGTGCATAAGCCTGGCGATGCTGCAGCTGCAAGACCAGCCGGCGGTGGCGCAGACAGCACCCACGCCCGATCGCCGACGCTGTGACCTTGAGCGGCCGGCCGCCCGAGCTGCGGGGTCTTTGCCCGCTTGATCCGCCGTTGGCGCAGGTCCGGGCCATTCGACACTCGGGCTTCAATCCCGTGCCCTCGATGACCTCTGCATCGCAACACCGTTTCTCCCTTTTGCGCTGGCGCTGGCGCTGGCCCTGGCCGCTTCCGGCGCTGTCCGCCTGGGCCTTGGCCTGGGCGGCGTGGGCGCTGCTGATAGGGGCTGGCGCTGCGCCTCCCTGGGCCCTGGCCGCCGGTGCGGCGGTGGGGGCCTTGGTGGGCACGCGATGCCAGGGCCGGTGGCGGCGCGGCATCGTGTCCGCAGGCTTCCCGCTGTCGGCTCTTGCGCTGGGCACGGCGTCGGCATGGCCGGCCTGGGCGTGGTTGCTGTTGTTGCTGCCCTTGTTGCTGCTGTACCCCATGCGCGCCTGGCGCGATGCCCCGTTTTTCCCCACGCCGGCCGGCGCGCTGGCCGGCTTGCAGGGCGTGGTCGGCAACCCGGCACGGGTCCTCGACGCCGGCTGTGGCCTGGGTCACGGTTTGCAGGCGCTGCACCGGCTGTGGCCGCAGGCGCGCGTGCAGGGCGTGGAGTGGAGCCCGCTGCTGGCGCTGCTGGCGCGCGCGGCCTGCCCGTGGGCGCAGGTGTCGCGTGGCGACATGTGGGCGCAGTGCTGGACCGGGCAGGACCTGGTGTATGTCTTTCAGCGGCCGGAAAGCATGGCGCGTGTGTGGGCCAAGGCCTGCGCGGAACTGGCCCCCGGCGCGTGGCTGGTGAGCCTTGAATTTGCAGTGCCGGGCGTGCTGCCGCATGCGCTGCTGCAGCCGCCGGGGCAGCGTGCGTTGTGGGTCTACCGCCCGGCCGCACAGGGGCCCCGGACAAGCGCGCGCTCAACCACCGCGGCTGCCGGCCGATAACCCTCGCATGCCCCGCAGGGCGCACGCTGATGGCGTGCAGCTGCGGGCCGCTGCACACAGCATTCCCCCGCGGAAACATCAGGACATGTTCGTCATCATCGGTTGGGCCGTGGCCCTGGTCTGCATCTTCGGCGTGTACATCGCGCACGGGGGCAACATCGCCGTCATCCTGCACGCGCTGCCCTTCGAGATGATCACCATCTTCGGCGCTGCTGCGGGTGCTTTCCTGGCCAACAACCAGATGAAGGTCATCAAGGCTTCGGTGTCGGGCCTGGGCCGCTGCTTCAAGGGCAGCAAGTTCAGCAAGGCGCGCTACATGGAGCTGCTGGCGCTGCTCTTCGACATCCTGCAGAAGGCGCGCAAGGAAGGCCTGATGTCGATCGAGAAAGACGTCGAAGACCCGCACAGCAGCCCGCTGTTCCAGAAGTACCCCACCGTCGGCAACGACCACCACGTCACTGAATTCATCACCGACTACCTGCGCATGATGGTGTCGGGCAACCTGAACGCGCACGAGATCGAGTCCTTGATGGACAACGAGATCGACACCCACCACGCCGAGGAATACGCCGCGGTGGCGGCCATCGCGCGCCTGGCCGGCGGCCTGCCGGCCTTTGGCATCGTGGCCGCCGTGCTGGGCGTCGTCAACACGATGGGCTCGGTCGGCCAACCACCGGCGGTGCTGGGCGGGATGATCGGCTCGGCGCTGGTCGGCACCTTCCTGGGCATCTTGCTGGCCTATGGATTTGTAGAGCCACTGGGCGGCCTGCTGGAGCAGAAGGTCGAAGACGCCGGCAAGGAACTGCAGTGCATCAAGACGACGCTGCTGGCCAGCATGCAGGGTTACGCGCCGCAGGTGGCGATCGAATTCGGCCGCAAGGTTCTGTACTCGGGCGACAGGCCGAGCTTCACTGAACTCGAAAGTCATGTGAAGGGCAAGAAGTGATGCCTCCCCCCGTAAGCGCCTGCGGCGCTCCCCCCCAGGGGGGCGCCCCCGGCGGCCCGGCAAAGCCGGCTCCGCGGCGGCTGCGTGATGCGGGCCGGACTGCGTCGGCCGACACATCTACTGAGGAGGCTG
>JANMKK010000380.1:0-39142 GCA_031372005.1 Rubrivivax sp.
GCCACGTACTCCACCACGCCGATGTTGTGGGTGATGAAAAGGTAGCTCACGCCCAGTTCCCGCTGCAGGTCGCGCAGCAGATTCAGGATCTGCGCTTGCACCGACACGTCCAGTGCCGAAGTGGGCTCGTCGCAGATGATGAGCTGCGGCTGCACGGCCAGGGCCCGTGCGATGGCGATGCGCTGGCGCTGGCCGCCGGAAAATTCGTGCGGGTAACGCATCAGCGCTTCGCGGCGCAGGCCCACCTGGTCGGTGAGGCGTTCCAGCCGCGCGCGGCGCTGGTTGGCGTCCAGGTCTGGCTGCAACGCGGCCAGGCCTTCTTCCAGGATTTCATAGACGCGCATGCGCGGGTTCAACGACGCAAACGGGTCCTGGAAAATGATCTGCACTTGGCGCCGCGCAGCACGCAGTTCTTCGCCTTGCAGATCGAAGAGGTTGCTGCCGTTGAGCAGCGCCTTGCCTTCGGTGACGGACAGGTGGCGCAGCAACTGCACGATGGCTTTGCCGGTGGTCGTCTTGCCACAGCCCGACTCGCCCACCAGCGCCAGCGTCTCGCCAGCGTGCAGCTGGAACGACACGCCATCGACCGCATTGAAGTAGCCCGTGGTGCGCTGCAGGATGCCGCTGCGGATGGGGAAGCGCACGCGAAGGTCTTGCACGTCCAGAAGCGGCGCGCCGGTGCGCGCTGCCACAACCGCGGGCGTGGAGGGCACCGCGGCGCCTGCAGGCACCGCCGCCACGCGGAGGGCCGCTTCGGCGCCCGGTTCATACGCCTGTTCATAAAGCAAACACCGCACCTCATGCCGTGCGCTGACCTCTTTCAACACGGGCAAGGTGCTGGCGCAATGCGGCATCACCTGCGCGCAGCGCGGCGCGAACCTGCAGCCGCTGAAGCTTTGGTTGAGCGCAGGCACGGTGCCCGCAATCGCCTCCAGCGGCCCGGCACGGCGGTCGCCGCCGGGCAGTGCACGCAGCAGCGCGCGGGCATAGGGGTGCTTTGGCGCGCGGAAGAATTCATCAGCCGGTGCCACTTCGATGATCTGCCCCGCGTACATCAGCGCCACGCGTTGCGCCATGCCAGAGACGACTGCCAGATCGTGCGTGATCAGCAGCAGGCCCATGCGCTTTTCTCGCTGCAGGTCGCGCAGAAGGTCGAGGATCTGGGCCTGGATCGTCACGTCCAGTGCGGTGGTGGGCTCGTCGGCGATCAGGAAGTCGGGCTCTGCTGCCAGCGCCACCGCAATCATCACGCGCTGCTTCTGGCCACCGCTCATGCGGAAGGGGTAGTCGTCGATGCGGCGCTCGGGTTCGGGGATGCCGACGCGCTTCAGCCACTCGATGGCCTTGGCGCGCGCCGCCAAGCCGCGCAGCGGGGTGTGGGCTTCGATCGCTTCGACGATCTGCTGGCCCACCTTCATCACGGGGTTCAGGCTGGTGCTGGGTTCCTGGAAGATCATGCCGACGCGGCCGCCACGCACGCTGCGCATCTGCGCTTCGGGCAGGCCCAGCACATCGACTCTGTCCTTGCCGGCGCCGATGTGGATGTCGCCCGCGGCGACGTAGCCGTTCTCCGGCAGCAAACGCATCAAGGCCAGCGCCGTCATGCTCTTGCCGCAGCCGGATTCGCCCACCAGCGCAAAGGTCTCGCCGCGTTCGATGCACAGGCGCAGGCCGTCGATGGCGCGCACCAGGCCGACGTCGCCTTCCAGTTCAACCTGCAGGTCTTGGATGTTGAGCATGGTCAGGCGGCCTTTTTGGCGCGCACCAGCACACGTTTGCTGCGGAAGACTCTTGCACGCGGGTCAAAGGCATCGCGCACACCGTCGGCAAAGAGGTTGGCTGCCAGCACCAGCGTCACCATGAAGCCGAAGGCGCTGGCGAAGGACCACCAGACGACCGGGTCGCGACTCATCTCGTTGCGCGCCAAATTGATCATGCCGCCGAAGCTGTTCATCGACGGGTCCACACCCACGCCCACGTACGAGAGCACGGCTTCGTAGAGGATGAGCGAAGAAAATTCCAGCACCGTCACGATCAGCATCAGGTGCGCCACGTTGGGGAAGATGTGCCGCGCCATGATGCGGGCGTGGCTGATGCCGAAGGCATTCGCGGCCTGCACGTATTCCAGTTCACGCAGCTTCATCGTTTCGCCGCGCAGCAGCCTGCACAGACCTGCCCAACCGGTGAGGCCCAGCACGGCGCACAGCAGGAAGAGCTTCAGATCCGCACGCTCTGCACCGGTCTCGAAGAGGTCGGGGTTCTTGTCCAGAAAGACCTGCACCATCAGCACGCAGGCGGCAATCAGCAGCACGTTGGGCACCGACGACAGCACGGTGTAGAGGTACTGGATCGCTTCGTCCACCCAACCTTTGAAGTAGCCGGCCAGCAAGCCCAGGCTCACCGCCAGCGGCAGGGTGGCCACCGTCGCCAGCGTACCGATGACAAAAGCCGTGCGGATGCTCTTCAGCGACTGGAACAGCACGTCGTTGCCGGTGAGGTCGGTGCCCAGCAGGTGGTACGGGCCCGACAGCGCAGTCGCCGGGCCGACGACAAGGCCCAGCACGAGGATGGTGCCCACCGCCACATGCCATGGCACCTGACCATCTTGCGCGCGGATGCTGCGCCAGGTTGCACCCACACCCGCCTTGCGCACGCGAGCCAGCACGGCCACCAACCCAAGCGCAACCACCGCCGCCAGCACGGCGCCGACAAGAAGCCCCACCACGGCGCGCTGCACCACATCACCCGCCCATTCGGTGTCCGGATTGGTGAGGTGCTTGCCGCCAAATTCCAGGCGCGGCGCGACACGCTGGACCTGGCCGTTGATCAGCAACGACTCCTTCGTGAAGCCCAGGTACGACAGCGGCCGCGAATAGGTGGATTCGCGCGACGCCAGCAAGTCGGCCAGCATCAAGTCCAGCAGCGACCGCGTGCGCGAATCGTAGGCGGTCGCTGCATCCTTCACACCCGCCGCTGCCGGCAGCAGCGACCGGTAGTGCACGCTGTCCAGCAACGTCACACCCAGACAGATGATGAGGATCAGCGAAGAAGCCAGCGCCGGCGCGTTGCGGAACACACGGCCCCACTTGGCCGCCAGTTCTGGCGACCGGACGACGCTGACGGCATAGGCCACCAGCACCAGCAGCAGCAGCCAGACGGCGGCATCGGTCCAGAGCAGTACGAATTTGGGCATGGTCAGACAGTTCAACTCAAGCGTACCCGCGGGTCCACCCACGTGTAGGCAATGTCGATCAAGGCATAGGTGGCGATGTAGAGCAGCGAGCCCACAAAGACCATCGTGCGCACGACGGCGAAGTCCTGCTTGCCGATGGCTTCGATGACGTAGGCGCCCAGCCCCGGCAGGCCAAAGAAGCTCTCGAACACAAGGCTGCCCAGGAACACATAGGGCAGGTAGGCACCGGCGCTGGTGACGATGGGGATCAGTGCATTGCGCAGCACGTGGCGGAACATCACAGCCGCTTCGCTCAGACCCTTGGCGCGCGCGGTGCGCACGTAATCCTTGCTGATCTCTTCCAGGAACATCGCGCGGTACAGCCGCGCTTCGCCGCCCAGCCGCGCGATCAGGCTCAGGCCCACCGGCAGCGCCAGGAACTTCACCGCGTCCAGCCCCGGCGCATAGCCTGAAATGGGCGTCAGCTTGAGCACGCGAGAGAACAGGTACTGGCCGACGATGATGTAGAACAGGCTGCTGATCGACAACATCAGCACGCAGCTCACCACACCCCAAAAGTCGAGCCGTGAATTTCGAAACATCACCAGCAGCAGTGCGAAGGCCGTGCTGGCAATCACCTGCAGCACAAAAAGCGGCAGCGCCATCTGCAGGCTGACGCCCATGCGCTCACCCACCTCGTGGCCGATGTCGCCCGCGCTTTCGCTGTCGGCGCGGCCGAACTTGAGCGCAAACAATGACACCGATCGGTCCCAGAAGATGGTGTCGGTGAGCTGCTCCGTCCCCTTCTTTGTCGGGTTCAAGTACAGCGGCTTGTCGTAACCGCGCTCGGCCTTCCACTTTTGAATGGCTTCTTGCGTCACGCGCTTGCCGCCCAGGTTCAGGCGCGCCATGTCGTCGGGGGTGTTGACGGCAAAGAAGAGGACGAAGGTGAAAAGGTTCACGCCCAGCAGGATGAGCACGCCGTAGCCGATGCGGCGGAGGATGAAGTTCAGCATGGGTGTCTGTGGTCCAACGGTCTCATCGGGGCCAGCAGGTCACGCCAACACCTCGCCGCGCGCATTGGTGCGCTCGCGCTTCCTGAAGTGGCTGCGCGCCACCCACACCAGCGCCAACACCAGCGCGCCGATCAGCAGCAGCGGCCACCACACGGGGCTGTTCCACCCCGACAGACTGGCCAGCCGCTGTTGCACATCCAGCCGCAGGTAGCGGCCCTGGTCGCGCACGAGGATGGCCGGCTTGTAGTTGTGCACCCACTGCTGCGCGGCGCCGCTGGCGTAGGGGAAGAAGCCCATCGTCCAGGGTGCGTCTTCACGCGCGATGCGCACCATGTCGTCGATGAGCTTCTGCTT
Organism: Rubrivivax sp.; assembly: GCA_031372005.1. Lineage (GTDB taxonomy): Bacteria > Pseudomonadota > Gammaproteobacteria > Burkholderiales > Burkholderiaceae_C > Rubrivivax. The sequence continues at coordinate 4,543 of JANMKK010000380.1, forward strand.
TTCGGGCCCGTCTTCCAGCGTCTTCATCTGCGCGTACAGGCGGTCGTATTCAGGGTTGGCAAAGTTGGCGGTGTTCTCACCGTCGTACTTGGTTTTGCCCGTCGGGCCGTAAAGGAGGAACAGGAAGTTTTCGGCATCCGGGTAGTCGGCATTCCAGCCCAGCCAGAAGACCTGGTACTTGCCCTTGCGCACCTTGTCCTGAAACTGGTTGTTGTCGGTGGCGCGCACTTCGAGCTGCACATCGACCTTCGCAAACTGGCGCACCACCCAGTCAATCTCGGCTTTCACCTCGGGCGTGGGTTGGGCGTAGAAGTCGTAGTTCAGCACCAGCGGCTTGCCGCTCTTGGCGTCGCGGCCATTCGGGTAGCCGGCCTCATTCATCAGCTTCTTGGCTTCATCGACAGAGCGGCGCACCGCCTTGCCGTCTTTCCACACGTGGGTCACCGGGTTCACGCCTTCGGGCGTGCCGTCGCGGCTGCCGAAAATGCCGGGCGGCAGCGGGCTCATGGCCGTGCTGCCGGCCTTCTTCGGAAACACCTTGCTGTATTCCTCCCAGTCCACCGCGATGCTGATGGCCTGGCGCAGCTTGCGGTTGCGAGCCCGCGTCTCGGCACTGTTGACACCTGCATCGCCATCACCCACCACCGGGTCGAGCATGTTGAAGGCCAGAAAATAACTGTTGACGTCAGAGCCTCGGTTCAGGCGGAAGCCCTTGTCGATGTACTCGGCTCGCACCTCTTCGCTGTCCTGCATGGCCACCAGGTAGTCCATGCCCATGTCGGTGCGCTCGAAAACCTCCACGTCGTAAAACCCCTGGCGGAACTTGCCGCGCCGCGGCACGGCTTCGCGCTCGACGTTGCTGGCGATGGTGTCGATGAAGGGCATCAATTTGCCGCAGTCGTCCAGCAGCCCGGCTTCCTTGTCGCCCGGCATGCCTTCGCAGGGGTAGGGGTCGGCGCGGTAGTGGGGGTTGCGCTTCATCGCGTGGTAACGGTCCTTGACGAACTCCACCATCATGTAAGGCCCCGTGCCCACCGGCCACACGTCCAGCGTCAGCCCGCGCTCGGCCATGCCGGGCTGGGCGTAGAAGGCGTCGGCCTCCCAGGGCACCGGTGCCGTGAAGGTCATCTGCATCCAGTAGCTCCACTGCGGATATTTTCCTTTGATTCGAATGCGCAGCAGGTGTTTTTCCGGCGCGCTGGCGCCTGCCAGCGGCCATTTGCGAAAGTCCAGGAAAGGCTTGTCCTGGCTGGCAGCGTCCAGGCCTTTGCGGAGTGCCGCGTCTTCCTGCTTGATGAGCAGGCCGTATTCGCGCAGGCCCACCACGTATTCGGCAAAAGTGCTGAAGATGGGCGTCGTGATGCGCGTGGTGGCCTGGCGCTTGAGCGCATAGACAAAGTCTTCGGCCACCAGTTCACGCGTGCCCTGCTGTTCAAACTGCAGCGGCGTGCGACGGTCGCCCAGGTCGCCCGGTTTCATCGCGTGGTAGACGTGCTTGCCCTGGCCGTCCACCGCAAAGGCCGGGTGCGGCTGGAAGCGGATGCCGGGTTTGATCGGCACGTCATAGATGCTCTCGGCCACCAGCGCGGCGGGTGCGTCGTCGGGCAGGGGCTGGCCGTTCTTGTCGATGAAGTGCGGCTTGACGACTGCGGCTGCGGTCTTGGGCACAAGCTGGAACGGCCGCTTCAAGTAGTGATATCCGTAGGGCGGCTCGTAGATCTGGTAGGTGTAGGCCGTCTCGTTGTTCCAGTACGAAGCGGTCGGGTCCAGGTGCCTTGGCGACGATTCGGTGGCGGCCGTGTACAGCGTGTTGGAGGCCGCCGCTTGTTGCGGCCAAGGGTTGTTGTTGCAGGCTGCGGCCAGCAGGGCGAACAGAACCGGTGCCAGGCGGCCCGCGCGGTGCTGCAGCGATGAGATCAACGACAGTCCGCGCATGCGGGGCTCCCTGGCAGACTGCCCAAACGCCCCGGGGTCACCAAGGGTTGGTCAGCACAAAGATTTTCGCCTTCGGGCATGCAGGTTTGTGGCCTGATGAACCTGAAGGCGTGCGCAGATTCTAGGCGTCCAGGCAGCAGGCCCCCCTCAGGGTTCACGCGCTGTTCTCGCGCTGTTCTCGCGCCGTCGTCGCGCCGTTCACAGGCTACCAACCCACCAACACGTCGCGCCCCTGCACCAGCAACTGCACCTTTTGCCCCACCGGCAGCGTGACCTTGGGGCTGACGTGGCCGAAAGGCAGCCCCGTCAGCAGCGGCGTTTTCATGCCCGCGCGCACCCGCGCCACCGCAGACTTCAGCGTGTAGCCTCGGTCCAGCGGCGACGGCTTCCAGGCCGAAAACGCGCCCAGAATCACCGCCTTCTGCGCCTGCAGCACGCCCGCCTGCTGCAGTTGCAAGAGATTGCGTTCGACGCGGTAGGGGTGTTCGTTCACGTCTTCCAGGAACAGCACCCCACCCTTGATGAGCCGGGCCTGCGGCCAGTGCGGCGTGCCCAGCAGCGACATCAGGATCGTCAGGTTGCCGCCCCACAGACGGCCGCTCACATCAAGGCCGTCAAAGCCGGCTTCGGTGCGGAAGCCCACGGCTTCGAGTTCACCGCCCATGGCTTCCAGGAAACAGTCGCGGGTGACCTCATCGACACCACCGGCTTCATCCGCGCGGCCGAAATCGTCGGTGGCCATCGGGCCGGCCCACGTGACGGCCTGCCCGTGCGCCAGCAGGCCCAGCTGCACGGCAGTGAAGTCGCTGTGGCCGACCCAGCGCGTGCCCTGCGCCACGCTCTTGGCCAGCAGCTTCCAGTCGATGCGGTCCAGCAAGCGCGTGATGCCGTAGCCGCCACGCGCAGGCATGGCGATGGACGGCGCGGCAGCGGCTATGCGGTGCAACGCGGCCAGTCGCGTGTCGTCGTCACCGCCAAAACGCTGGTGGCGGGCGGTGGCGCTGTCGTCGATGTGGACCTCAAAGCCCAGGCTGCGCAGGCGCCGCGCTGCCAGGTGCAGCACAGGTGCGCGGGCGACGACGCCGGCGGGCGTGAAGATGCTGAGCAAGGTCATGGTGAGCAAGGACATGGTGAACAGACAAGCGTCATGAGGAATCGGGCAGTGGGGCGATTTCAATCGCCACGCCAACCGGGATCTGGCCGTCGTCGGCCAGGCCTTGCAGCGCGCGGCGGCGGGTGCGCCGTTCGGCGAAGAAGTCTCGCAGCAGTTGGCCGCAGGCCTGGGCCATCACGCCACCGACGACGTCGGTGTGGTGGTTCAAACGCCCATCAGCAAACAGGTTCAACACCGAGCCGGCGGCGCCGGTCTTGGGGTCCAGGGCGCCAAAGACGACGCGCCGAAAGCGCGCATGCAAGAGCGCCATGGCGCACATCGCACAAGGCTCCAGCGTCACGTACAGCTCGCATTCGGGCAGCCTGTAGTTGGAGAGCAGCGTGGCTGCGTGGCGCAGGGCGACGATCTCGGCGTGCGCCGTGGGGTCGTGGGTGGTGATGGGCCGGTTGTAGCCGGTGGCGATCACCTTCGGGCCGTCGGGCGACGGCCTAACGATGACCGCGCCCACCGGCACTTCGCCCACCAGCAGCGCGTTGTGGGCCTGGTCCAGCGCCAGGCGCATGCCAAAGGCGTGGTCGTGTGCGGGTTCATGCGCCTGTTCGCGATCCGTCACGCCAGGCTGCCCGGCTGTGTTCGAGCTTGCGATGCTTGCCAGGCCCGGCGACGCCCGTCCCGTGCGGCCGCATGCTGCATGCGCGCGCCGGCCACCCAGGCCGACACGTCCAGCGACTGCAGGGCCGCTGCCACCGGCCGGGCGCTGTCAGCCAGGCCCTGCAGCGGCACGCGTCGGTATTCGCGCCCAAAGCCGTCGCGCGTGAGCCAGCCGCCATCCACCAGCCAGCGGCGCAGCTCCACATGGTCGGTGTCCAGGAATCGGGCCGCGCCCGCCAACTGCGCCTGAAGCGCCAGGTTGACGGCCTTTTCACTCATCACGTCGATCGGCAGGCCGGACCAAGCCACGGCCAGCGCCTGGTCGCGCAGGCCCGGGCTGAGTCCGCCGAGCGTGACGCCGTCCTTGACGATCCACACGGCCAGTTCTGTCAGCGTCACTGACGCTGCTTGGGGCTTTGCGGTCAACATGCTTTCACTCCCCTCTTTCGGTGGCTGCGTTTGCACGCGGGTGCCGGCAGGACGGCCTGGTGCAGGCAATGCTACTCACACCAGAGCGCAACACCCGAAGCGGCGACACCGTGCGGCTCTTTCGTGGCTGACGCGGGGGGATGGTCATTCGACCTCTCGGTCCCGGGCTGCCGTCCTACAGCGCACCCGGCGGCCGTCTGAGGCGCTGCGATGCAGGGATTCCCCACACTGGGCCCATGCCCGGGAGACCACCATGCACGCCGCCCCAAGTCGCCGATTTGCCGTATTTGTAAGCATCGCCACGCTGGCGTTGTTGGCGATGCTGGTGGCTTTCACGCTCGTCGTGCTGAAGGCCGAGGCGCGGGGCCAGCACCGACGCGCCTACCAGCAGTTGACAGGCCACATCATGGTCGGCACCGAGGACGCGCTGCCGGTCTCGACGGCGCGACGCTAGGCACCCGCAGAACCTGCCGCCTGGTGCAGTGCAGGTGACTGGTGGATGCTGGTCGAAACGGACGCGGTTTGCACGGCCATGTGCAACACATAAAAGCCGTTGTCCAGCAGGCCCGCCAAGGGTATCGCCGTGCTGCAAGGCAACGGCCCCAGGCAGTCCGGCTCGGTCTCAGCCTGGGCCCGTGCGGCTGCGGTGTTGCAGATGACAAAACGATGCGGCCGCCCGCCATGCACCATCCGCAGTTCCACACGGTCCCAATCGGGTGGCAAGCAGGGGTCAAACCGAAGGCTTTCGGGCCCTATCTGCAGGCCGCACAAAGACTCCACTGCCGCGCGCCAGAGCCAGCCTGAAGCGCCCGTGTACCAGCTCCACCCGCAGCGGCCCGCCCAGGGCGCTGCGCTGCAGATGTCGCCGGCCACGGCATAAGGCTCACCGCCATATGCGGGGCCCAGCGCGGCGTCCTGCCAGCGGTGCGCGGGGCTGATGGCCTGCCACATCCGCCAGGCGCGTTCTGGCTGCTGCAACCTGGCCGCTGCCATCACGGCCCAGGTGGCGCCGTGGCTGTACTGGCCGCCGTTTTCGCGCACGCCTGCGGGGTCGGCCTGGATGTAGCCGGCTTCGGGCCGCGCGTGTTGCAGCGGTGGGTGCAGCAGCCGCAGCAGGCCGTTCTTGGCGTCCCACAGTTCGCGGTCGGCGGCAGCCAGCGCCTGCTGTGCACGCGTGGGGTCGCCGGCGCCGCTCAACATGGCCCAGGCCTGGGCGATGAGGTCGATCCGGCATTCGGCCTGGGCATTGGACCCGAGCGGCGTGCCGTCGTCAAAGAAGCCGCGCTTGTACCAGCCGCCGTCCCAGGCCTGGCCGTCCAGCGCCTGCACCCAGCCGGCGCGGGCGCGTTGCCAGTGTGCGGCGCGTGCCGATTCACCCCGGCCGTGCGCCAGCGGCACCATGCCGTCGATCACCGCGCACAAGAACCAGGCCAGCCACACCGATTCACCCTGGCCGAGGTGGCCCACGCGGTTCATGCCGTCGTTCCAGTCACAGGTGCCGATCAGCGGCAGGCCGTGCACACCGGCGGCCAGGCTGCGGTCGATGGCGCGGGCGGCGTGTTCGTACAGCGTGACACGTTCGCCGTCCATGGCGGGCGTTTCGTAGATGTCCTCCGCGCCAGCCGGTACCGGCCTGCCTTGCAGGAAGGGAATGCGTTCGTCAAGCAGCGCGTGGTCGCCGGTGCGCTGGACAAAGTGCGCCAGCGCAAAGGGCAACCACAGGCGGTCGTCAGAAAAGTGGGTCCGCACGCCGGCACCGCCCGGCAGATGCCACCAATGTTGAACGTCACCCTCCGGGAACTGGCGGGCTGCATTCGCCAGCAGTTGCTGGCGCAACAGCCCGGGAGACAGCGTGACCATCGACATCGCGTCCTGCAACTGGTCGCGGAAACCGAAGGCACCGCCGGCCTGGTAGAAGCCGGCGCGCGCCCACAACCTGCAGGCCACCGTCTGGTAGGGCAGCCAGTGGTTGACCAGCGCGTCAAAGGCCGGGTCTGGCGTGCGCACCTGCAGCGCGCGGCCCTGGTCGCGCCAGATCTGGCGCTGGGCGGCCAGGCGCTGTTCGGGGTCAAACGCCAGCGCGGCCGCGATGGGCTCGGCCGCACCGCTGCGGTCGGGGGAATTCAAGCCCGCATTCAAGCCCGCATTCAACCCCAGATGGCCCAGCAACAGCGTAAGTTCAACTTCCCCCTGCGCTTGCAGCACCAAGGTGCGCGCCACGGCGCCGCAGGGGTCCAGGCCACGCCCGGCGCTCTGGCCCAGGCGCGTGGGCACCACCAGCCGGCCCTGGCTGTCGTGGAATTCGCGGCGGTCGCAGGTCCATTCGTCACTGCGGCGCGCGCTGCCAGCCACCGGGCGGAAGGCCATCCACGCTGTGGCGCCACCGAAACCGCCGGATGCGTCCAGCTGCGTGCCCAGCACCGCCACCGCGTCGCGCGGCAAGCGTTCACCGGCCGACAGGTTCAGGCGCGCGGTGGCCACGCTCAGGCGGTCTGCGCTGGTCTGGCCCAGCATCCATTCCGCCAGCGCCACCACGCGCCAGGTGGTTTCCGTCGCGCTCAGCGACCGCAGCCGCAGTTGCACCTGTTTGACGGCCCGCTTTGCGTCCACACACCACTGCAGCGTCACCTCCAGCCCGGCCACATGCTGGCGCATGCGGGTGAAGCCGATGCCGTGTTCGACACTGCGCGGGCCGGCGCCCTGCAGCGCGCGGCCCAGCGGCCAGACGCGGCCACCGGCCACATCGTGCAGCAGCAACCACTCACTGGCAGGGTCGGTCACCGGGTCATTGGCCCAGCGCGTGATCTGGTGCAAGCGGCTGTTGCCGGCCCAGGTGTGGCCAGCGGCCATTTCAGACACATGGCAGCCAAATTCAGCGTTAGCCAGCACGTTGATCCACGGCCGCGCCGGGTGTTGCGACGTGCTGACCGCAAAGTCGTAGCGGCCGTCGTCAGGGGCGAAGGCACCCTTGGGCGGCGCGGCGGGCAAACGGGCCTGTGCCATGGCCCAGGGCTGCACCACGGGCCAGGTGCCCACGCGGTCGCGGGCGTCCTGGTCGCGCTGCTGGCGGTCAAGCCAGCGCTGCACTTGTTCGGACAGCGGGCGGCCATCGGCCTGCAGGCGCACACGCGCCAGGGCTTGCAGGGTGTAGCGCTCGTCGGCGCTCAAGTCGGCGCTGCGCAGCAGCCGCAGGACCGGGCGGTCTGCAGTCGGTGCGTTCGCTGCGTTCGCCCCGTTCGGCGCGTTGCCTGCGCCGGCATCGGCATCCACCGCAGGTTGCCGTTGCAACAGCAGTTGCAAGTGGTGCTGCACCGGCGTGAGGTACGACGACGGCTCACCGTTGACCACCACCAGATCCACACCCTGCCCCGCAGCCGTCCAGGCGATCAGCGCGCGCACCATCAGGTGGACAAGCGCCAGGCCGGTTTCGTTGTGGATATCGATGCACAGGATCGGCCTGTCGCCACCGATGCCGTGGCGCCACAGCAGGCGCTTGTCGCAACGCTCGCTGGGCAGCAGTTCACCGGACAGTTCACGCGTCGGCACCGCCGACAGCAGCGTCTGCAGGTGCAGCATGGCGACCCAGCTGTCGGCATCCAACCGGGTGTCGTGCAGCAGGATCGACGCCATCGTGTGCGACATGCTCGACGCCCGTTCGACGTGGTGCGCCTGGCGGTACTTGTCCACCAGCGCGTCGAGTTCGTCCTGCGTCGCCGCAGCCGCCGACACAAAGGTCAGCTTCGTGGTTGCGCCGGGCGCCAGCCGCACATGTGCAGTGACGACGGCCATCGGGTCCAGGCCGGTGTCCAGCAGGCGGCCCGGCAATGCGGCTGAAGTTGCGGCTGACGTTGCGGCTGACGTTGCGGCTGACGTTACGGCTGAAGTCGCGGCTGAAGTCGCGGCCGCAGCGGCTGCGGCGGCGTCCCTCGGCTCGGCGCTGGACGCAGCCCCCTCGGGCCACGCTGTGGCGGCGCCGTCGCCCACCGGTTGCGCCGGGCTGCCGTAGCGGCCCAGCCAGCGCAGGCGGTCGGCGCAGGGCTGCACGTCGCTGACATCGGACTGCGCTTGCGCCAGGCAGTGCACCGCGCGCACTTCGCGTTCCGTTGCCAGACGCGGGTGGCGGCGCAGGTACAACGCGCGCTCTGCCGCGTCCCAGCTGGCCTGGACGAAGAGGTTGGAGAAAGCCGGGTGCGCCTCATCCGCACGCAGTGGCGCCAGCGTGGGTTCGGCCGCCAGGCTCAGGCGCAGTGACAGCGGCACGTTGCCGGTGTTGGTGAGTTCCACCTGGCGCAGTTCGCAGTCGTCTTCAGGGCTGATCCAGACCGCCGTGCAGGTCTGCAGGTCGGGCCAGCCGCAGTCGAAGACCACGCGGTCGGGCTGCATGCGGCAGACGTAGTGCGCGTGCGGGTCGGCTGCAGGGTGGGTGGTCAGTGAATGTCGCGTGCCGGCTGCAAAGCCGGAGACAGCGCCTTCACCTGCAGCCTCGCGCTGCAGGTACAGGAAGGTGCCGCGGTCGTCGCGCAGCAGGTCGTCGCGCCAGCGCGTCAGGCCCTGGCCTTGCCACTGGCTGCTGCCGGCGCCATTGCTGCGCAGCGTCAGCGCGTAGCGGCCGTTGCCCAGCCAATGGGTGGGCAACAACGCGCCTTGCAGTGGCGCGCTGGTGTGCACCAGCGGATCGCGCAGCGCACGGCGCTGGCGCGGCAGTTTCGGTGGGTCGCGCAGCACGGCGGTTTCGCGCGGCGCCCTTTCATGCAGCAGGCTGGACACCGCGCGCAGGTGCGGGTCGCGCTGCGCCCAGCCTTGGGGCGCGCCGCCCGTGAGCACCGCGCAGGCAGCGACGAGCGTCATCGCCTGGTGGTGCGCCATGTGGGTTTCAACGAGCGTGTGCGTGCCGCCCGCCGTCTGGCGCTGCGGGCTGAAGTCAATGGCGTCGATGAAGCCGAAGGCGCGGCGTGCACCCAGCGTTTCCAGCGCCCGCAGGTTGGCCACCGCTGCGGCGGGTGACACCAACAAGGCCAGTGCGCTGGCGTAGGGCGCCAGCACCCTTTCGTCGATGGGCGTGCGGCGCAGCGCCAGCCGCGGCACACCTTGCGGGCCGTACTGGTAGGCCAGGGTGTGGTCCTGCGCGGCGATGGCGCATTCGGAAATGCCCCACGGCGTGTGATGCGACAGCGCCTCACGCTGCTGCTCAGTCACGGCGCTGGCGGTGGCCTGCTGCAGCGCGCTTCCAAGTGGCTCCTGGAGCACGAGCGTCGGCATCAGGTATTCAAACATCGAACCCGACCAGGACCGCAGCGCGGCCAGGTTGCCGTGGCCAAAGAACGGCCTGCCCAGCGCACCCCAATGCTCCACCGGCACGTCGCCCTTGGCGATGGCAAAGAGGCTGGCCAGGCGCGCTTCGCTGGCCAGCAGGTCGTAGTGGTTGCGGTCCAGTTGCTGGCTGTCGGTTTGCAGGCCGATGTGCAGCAGCCGGCGCTGGCGGTCGTACAGCGGCTTGAAGTCCATCGCGCAGGCCAGTTGCCGCGCGCGGCGGGACAGGTCTTGCAGCCGTGCGGGTGCGGCCTCGACGCCTTCGACGACGTCGCGCAAGTGCGACTGCAGCGTGGCCACCATGTCCTGCAGCATCCACAGCGGGCCGTCGGGCATGCCGCCGTCGCGGCCCAGGGACAGCGCGTCCAGTTCACGCCGCGCCTGGTGCACCACGCCCTGCAACGACACGGCTTCTTCGCGCACGGTGGGCCACACCGGTTCGCGGTCAAAGAGCTGCGCCACCGCACCGAGCGAGTCCATGGCGCCCAGCAGCGCGCGCAGGCCGTGCGGGCGCTGGCGCGCGCGGCGCAAGACGTGGGCGGTGTCGCGTTGCGCACGGGTGGTGGAGGGGTCGCCAGGCGGCACCTGTTGCATCGCCAGTTCATCGCAAGCCTGCGCCACCACCATCAGAAAGGCCGCCAGGTTGCCGCTGTCGACCGTGGACACATAAGCTGGCGGCAGCACGGCGCCGGTGCGGGTATCGAACCAGTTGTAGAGGTGGCCCTGGTATTTGGGCAGCCGTTCCACCGTGTCCAGCGTGGCGCTGAGGCGGTCGGCCAGGTCCAGCGTGCCGATGAAGTCGAGTTCGCGCGCGCAGTTGACAGCCAGCAGGTACAGGCCGATGTTGGTGGGCGATGTGCGGTGCGCCACCATCGAATGCGGCAGGCGCTGCACGTTGTCGGGCGGCAGGTGCTGGTCTTCGGCCGTGACGTGGCGTTCATAGAACCGCCAGGTGTCGCGCGCCAGGTCGTGCACATAGTCGCGCGACGGGGCGTCCAGCTGGCCTTGCAAGCTGCGTGGCCACGGCCGGCTGACAAGCCATGTCCACAGCGCCGACAGCGCCCACAGCACCAAGAGCGTGGCCGCTGCTGCTGCTTGCACCGGCGCGCCGGCCCAGGCGGCAGTGGCCAGCGCCAGGCCGATGCCGGCGGCCGCCACCGGCACCCGCACATGGTGCCGCAACAGCGGGTAGAGGCGCGTGCTGGCCGCAGCCTGCGCCGATGCGGCGGTGGTCCACTGCAGCAAGTGCCGGCGCGACACCCACTGCCGCCACAGCGCGCGCAGCACGGCGTCACCGTACAGCATGGACAGCTGCAGCAGTTGGGCCAGATGCCAGGCCGCCAGCAGCAGCGCGCGCGCCAGGTCAGCGCCGGCCTCACGGTAGAAGCGCTGGATGGCGATGTCGTCGCGGCTTGGCGCCAGACCGGCCACCGCGCCGATCAGCGGCCCGGCGCTGAAGGCCGCAGCCACCAGGCCCAGCGCCCAGGCCAGCGGCAGCACGCCGCTGGCCAACACCAGCAGCAACAGCAACAGCGCTGCCGGCGCCACCAGCGAGCGGCGCAGGTTGTCCACCATCTTCCAGCGGTGGATGGCGGCCAGCGGCAGGCGCAAGCGCCCGGCCAGGAAGGGCAGCAACTGCCAGTCGCCGCGGGTCCAGCGGTGCAGGCGGGACGCCGCCACATCGGCATGGTGCGGCGCGTCTTCGACCAGCGTGACCTCGCTTACCGCGCCGCAGCGTGCCAGCGAGCCTTCCAGCAAGTCGTGGCTCAGCACCTGGCCTTCAGGCAGGCGCAGCGCCAACGCGCTGTGCACTGCCTGCACGTTGAGCAGCCCCTTGCCGCTGAAGCTGCCTTCGCCGAAGAGGTCTTGATAGACCTCGGAACTGGCCGCGCTGTAGGGGTCCAGGCCGCAGTGGCCGTTGAAGAGCGCGTGGTAGCCGGTGGCGGTGTCGGGCGACGGCAGCGGCGATTCCACCCGCGGCTGCAGGATGCCGTAACCACTGACGATGCGGCCCAGCGCAGAGTCCCAGCGCGGCTGGTTCAGCGGGTGCGCAGCCACGCCAACCAGCGCGCGCAGGCGGCCCGGTGGCATGTGGGTGTCGGCGTCCAGCGTGATGAGGTGGCGCACCGCGTGGGCCGGTGCCGCAAGGCGCGACAGGGGCCCCAGGTCTACAAAGGGCTCATAGCCCGGCTCCACCAGCGCACGCGCCAGCTGTTCAAGCTTGCCGCGCTTGCGTTCCCAGCCGATCCAGCGCTGTTCGCTGTCGCTCCACAAGCGCTGGCGGTGCAGCAGCAGAAAGCGGGGCGAAACTGCCGACAGCGGACTGAGCAGGCCCGCCGTGTGCATCCCGGCGTGTTTGTCGTTCAGCGCCTGCACACCTTGCTGTGCGGCCGCCAGCAGCGCTGCATCGTCAGGCTGGCTCTGCGTGTCGGCATCGGCGTAATCGCTGAGCAAGGCATAACGCGTGTGTGTCTCGGAGTTTGCGATGGCGTGTTGTTCCAGCTGCGCCAGCAGCGCCCGCAAGGTGGCAGTGCTGGTCAACATCACCGGCATCACCACCAGACTCGAGTGTTCGGGCGGAATGCCGTGCAGGAAGGCCAGCCGCGGCAACCGCATCGGCGGCACCGATTCGCTGATCAGGCGGTTCACCACGGCCACCACCGCTTCGCTGACGGGGCCGGCAGCCAGCACGCCCGCCAGCACCAGCAGCCACAGCGGCGCGGCAGCGTCTGCATGTTGCAGCAAGGCCCACAGCAGCAGGCCGCTGAGCAGCGTGACGCCGGCCAGGTAGGTGGGCGTCATCCACAGCCGCATGGCGCGCGATCCGCGCCGCGGCAGGCGCCGCCGTGGCAGCTGCAGCTGGCGGCGCAGGGCCGCCTCGCCGTCGCCTCGCCACCAGTGCGCGGGAGCCGCGCGCGGGTCGTCAGCATTTGTCGCGCTGGCAGTCAGTGCCAGCAGTTCGTGGGCCACATCGGCTTCAGCAAAACCGCTTTCGCGCGCCAGGCTTTCCACGGCGTGCAGCGTGGCGTCTTGCGTGCCCGGGTGTTCAGCCGCATGCACCGGGCAGCGCGCCAGCACCGCCACGACCGCACTGCACCGCGCCACCAGGGCCTGCCAGTCGGTGCGTTCCAGTTCGCGCAGCGTGGTGATGGCGTTGCGGATGCTCTGCTGGTCTTCGGCCGCCTCGTTCTGCAGCCGGGTCAGCATTGCCGGCGGGTCCGACAGCTGCGTGTCCAGCCAGTGGCCCAGGTCTTGGCCCATGTTTTGGCCCACGTTTTGGCCCATGTCTTGACCCAAACCACGGCCCTGGCCATGCTGCGGCGAGGCGTCCACCCGCGGCCGGTCCAGCCGCTGCCACAGCGTGAGCAGGAAGCTGTCGCTGACGCCGCGTTGTTCCAGCGTTGCCAGCACCGCCGCTTCGGGCAAGGCCTGCTGGATGCCTCTGGCTGCCATGCTGTCGGCCCAAGCGTGCGCGGCGTCGCGCGCGGCGTTGCGGGCCGCCGTCCGTTCAGCCAGGCGGCGCAGGTTTTCCAGCAGCACCACGCGCAGCGTGGTGTGCAGGGCCCACAGTTCCGACAGCGTCAACGGCCGCGTGGATTGGTAGGCGCGCAGGTAACTTTGCAGCAGGTGGACATCGAAACCGCTGTCAGCATGCGCGACCCATGCCCAGGCCACTCCATAAACACGCGGCAAGCCCGCCAGAGGTTCTTCGCGCAGCACTGGAAGGCGACGGTAGAAGCTGCGCGGCAAGGCGTGGCGGATGGTGCCCAGCTGTTCGTCCAGCAGTGACGCGTTGTCCAGCAGCCAGTGCGCTGCCGGCGACAGGTGCCGCCCTTGCGCGGCGCTGGCCTCCAGCGCGGCCAGTGCGCGCTGCAGCGTGGCGAGGTTGTCTTGCAGGCGGGGGAAGAAACCGGCGCCGCGAGAACCGCGTTCGTTGACGTCGTGCGCCAACGCCAGGCTGCGGCCGTGCGATTCGAAGCGCGCTTCGCCGAAGAGCACCGACCGGATCGGCGCGTCCAGCGTCCGGCCGGCAGCCATGTCCGGCAAACCGGGTGGCAAGGGTGGCGGTGAGTGAGGTCTCCTCAAAGCCATGACGCTGTCGCTGCAGCCCTTGTCAAGGCCACATGGAGGTGAGCCACAGCAAGCCAGCAGCGGTCACCACGGTGGTGGCGAAGCGCGGCGCCAACGCACTGTGCAGCCTTTCCATCCAGGCCGCAGCGCTGAACCAGCGGCTGCGGCCCGCACGGCATTGCGCCACGTGGCGCCGCAGCTCTGGTTCGTGCAGCAGTGCGGCAGCGGACGGGGCCCGGTGCATGGCGGCAAATGCGGTCATCGCGGTCATGGCGCGGATCTCCTGGCAGTGAGGTGGATGGGGCGGGCGTGCCGTTTGTCGAAGGGGTCGGCGGGGCGGTCGATGAGCTGGTCTGCCATGAATCCGCCCTGCCGCAGAGAGGCCTTTCACGGCGGCTCACCGGCTGCGTGTCACGGACGCCGGGCTGTGCCCTGTGCTGACGAACTTCCCCGGACCGGCTTGCGATTCCAGCCCGTGCAGCGGGCCCAGGCCAAGCAACGGGTGCAGCAGGGCTGCCGTGATGGCGAGCAGTGCAGTGGCAAAGACACAGGCAAAAGCGTGGCGGGCAGGCATGGCGGGGCTCCGTCGACAAGAAGGTTGGGATGCGGTGCCAACAACGGCCGCCGCACTCAAGCTGACTCTAGGGAAGGGGCCTCGGACTGTCGGCCGGACGTTGACCGGGTCACGCGTGAGCAATGTCCTACACCCCGAGCAATGTCCTACAGCGCGGCGCTGGACTGCTTCGGGTCCGCTGGCGCGGGGGGCGGTTCCGTGGTGCCAGCCTGACCGCGCGCGCGGTCACCCACAAACTGCGCCAGCAGCGCCGCCAGCGCCATCTGCACCGGCACTTGCGACAGTTGGGCGATGGTCCAGCGCATCAGGTGGCCACCGGCGGGACGCACGTGGCGGCTCAGCGCGTGCCAGCGCCACGGCCGCGCCGAGACCACGGCAGCGCCCAGGCTTGCACCCACGGCAACTGCCAGCAGCGGGTGTCGGCGAATGACCGGCTGCACTTCAGCCAGCAGTGCGCGGCCAGCCCATTCGGTGGTGGTGTGCCATGGCTGACTGCGCCACCAGGCGCCCAAGGCGCTCGCTGCCGTGCCAGCCACCGTGGCCAGTGGCCCTTTGCGCATGAAGGCACGCCACATGGCGCGCCAGCGCTTGGGCAGCGCAAAGCCGGGGCCGCCGTCAGTCGAAGCGGTATCGGGCGGCGGCAACATGGCGCTGCGCAGCCGCGCCCGCGATGCTTCAATGCGCAGCAGCGCCAAGGTCAGGGGCGAGGTTTGGGCCGCAGTATTGGGCGAATCAGGCGCCGTGGGCAACGCGGGCACTGCCGAATCCGCCAGCACGGTCGGCCCAAGCGTCGGTGGCAATTGGCTCAAGGCGCCACCTCTTCCAGCAAGCGCGCATCGGCGGCAATCTGGCCGCGCAGCAGCGCAAAGGCACTCACAGACTGCATCCGCCAAAGCGCTGCACCAGCGCCAGCGGCGGCCGCCAGCGGCAATGCCGGCACGACCCATAGCGCCCAGGCAGCGGGCATCGACGTGGCAGGCACTGCGGCGGCCAGCAGGATGGCCATTCCCGCCAGCATCATGCCAACCAGACCACAGAGGCCTGCTGCCACACCCAGAAGCAACTGCCGCTTCCAGCGCGTGCCCAGCTGCTGCGCTTCTGCGGCAGCCAGTTCGGCGTAAGCGCCGGCGTGTTCCGCGAAGAGCCCGGGCTGCGTCACCAGACGGGTGAAAAGGGGGTGAATCATGGCCAGTCTGCCGTTGTGGGTGGTTGTTGACCGTTGTGAAAAGTCACTTGGCAAAAAGCGTGGGGCCGCCCACCAGGCCGGCCCCACGCGCAGCTTGCAACCGAATCCGGCCCGGCTGGGCCGGTACCGAATTCGTCTTCGGTTGCGCCGTCAGAGCCGGTCGCTGCGCGAACGGCTGAGCCAACCGATCAGCAACGCCGTCACGGCACCGGCGGCAGCCGCCACCAGCACAGCCTTGACGGGCTCGTCCTTGATGTAGCCGACCGTCTGGTCGCTGACCTGCACGGCCTTGTCACGCACGGTGGCGCTGGCTTGGCGGGCGCGTTCCAGCCCGCGGCGGGTCAGGTCTTCGGCTTGCGCGGTGGCGCGCGAAATGGCTGACGGCACACCTTCACGCAGACCGTCAATGCCGGCCTGCACGGCCTGGGCCGCTTCCGCGCCCATGCGGCGGGTGGATTGCAGCGCCTGGTCGGCCTTGTTGGCGGCGCGGTCGGACAGGTCATTCAGCGTGTCAGGGCTGTTGGTGGGGCTGAGTTGATGGTTCATCGAGTGATGCTCCTGGGGTAGGTTTTGGGAAGAAAGGAAAGCGAGAAGGACGGGTGTTCAGAACGGCAATGTCGTCAGCCTCGGCGCGTCAGACCGACAATGAAAGTGACCACGGCAATGATCAGAAAGACGACAAAAAGGATCTTGGCGATGCCGGCTGCGCCGGCGGCAATGCCACCGAAGCCCAGGAAGGCCGCGATCAACGCGATGACCAAAAAGACAACGGCGTAATGCAACATGGTGGATTCCTCGAAAAAACGTGGCGCTAGGCGCCGCTGGCTGCCGCACAACGACTGCCGTTGCGCTTGACTTGACTCTAGGCAGGCGGCTGCACGCGGACTGCCGGACCGTGCCGGGCTCGGTGGTAGGACGGTGCTGACAAAACGACCGAAGGGCAAAAAGACCAACAGGCCTGCGCACGAATGCCAGGCCGCTGCGGCAGCTTCAGACCGCCGGGCTGCTGCCGTCGGTGTGTTCTGCCACCCGGACCGTCTCTGCCGCCACGCTGGCGCACAACTCGGCGGCCATGTCGGCCAGCAACCGGCGGTCGCCGTCGGTGAACGGCCGGGCCTGCGTGTCGCGGATGGCCAGCACGCCAACGATTTGGCCGTCGGTGCCCCGCAGCGCGGCCGCCGCCAGAAAGCTCAAGCCCTCCAGCCGGTCATCCAGCAGGGCTGCAAAGCCGGGGTCTCTGGCAATGTCGGGCACCACCAGCGGCTGGCCGACGTTATGCGGGTCCGCTTCAAGATGCGCCTGCAGATGGGCTTGCAGATGGGCCATCAACGACGCTTCGGCCTGCCACGCGGCCCCTTCGCGCTGCGCCCAAGGTGGCAAGCCTGCGCTGCACTGCAGCGGGCCCAGCGTCGCGCTCTGGAAGCTGGCGGTGGCCAACGGGGCGCTGAAGACATCGGCCGCTTGCTGGGCGCCGCGAGCCAGCGTGTCGCGCAAGCCGCCCAAGGTGCTGTCCAAGCTGCTGTCCAAGCTGCTGTCCATCACTGCGGCAGCGGCGCCGACCGCCGCACCGGACAGCGCCGCTTGCTCCACGGTCCTGGCGGCCTGCGTCGGCATCAAGGTGGGCATCAACCGGCCCTGCGCTTCCGCCAGGCTCACCGCCACGGCGTCCACGCCCAGTGCTGCATCCGCGCCGGCTTGCAGCAATTCGGGTGGCGCCGACCAGGCCGCCAGCACCACGCGCAAGGCCGGGCCACCGCGCCGAAGCCGACCCAAGCGTCGGCAGACAAAGCGGGCGTGGGTCTGCGGTGTGCCACTGAAGGTGCACAGGCAGACGGTGTCGATGCCTTCCAGATTCAGGCCGTCGATGCGGTCGGCCGTGACGGCCAGCGCCGGCACCGCGCGCGCATTGCAACCCGCGCTGGCCAGTGCGTGTGCCAGCAGCTCTGCCGACAGCGTGTCGATTTCGTTGCGCGCGCCGATGCACAACACATTGCCGGCGCCTGGTGAAGGCGTTTCGTTCAGCGGCGCAGCGGGGTGGCTGGCGCGCAAATCGTCCAGCAGCCGGCTGACACCGTTGACCACGCGGTGCCGCTGCGCGGCGGTGGCACGCAGCGACGACGGCCGGGCGGCCAGCGCCAGCATCGGCACCGCGCTGTCGCTGTAGAACTGCAGCAACGAAAACCGCGCCACTTCCTGGTGGCTGAGTTCGATGGCCTCTTCAAGCTCACCCGAAATCAAGCGCTGGTACAGCTGCGTGGGCTTGTCGAATACCGGCTCACTGCCCAACATCAGTTCCAGAAAGCGCAGCGGCGCCAGGTGGCGGCCCAGTGCCAGCAGGCACACCGTCATCGGCGTGGCCAGCACAAGCCCCACGGGCCCCCACAGCAGCGCCCAGAAGGCAGCCGACAGCAGCACCGCCACCGGCGATACACCCGTTCTGCCGCCGTAGGCCAGAGGCTCGACGATGTTGTTGATGATCAGCTCCATGCCAAGGATCAACGCCAGCGTCCAGATCATCATGTGCCAGCCGGGGTCGATGGCAAAGGCCAGCAGCAGCGGGAACAGTGCCGCCACCGCCGGCCCCAGGTACGGGACGAAGCGCAACACGCCGGAAAGAAACCCCCACAGCAGCGCACCGGGCACGCCGATGAGCCAGAGGCCAAACGCCATCGGGATGCCATAGCCGACGTTGATGAGCACTTGCGCGCCCAGGTAGCGGCTGACGCGGTGTGCGGCTTCGTTCATGGCGTCGGCCATATGGTGCAGGTCACCGCCCGTCAAGCGCACCAGGCGGTCGCGCATCTCATGGCGTTGCAGCAGCAGGAACACCGCCAGCACGGCCACCAGGCCCGCGGTGGCCAGTGGCAGCAACACGGGGGTGACGAAGTTCAGGATCGCGCGCAGCGGCGACAGCGGCGCCGGCTCCAGCTGCACCTTGGTCAGCGCGCGGGCCTTGGTGCTGGTACTCCCAGGCCCACTCCCAGGCCCACTGCCAGCCGCGTCTTCACGCACCGCGCTCAGTTCCCCTTCCACCATGCCAATGACGCGCGACGCGTCGCTGAGGATGCGGCTGCTGCCGGCGTCCGGCCGCAGGTCGCGCAGTTTCTTGCGAATGGTGGTCTGGTAGGTGGGCAAGTCATGGCTCAGTGCCACCGCTTGCTGGCCCAGCAGCACCGCGCCACCGCCCAGGCCCGCCATCGTCAACGTCATCACCAGCCCCACCGCCAGCGCGTGCGGCACGCGCCAGCGGCGCAGCGCGGTGACCACCGGGTCCAGCACAAAGGCCAGCAGCGCGGCAAAGGCCAGCGGCATCAACACCGACCGGCCCAGGTAAAGCGCCGTGATGCCCAGCGCCAACGCGGCGCCGGTGATGACGAAGCGCTGGGTTCCGGGCATGACGGGCATGACGGGTTGCGGCAACTCGGCCTGCTGCGCCTCGGTGGACGGGGCCTGCGGGGTTGGAGATTCATCCATGCGGTGTCAGCCGGGCGCAGATTTCTGACGCACCGGCACAGCACTGGCCACCGCCGGCCGGCACGGGTCTGAAGCGGGCGCATGGCCGGAATCCAGAAAAGGAATCAGCGCCGCCACGGGGGCTACCGCCGCCAGGGCCAGGGCAGCGATGGCGCGCACGCCCAGCCGCCGAGCATCGATAGACACGGCAGGCTTGGACAGCGTGCCACCGATGGTGATTGGCGAGCGCAACGTCAGCGGCGAAAAGTCCTTCGGCGCTGCAACCAGTCGCAGCGCCAACGTTTCGTCGCGCAGGTCGATCTGGCCGCTGAGCCTGAAGGTGGTGTCGTCATTGTCGATAACGGCAAAGCCCGGCACCCAAACGCCGCGCTGCACCTGCGCGTCCACGCGTGCGCAGCGCAAAGGCAACGACCGGTCACCGCGAATCGCCACGCCCAGGGCCTCCGCCACGTCCAGCCCCGCTGCCTCGGTCAACAGGTGCGACACCGTGCCGTCGCGCACCACCACCCGGGTGCCGCCCTGCAACGTCGCCAGGATTTCGGCCACGCTGCGGCCCTGGCCGCTGAGCTTGAATTGCGCGTCGAGCAAGCCCGTCAGGTACGACTGCGCAGGGGCCTGCGGCGCCTTCAAGGCCTTCTGCCGTTCACGCTGCAGCACCGCGCGTGGAGCCGGCGCCGTGGCTGCAGCGGAAGCCGCCGACGCTGCAGTCGTGGGCACCGCAGCGTCGGTCTTGCGCACCCCACGCACCCACCCCGCGACGTCAAACCCGACGAAGGCCAGAGAGGCCGTCCATTGCGGCTGCGCGGGCCGCGTGTCGAGCCGGGTTGAGCCGTTGACCTTGCCGCCGGCGGCCACGGCCGTCAGGTCGTCCAGCTGCAGCACGCCATGCTGCAGGCGCAGGTGCGTGCGCACCTGCAACAGCGGCGCCAGCGCGGTGGTGCCCAGGTCCAGCTGGTTGATGTCGATGAGCACGTTGGCGTCCATTGCCGACAGGCGCGGCAGGTCCAGCGGCGCGTCGGGCAGCACACGCCCGGCGCGCTGCGGGCGCTGGTCAGTGCCGATGGCGGGGCCCAGGTCCTTCAGTGCCAGCCGCGTGCCGGTGAGGCGGCCGCTCAAGCGCGCGGGCACCACCGCCGTGTCGTAGGAAAACGCGCCGCCGAGTGCGCTGCTGCCGATGGTGGCGCGGCTGGCCACCAGGCTCCACACCGTGCCGTCGTGGGCGATGCGGCCGTGCAGGTCAAAGGGCGGCGTCGCGGGCAGCACCATGCCCACCGGCTGGCCGACGGCGGCCAGTGATGGCCCGCTCAGGTGCAGGTCCCCCTTCAGCCGCGACGCGGACAGCAGCGCGGCCGCCTCGCCCACAAACACCAGGTGTGCGCGCGCAATCTGTGCGTCCACGCTGAGGCCCGCCATGGGCGCAGTGGCAGCGGCCCCTGTGAAGGAACTGGCCAGCATCGGCAGCGACCCCGCAGCGCTCGCGCGCACCTTCACGGCGCCACCGCGGTAATGGCCGTCGGCCGTCACCGTCAGGCCGGCTGCGGTGTTGTCGCTCGCCGCTTGCTGCGTTTGCAACATTGCCAGCAGTTGCAGTTGCAGCGTTGCGTCGTTCAGCACCAGCCGGCCGCTGTCCAATTGCAGATGGTCGATGACGGGGTCCGGGCGGACGGCGGGTGCGGTTGAAGAAGTGGGCTGCCGGGGCAACCCCAAATGCCAGCTGGCGCGGCCGTCAGCCAGGCGCAGCAGGTGGGCGTCGATGTGCCGCGCAGTCAGCGACTGGATGCGCAGCGCGTCACCCTGGCGAAACCGCCACAGGTCCGCCCAGCGCCAGCGCAGTGTCACCGCGTCGGCCTGAAGTAGGTGCGGCGCGGTCACACCATCAGCCGGGCCGATGGTCAGGCGTTCAGCTGTCAGGCCCGGGTTCCAGAGAAGCTGAACGCGAAAGTCGCCGTCCACCTGCGCGGTGACCCCAATCAGGCGTTGCAGATTGCGCTCCAGCGGGCCACGCAGGAAAGGCCAACCGCTGGCCTCGGCTGCGGCCAGCAGGGCGATGGCCACGGCCGCGATGGCCAGCACAAACCACAACGCGCGCATTGGGCGCCTGGCAGTGCGGGTGTGGGTCCCGGTGCTTCCGCTGACCTGGGCTTCATCGTCCGGGCGACCGGGTTGCGCGGGGTCGGTCTCTGGCGCTCGAATCATCGTCGCGCCTTGGCCAGCCCTTTGGCTTCGGCCGCGCGCAGTGCTTCGGCCTCGGAAGCTACCTGCGGCGCGCCCGCCCGCGCGACGCGGGGGAACTCGGCGTGCACGACGAAACGCTCCGCCGCCCTGCCCACGCTGCGCGCAGCAGACGTGCTGCCTGCGCCTTGCAAGACAGAGACGTTCTTGACAAGTTTCACGCGGGATCCTCAGGGCTGCGGCGACGGCTCCGAATAGTGTGCCATCGCGCGGCGCCATCTTGTAGTCGCGCCGGCGGGTCTGGCGTAGGACAGGGCGCGCCAGGGGCGGCCGGCATGCTGGTCTCGATGCCCGCTTCCGCGCCGATCTGTAGGTGCCGTCCGACTGCGCAACACCCCGTGCACCGACGGACAAGGCCGCTGGAGCACCCGACACTGTCCTTCGTCAGCCCCATCCATTTTCCTCTTGCAGGGACACGCCATGACCCACCCCGATCCCGACGCGGCAGGCCCCGCCCGCACTGCAGCAGAGGCTTTTGCCCTGCCGCCCACCGCCTTCATCGCCAGCAGTGCGGACGACGGGTCGGACACCGAGAGCTGGGTCGGCTACGAATCCCTGCACCCTTTGACCTGGGTGCCGGTGCACAGCACCCGGGGTTCAGCCTGAAGAAAAGCATGGCGAACAAAGTGTGCAGGCTGTCCCGGTTGGGCCGGTTGTGCCAGTTGTGGCAGTTGTTCGTGTTGTGCCTGCTGCTGTTGCCGGCCGCCTGCACCTCATTGCCCGCACGCGAGGCCAGAGTGGAAGGCACCGGCCGCGTGTCCGTGGCGGGTGCGACTGGCGCGCTGACACCGGCGCAAGAAGACCGCACGCTGCGCCGCGTGGCCGCAGAAGGGGCCAGCGACCTGCTGGCCCTGCACCTGCGCGTGCTGGCCGGCAGCGGCGACGTGGACCTTTACCGCGGCAACCGCACGCGGCTGCTGGTGGACGGGCCAGCCACCTTCGGCGCCATGAAAGCCGCCATTGCGCAGGCCCGCGGCCGCGTCCTGCTGGAAAGCTACATCGTCGAAGACCAGGGTGTCGCTGTTGAAGTGGCCGCGCTGCTGCTGCAACGCGCCGCCGCTGGCGTGAGAGTGGCGCTGCTGGTGGACGCCGTAGGCTCCATCCGCACGCCCGACGCCTTCTTCAAGCGCCTGGCCGATGGCGGCGTGGCCGTGTGCGTATTCAACCCGCTGAACTCCAGCGACCGGCCCGGCTATGGTGGCCTGTCCAGAATCAACCACCGCGACCACCGCAAGCTGCTGGTCGTCGATGACGACGTGGCTTACACCGGTGGCATCAACATCAGCCGCGTCTATGGCTCGGGGTCGTTCAGCCGTGGTCGGAAAAGCAACGCCGCCACCGACACCAACCCCGGCGTTGGAGAGCCACTGACCGACGGCTGGCGCGACACGCAGATCGAATTGCGGGGCCCCGTGGTGCCGGCACTGGCGCAGGTATTTGCTCGCACCTGGCACGGCCAGGGCTGTGTGGGTGAGCTGGGCAAGCCGTGGGCAAAGGCTGCAAGCACCGCAAGCGCAGAGCCGGGCCAGCGCATCGTCAAGATCATGGCCAGTGACCCGCGTGACGAAGGCAACCGCATCTACACCTCGCTGCTGGCTGCGGTGGACCAGTCACGCAGCAGCGTGCGCATGACGATGGCCTACTTTGCGCCCGGGTCTGATTTCGTGCAGGCGTTGTGCGACGCGTCGCTGCGTGGTGTGCGGGTGGAACTGGTGCTGCCCGGGCGCAGCGACAACATGCTGGTGCTGCACGCCGGGCGTTCGTACTACACGCAGCTGCTGCAAGCCGGGGTGCGGATCAACGAGATGGCGCACGCCATGATGCACGCCAAGACCGCCGTCATCGACGGCGTGTGGTCCACGGTCGGTTCCAGCAACCTGGACTGGCGCAGCTTTGTCGACAACAGCGAACTCAACGTGATCGTGCTGGGCGAAGACTTTGGCGCCGAGATGGCAGCCCTCTTCGACCGTGACCGCGCCGCGTCGCAGCCCGTGACGTCAGAAGCTTGGTCGCAACGCGGCCTTCAGCAGCGCACGCTGGAGACCATCGGCCGCCTCGCTGAACGCTGGCTTTGAAGCGTGGTTGTTACCCCCGGTTTAGAAGCGAGATTGTGGGATGACTCCCACAACCTGCAACCACTCTGCCCGACAGCCCGAGCGGTCGGCGCAGCGCAGACTGCGGTCATGCACACCGACTCCGCAGTCACTGCCTATCTGGTCGAAGACAACCCGGTCATCCGCGACAACCTCGTCGCCGCCTTGGAAGAACTGGTGCCACTGCGGATGTTGGGTTCGGCTGCCAACGAAGAGGATGCCGTGCGCTGGATGGACGCGCCCCACCCGCCCTGTGACGTGATCATCGTGGACCTCTTCCTGCACACGGGCTCAGGCCTTGGCGTGTTGCGTGCGCTGCAGGCGCGCAAGCTCACCTGCCGCCCGGTCGTGCTGAGCAACTATGTCAATGCCGAGTTGCGCGACCGCTGCCTGGCGCTGGGTGCGTTGCAGGTGTTTGACAAGTCCAGCGACATCGACGATCTGGTGGCGTGGTGCGCCACGATCACACCGCCCAAGGACGCACCGGACCCAACGGCAGCTATTGAATGAGGCCGTTTTTCAGCGCGTAGTAGGTCAAGTCGCTGTTGCTGGCGAGCTTGAGTTTTTCCAGGACCCGGGTGCGGTAGGTGCTGACGGTCTTGACGCTCAGGAACATGGCCAGCGCCATGTTGCCGATGGTCTCGCCCTTGGCCAGGCGCAGGAAGACCTGCAGTTCGCGTTCTGACAGCAGTTCGTGGCCTGCGCGCTCGACGCCCCCAGCGGCGTTGTCGGCCAGCAGTTCGGCCACAGCCGGGCTGATGTAGCGCCGGCCTCGGAACACGGTGCGGATGGCGTTGACGATTTCTTCGGGGTCGCATTCCTTGTTGAGATAGCCGCTTGCGCCCTGCCTCAGCAGTGTGGTGGCGTAGTGAGCTTCCGGAAAACCGCTGAGTATCAGAATCGCCAGGTCGGGGAAACGCGCCTTGATCGACTGCAATGCGTCAACGCCACTTTGGTCCGGCATGGAGATGTCCATCAGCATCACGTCCACCTCACCGGCGCGCGCCAACTCCAGCGCTTCGCGGCCGTTGTTGGCTTCGCCGGTGACGCGCAAATCCACATGTTCGGACAAGAACTGGCGCAAGCCTGAACGCACGATGGCGTGGTCGTCAACGATGCCTACTCTGATCATGGTGGTCTTCGGGATGGGTTCGCGGCAAAGACACTTTACCGCTTGGCTCAATCTAGCAGACGGAAAGGCGCGGCACGATCAGACTTGTCCTACACGCCGGGGCCGCCACGGCGTGAATGCCGCAACAGCGCAACACCGCAACCCCGCCACACCGCAACACCGCAGCACCGTAACCCGTGGCCCTTGTCGGCGCCGTCCGACAGCAGGACGCGTGCACGGCTGATCAGCCGGCGCGACGGCGCGAACTAAGGTTGGTGTGCCCGCTGCCGCTGTGGCACACCGACCAAGGAACACCGATGAACCGCACACCGCCACTCGCCTTCTGCATGGTTGCCATCGCGACCATCCTGTCGCTGGCAGCCTGCAACAAGCCTGGCCAGGAAACGGTGGGCCAGAAGGTCGACGGCAGCGTCGCCGAAGTCAAGTCAGCCACCAAGGAATTGGGCGCCGAGGCCAGCGCCGCTGCCACCAAGGCGGCCGGTGCCGTCAGCAGCACGGCCAAGGATCTCGCCATCACGGCCAGGGTCAACGCTGCGCTGGCGGCCGACGACAAGCTCAGCGCCATCAGCGTCAATGTGGACACCACCGACGGCCGCGTGGTCTTGAATGGCAGCGCCCCCGACGCGCCGTCTCGTGACCGCGCCAAGACGCTGGCCGCCGGCTTGGAAGGCGTGGTGGCGGTGGACAACCGCTTGACCGTCGGCATGAAGAAGTGACTGAACTCACCCCGCTGCAACGCCCTCCCCGCCAGCATCCCACCCGAGCAGAACCGCCATGAGCAATCAGAAGACCGACGACCGCAAGACCGACTACAGCGCCGAACACGCGCCTCTGCAATTCAACCTGGCCGGCCTGCACGCAGCACGCCAGGACCTGACCGACGGTGCGCTTACGCCCGCCTACGGCCCTTGGCGTGACGACATCGTCAAACTGCTCAATGGCGCACTGGCAACCGAGCTCGTGTGTGTGCTGCGCTACCGCCGCCATCACTACACCGCCGACGGCCTGGCGTCGCCGGCGATTGCGGACGAATTCCTGGTGCACGCCAATGAAGAACTGGGGCACGCCGACCGCATCGCGCAGCGCATCGTGCAGCTGGGTGGTGAGCCCGATTTCAACCCTGAAGGCCTGCTGGCCCGCGGTCACGCCGACTACGACTCGTCCAAGGACTTGAAGGCCATGATCCGCGCCAACCTGGTGGCTGAACGTATCGCGGTCGAAAGCTACCGGCAGATGATTGCGATGCTGGCTGACAAGGACTCCACCACACGGCGCATGCTGGAAGACATCCTGGCCGATGAAGAGAAGCACGCCGACGAACTGAAGGATTGGCTCGCCCGGTGAACGATGCGGGGCCAGGCGACCTCGACCACGACCTTGCGTCCGTGTCCGTCCTGCTTCACTTGTCGGACACCCACTTTGGCGCCGAAAACGCGCAGGTGCTTGAAGACCTGGTGGCTCTGGTGCTGCACGAAAGGCCGCAGGCGGTGGTCGCCACTGGCGACATCACTGAACACGCAAAGCCTGCGGAATTTGCAGCGGCCGCGCGTTTTTTTTCGCGCCTGGCCACCCGCCACCAGCTGGTGGTGCCGGGCAACCATGATCTGCCGCTGTGGGACTTGCCGCGCCGCCTGGTCGCGCCTTACGCTGCGTTCCGAGAGACCTTCGGCGACGAGCTTGAGCCGCGCCTGCAAACGCGCGACATCTGGGTGGCTGGCCTGTGCAGCACCCGGCGCTGGCGCCACCACGAAGGCACGCTGTCCGATGCGCAGGTGCTGCGGTCGGCACAGTGGCTGGCCACCGCGCCACCGGGCACATTGCGCGTGGTGGCCCTGCACCACCCGGTCGCTGCGGGCCTGGCAACGGCCCTCGACATCGGCGACACCGCCATGCCCGACGTGTTGCACAACGCCCCTTTTGCGGTGGATGCGTGGTCCCGTGCAGGCGTGCACCTGGTGCTGGGCGGCCACACCCACCGACCGGGCTTCATGGCGCTGACCCGCCCCGCTGGCACCGTGCAGAGCAGCCCTCTTTGGGCCGCCCAGGCAGGCACCGCCGTGTCTCACCACTTGCGCGGCCAACGGTCGCAGTCGGTCAACGTCCTGCGCCGCGTCGTCGCCAGCGGTTGGCGCGTGGAACAGTGGACGCACACGGTCGACAGCAGCGCGTTCTTGCTCACCGACTGGGTGTCCATCGCTGCGGCGGCATCGACGACGGCGACGTAGGACGCCGCCTACACGGGGTATCGCAGTTTCGCCGACGTTGCCGCGCCAATGCGCAGGGCATACTGGTCGCATAACTTGACGGTCCTGTGCGGCGTTACTTCCACAAGCTCGCCACATGCTCGCCGCACGCTCACCGCACGCTCAGCAGCTTGTCCATGTCACCGCTCCGAACCTTCATCGTTGAGGACAGCCCCATCATTCTCGACAACCTCGTCGCGACGCTTGAAGAATTGGCCGACGTCAAGGTCGTCGGTTCGGTGCCCGACGAGCAGTCCGCCATCGACTGGATCCGCACCGCCCATGGCACTTTCGACCTCATCATCGTGGACATCTTCCTCAAATCGGGTTCTGGGCTGGGTGTGCTGCGGGCGGTGCAGGACGCCGGCATGCAGGCACGCCGCGTGGTGCTGACCAACTACGCCACGCCTGACATCCGCAGGCGCTGTCTGGCGCTGGGTGCGGACCGCGTCTTCGACAAGTCGGGTGAGCTTGAAGACCTCATCGACTATTGCGGCCGCGCGGCCAGTGGCAGCGCCACGGTGCCTGGCGAATTGCGCTGATGCGGTCTTGCAGCGGCCCGTTCGCCTCATCGTCCGCAACCCCCTGACACCAGGCTCCGGCGCCGTTTCCTGATGTCCTCACCCACCCCCCGGCGCAAGGGCTGGCGCACGCCGCTGGCCATTGCCCTGGGCGCGTTGTTGGCGCTGGGGGTGTTGTCGGTGGCCGAGTGGTCCTACCAGCGGGCAGTGGATTCACTGGGCAGCCTGGGCACCCGCGCCGTTGCCCGCACCAACATCCAGACCGTGATGCGTCGGCTTCTGGATGCCGAATCCGCGCAGCGCGGCTATGTGCTGACGGGCCGCAAGGAATATCTGTCCCCTTATGCCGAAGTGGCGTCCGACATCGGCAATGCCGTGGACACCTTGCGCTCGCTGTACCGCGACGACAAGGAAGTCACGCCGCTGGTGTCCGAAGTGGCGACGCGCGCGCTTGAAAAGCTGTCCGAGACCAGCGAGACCATCAATCTCTTCGATGCCGGTTCGCATGAAGCCTGGCGCAACCTGATGCTGACCGACATCGGGCGCGAAAAGATGGAAGCGGTGCGCAAGGCCGCTGAAACGCTGCTGGCGGTGGAAGAACGCCGCGTCGCTGCCGAACGTGCCGCCGTCTACCGCACGCTGGAGCTGGGCCGCCGCGGCGTCAGCGCCACCACGCTGCTGAGCCTTTTGTGGTTCATCTTCTTCCTGCGCAAGAACGCCGCCCTGCTGGCCGTGCAACAGGCAAGCGCCCGTGACCTGCAGGCCGAACGCGACGCGCTGGACGTGCAGGTGCGCCTGCGCACCGCAGAACTGGCCGAACTCAACCGCCACCTGCAAGAGGTGCGCGAACACGAACGTGGCAACCTGGCGCGGTCGCTGCACGACGAACTGGGCGCGCTGCTCACCGCCGCCAAACTTGACTTGGCGCGCCTGCGCCGCGTTCTGCCCGCGGCAACGGTGGAAGTCAACGAACGCATGAACCACCTGGCCAGCACCATCGACCAGGGCATCGGTTTGAAGCGCCGCGTGATTGAAGAGTTGATGCCTTCAGCCCTGCACAACCTGGGGCTGCGCACGGCGCTGGAGATCCTGGTGGGTGAATTCACCCAACGCACCGGCGTGGTGGTGCAGATGAACCTGCAGGACACCGAGCTGGACACACCGTCGCGCAATACCGTCTTTCAGCTGGTGCAGGAATCGCTGAGCAATGTGGAACAGCACGCCGCCGCGCAGGAGGTGCAATTGAGCGTGCTGGCCAGCGACGGTGAAGTGCAGATCCAGGTGCACGACAACGGCCGCGGTTTCAGCCGCGCCAACGTGCACGACGCAGGCCATGTCTGGAAGAATCTGCGCCACCGCATTGAAGCGTTAGGTGGCAAGCTGTCGGTGGCGTCAGCGCCCGGCCGCGGCACCGAGGTGGATGCGACGGTGCCGATTCCGATCCTGCCGATCTGATCCTGCGATTTTGACCCTGCCGGTCTGAACCGTCACGCCTCAAGCCATTCGTTTCAACGTCCAGTACGCCGCACCGCCCGCCGCCGCGCTGAGGAAGGTGCCCCACACGGTATCGGTCAAGGCCAGGCCCCAGCTCCACTGCCTGAGCGTCGCCATGTTGGTCAGGTCGTAGGTGGCATACGCCACCAGGCCCACCAACGCAGCGCGCAAGACGGCGCCAGGCAGCGTGTCGGGTGCAGGCACCAGCGCCAGCGCCATCAGCCCCATCGGGTAGGCCAGGTAGAAAAGGGCCGCCGGCAGCAAGCGCACGTCGGCGGCAGCCACAGCCGCCATTTCACTGCGGTAGAAGTCCTTGGCCAGCACGCCCAGCCACAAGGCGTCGAGCGCGGCCACCACCAGCAGGGCCGCACCATAGGCCCAGGCCCACGCAGCCATCAGCCAGCCCCCACCAGATTCACCTCGTCCGCTCCTGGCGGACGGCCTGCGCGGTGCGATCTTGCGACACCAGGATCCTGTTTGCGCCCTTCATGCGGTACTCCAATGCATCGATGCCAGCGCCGGGGCCTGGCGTAAAGCGAAGGGGGTACTCTAGGCTGGCATCTGCATGCTCGCGGTAGGAACATGCGGGCTGCACTTGTAGGACCGGCCGCATGCAGAAAGTTGCAATCAGCCATCCAACCACTCGGCCATTCAGATCAAGGGCCGGGCCGGCGGCCGGCCGTCGCCGTAGAGGTCGGCCAGCCTTGCCAGCGCCTTCGGGTCCAGCAGCTGCAGGCGGCCGTCCTCGACGCGGTACAGGCCGCGGCGCTGCAGCTTGCGCAGCGTCTTGTTGGTGTGCGCCAGGCTCAGGCCCAGCGCATCGGCCAGGTGTTGCTGGGTCAGCGGGAATGGCACGCCAGGCAAGCCGCCCGGACTGCTGGAATTTGTGGTTCCGGCTGCGCCTGTGACGCTGTTGTCGGCCACCTCGCGCCCTGCTGCGGCGCGCTTGTACAGCAGGATCAGCAGCGTGGCCACCCGCTCTTCGGCGCTGCGGCGGCCGATGGACAGCAGGTTGTCGTCCACCAGCGACTCTTCATGCGCGGTCAGCCAGGTGATGTTGAATCCCATTGACGGCTGCTGCCGGTGCAGATCCCACAGTGCATTGCGGTCAAAAACGCACAGGCGCGCGTCGGTGAGCATCACCACACCATGCGCGGCGGCCTCGCTCATCTTCTGCTGCACCCCTATGAAGTCGCCGGCGAGCAGGAAGTTCAGAATCTGGCGGCGGCCATCGCTCAGAGTCTTGAAGCGGTAGCCCCAGCCCTGCAGCAGCGTGTACAGGCGCGTGTCGGACTCACCTTCATGGATCAGCGTCTCGCCCTCCTGCAGCACCAGTTCACGGCGCTTGATCTGCTGCAGCAGCGCCAGTTCTTCCGCGCTGTGCGACAGGAACAGTGGCAAGGCGCGCAGCGGGCAGTCCAGGCACGTTGTCTCAAGCATGGGTTTTCCTGGTGTGGGGTCGGCGGGTTGAGCGCCGGGGTCACGCGAGCCAAACGATATGGGGGGGCAAGTGTGCACCCGAAGCTCCCACTTCAAGGCGCACCGCCCGCAACGCCTATAGCAGCCTGCCTGCGCGTCGACTGTGTCATTTCACAATGATCTTTCACGCAGCGCCACAGCCGCCGTGCTTCTACAGTGCCGGCCATGCACCAGACACTTGCTGAAAACCCAGAGGGCGCCAAAGGTTGCGCAAGCCTCGAAGGCCCTGAAAGCCTGCACATTGTTTACACCAGCCAGCTAGCGCCGGAGGAGGATTACACCGCCTATGGCCGCATCTGCCGCGTGGCGCGGCAGCGCAACGGGCCGCTGGCGGTTTCGGGCGTGCTGCTCTTTGACGGCCAGCGCTTCTGCCAGTGGCTGCATGGCGAACCTGGTGCGACTGCGGGGTTGATGCTGTCGATTGCCCGCGACAAGCGCCACGTTGCGGTGCAGATCCGTTTGCAGGCCATGCTGCTCAGCGACGCATTTGCCCCGGGCTGGCGGGCCGGGTTTGTGGACGGGGACGCGCTGGAGCAGTTTGTCCAGCACCCCGCCACTGGCGCCGACCAGGTGCTGGCCGCACTGGGCCGGCTGCTGGCTGCGGCAGACATCGAACCCGTCATGCCACAGGCCCGATCAAGCAGTGCCGCCATTGCACCGGGCGCCGGCTGCCTGTGACCTTGCAATGGCGGCAATGGCGGCTTTGGCGGCAACCGATGCGACGGCACTTCGTCCTACACGGCACGCCGAATGCGCACTACACCGTGCGGACTTCGGCCTTGCAGACACTGGCCTTCCACCCATCGACACCGTGAGGACATGATGAACCGTTCGCATCCGACGCCAGGCCTCCTTCACGCCGCCCACAGCCCGCGCGTGCGCGAACCCGAGGCGCGGCGCACGGGCGTGCTGGACGAACCCGATGCGGACAAGCCCTTGCTGCAAAAATCCGTCCGCCGTGACGCGGTTCGGCGCAACGAAGCGGACGCTGAAATCCGTGAACTGATGAGCCGACGGCCGCGCTGAAAGGGCCCCGCCTTGGGGTTGAGTCAACCCCTCTGACTGCTGCTTTGGGCAGCCTGCTTTCGAATGCGTCTGTTCGCTGGCGAACATTGAGCCATGATTCGCGCAAATTCGGTGCCTGCACAACGTGCGGTTGACAGGCCGAAAAGGGGTGCGCCCAGGGCGCAGAATTCGCTGCCTGAGCATCCAGCAACGCTGGGTCAGGGTTCTCAGGGGAAGAGGATGATCAAGCAGACCATTGACGGGTTTGCGCGCGAACGTTGGGCCCTGCCGCTGGTCCTGTTGCTGGCGCTGGCTGCGGTGGTGGTGAACGAAAGCGCGTACCAGCATTCGCACTACACGCTGGGGCGTGGCATTGCGCTGACGGACGCCCGCATCCAGGCCGCGCGCACGCTGCAGGTACTGACCGACGCCGAAACCAACGCGCGGGCTTTCCTCCTCAGTGAACAGGCCGCTGACAACGCCGCCTTCCGCCAGGCGGCGCAGGCATTGCCCGAAACAGAAGAAGGCGTTTTCAAACTCATTGCGCAGGTGGACCCCGGGCAGAGCGTGTCGGTGGCCACCGTGCGCGCGCGGATTGGTGACAGGCTGCAGACGCTAGAACGCTGGATGAACCTGGTCGCCATCGGCCAGCGCGGCCTGGCCCAGCAGCTGGCCGGCAGCGACCAGGGCCGAATGCGCTTTGCCGAATTGCGGCTGGAATTTGACCAGGTGCTGGAGCGCGCCGCTGCGGTGCAGGAAGTGGCGCGCGGTTCGCTGTACGACGCCATGATGCTCAACCGTGTCGCGTTGCATACGATGGTGTTGCTGGCGATGCTGGCACTGGTGCTGTTCATGCGCCAGTTGCGCCACTCGGACGAGCAGCAGGCGCAGGAACAATTGCGGCTGGAACGCCAGATCAGCGCCAGCACCGCCGAGTTGCGTGAACTGGCCGGCCACCTCGTGGCTGCGCGCGAAGACGAACGGGGCCGTGTTGCCCGCGAACTGCACGACGAAATGGGTGG
The DNA here is from genome assembly GCA_031372005.1 of Rubrivivax sp. Classification (GTDB taxonomy): domain Bacteria; phylum Pseudomonadota; class Gammaproteobacteria; order Burkholderiales; family Burkholderiaceae_C; genus Rubrivivax. Next base: position 36,508 of record JANMKK010000380.1, read on the forward strand.
CCTGCTGACGGCGATGAAGCTGGAATTTGCACGCCTGCGGCGCGTGCCCGACTTGCCGGCCGCAGCACGCGAACGCGTGGCCGGCATTGAAGCGCGGCTCAACGACGGCATTGCGCTCAAGCGCCGCATCGTCGAAAACCTGCGCCCTTCGTCGCTGGAGCAGTTGGGCCTGTGCACGGCGCTGCAGATGCTGTGCGTGGACACGGCCGCCAACCTGGGCATTCCCGTGCACCATCACCTGCAGCCCGTGCAGCTGGACAAGGAAGCGGAACTGACCGTGTACCGACTGGTCCAGGAGTCACTGAACAACATCAGCAAGCACGCCGGGGCGCGCGAGGTGCTTGTCAATCTGGCATCCGTCGGCAGCCCGCCCCATGAGATGGCGCAGGTGACGGTGCGGGACGACGGTCTGGGCTTCAACGTCGCGACGGTGCCCGCCGGCCATCACGGCTTGCTGGGCATGCGCGTGCGGGTGGAATCGCACACCGGCACGCTGACGATCGACAGCGCGCCTGGCCGCGGCACCGTGGTCCGCGCGGCGATGCCCGTATCGGGCCCGCCGATGGCCGATCGCGACCCCGACAGCCTGGACAGCCAAAACAGCCAGGAAAGCCGGTAGCAGCTTGCCGTCCACGCTCGGGTTTCTCGCCGTCCTACGGCGGGATGCTCCAGCGGCCCACGTCTTGCGCCCCGATTCGGCTGCACGATGACTCCACCGGCGGTACGCTGCCATCCAGGAGAGCCTTATGTCTGTGCAACACCCGACTGTGCATCCGTCCGTGCAGTATCCGTCCGGGCCATACCCTGCGTCCACTGCGACCGCGCTTCATCCCGCGCCTGCAGAAGCTGATCCGCGCTTGATCAGACCCGTTGTCTATGCGCCACGGCGCCGTCGCTGGCCCGCGTTGCTGGCCGCCACCTTGATTGGCGGCGCCGTGGCAGCCCTGTATGTTTCCACGCAGTACGACGGGCGCAGCCTGGGCGCGCGTCTGGACGACACCGTCAGTGCTGCTGGCAGCAACGTGGACCGCGGCGTCAACGATCTGCGCGGCGCCGCGTCTGGAGCGGCTGCGGGCACGGCGGGTGCAGCTGAACGTGTGGCTGGCGCGCTGTACGACACCGGCATCACTGCGGCCGTGAAGACCGCACTCGCTGCCGACCCCGGTTTGAGCGCGTTGAAGGTGGAAGTCAACACCCGCGACGGCGTGGTGCGGCTTGAGGGCCCGGCGCCGGACGAGAAGGCCCGCGAACGTGCCGGCGTGTTGGCCAGCGCCCCTGACGGTGTGCGCCAAGTGGACAACCGGCTGGTGGTTCAGCCCGCGCGCTAAGCAGTCAATCCGTACAAAAAAACCCCGGCGCAATGAGTCGCCGGGGTTTCAGTCGTGGGGAGCCGGGGAGGGAGGAAACCGGCGCCCGTTGTTACGACTAAACCTTGAATCAGCCCTTGCCGAACTTCGCCTTGGCGGCATTGATGCAGGCGGCCTTGGCGTCACTGGACAGCGCGTCGCATTTTTCAGCGGCCACTTTGTAGTCCGCATCTCGCTTGGCGTCCGTAGCGTCAGTGCGTGCAGCCGCCACCGTTTTGCCCATCTTCAGGTCGGCCAGCGCCTTGTCACGGGTGGCCTTGGCGGTTTTGATGCAGACGTCCTTGCCATTGCCGGACTGGTCGTCGCAGCGTTCGCGTTCGACGCTGTACGCGGCGTCGATCTTGGCCTTGGTGACTTTGCGCATATGGTCGGGCTTGCCGGAATAGGCGTACTCGGCTTCGGCCTTGGCGACGCTCAAGTGGCCCTTGGCTTCAAGCTTGCAAATGTCCTTGGCATTGCCGGTCATGGCCTTGCAACCGTCGGCCTCGGACTTGTAGGTGCCGTCTGCCTGGGACCGTGCAGCGTTGTATTCAGCCTTGTTCATGGCCGCGGCCTGCGCGACGCCGGACAGCAGAACAGCAGCCGCCAGGCAAGTGGCGCGCAGGGGAAGACTGTTGAAGATGGATCGAGTCATGCTGATGTCTCCTGAGTGAATGAAAGGGAGGTGAAAACGCGGAGGCGGAGCGCCTCCTCAAAGACTGCAACGCAGTGTGGCGGTTGGGCACAAGCCACGCGACTGGACAAGGGCGCGTGGCGCTGTAGTCAGCGTCCTACCGCGGCAGCGCCGCCGTGTACGTCAGCGCTCTGACGACACCCGCCAGACCACGTTGCCCACGTCGTCGGCCACCAGCAGCGCACCCGTCTTGTCCAGCACCACGCCCACTGGCCGGCCCAGCGCCTTGCCGTCGGCGCTGAGGAATCCGGTCAGCACGGGCAGCGGCTGCGCACCGCTGGGCTTGCTGCCGTCAAAGGGCACGAACACCACCTGATAGCCGCTGTGCGGGTCACGGTTCCAGGAGCCGTGCTGGCCGATGAACATGCCATGGGCGAAGGCCGCAGGCAAGCTCGTGCCCACCGACCAGGCCAGCCCCAGCGGAGCCGTGTGCGCACCGACCGCGTAGTCGGGTACGGTGGCGCGTGCCACCAGGTCGGGCCTGGGTGGTTGCACACGCGCGTCCACGTGCTGGCCGTAGTAGCTGTAGGGCCAGCCGTAAAAGGCACCGTCGCGCACGCTGGTGAGGTAGTCGGGCACGAGGTCACTGCCCAGT
>JANMKK010000384.1:0-6504 GCA_031372005.1 Rubrivivax sp.
GGAAGAGCCGCGCCTCGTCATCGATGTGGAACAGCGCAAGGACGCGGTCGTATTCATAGTGGCCGGACTCGAACACGCCCACCAGCGTGAATTGCTACTAGCGCGGCAGCACGCCAGCCGGCGTGACCTGGCCGCCGGGCGCGATGATGGTGACCTTGTCGCCGATGCGCGCGCCCACCAGCCGCGCCAGTTCGATGCCCAGCACGATGTTCCAGTCGCCCGCCGTCAGCTGCGCCAGCAGCGGCGCCTGCGTGCGTGCCAGGTCGGTGACCTTGCCTTCCTCGGCAGGGTCAAGGCCACGCACGATGGCGCCACGCAACTCATCGCCACGCCCCACCAGCGCCTGCGCCACCACGAAAGGCGCCGCGCCAATGACGTGCTGGTTGCGCTGCGCCGCAACAGCCGTGGCACGCCAGTCGGGCAATGCCCCGCCGGTGGCTTCACGCACTTCCACGTGCGCAATGACGCTGAGCATGCGGTCGCGCACTTCTTTCTGAAAGCCGTTCATCACGCTCAGCACGATGATCAGCGCCGCCACGCCCAGCGCAATGCCCAGCATCGACACGCCGCTGATGAAAGAGATGAAACCGTTGCGCCGCCCGCTGCGGCCAGCGCGCGTGTAGCGCCAGCCAATTTGCCACTCAAAGGGAAGGTTCATGCTTGGGCGCAGGTCATGGAAAGTCGATGCTAATGGACAAGCGGGTGGCACCACGCAGCCGCGTTGTAGGACCACCCCGGGATAATCGGGCGATGCATCTGCTGATTCCCTTTGCCGCGCCGCAGTCCGCAGCCGCGCGTGACGCGGCGCGCGCCTTGGCGCTGCCACAGCTGGGTGCGCTGCTGGCCCTGCTGCTGCCACAAGGCCGGGACGACGGTGACGAATGGAGCCTGTCGCCGCCGCATGAAAGGGCGCTGGCGCGTGCCTTGGGTTGGGCGGGTGCGGACGGCCTGCTGCCCTGGGCCGCACGCGGCGCGCAAGCCGATAGCCTTGAACCGGGCAAGGACGCAGAGGCCACCGCGTGGGGCTTGCTGACCCCCGCGCACTGGCACCTGGGCACCGACCAGGTCAGCCTGCTGGACCCCGCGGGGCTGATGCTGGACGACACCACGTCGAGAATCTTCTTCGACGCCATTCACGACCTCTTCACTGGCGACGGCTACCGCCTGCACTACGGCACCGCATCCCGCTGGTACGCCGCCCACGACAGCCTGGCCGCACTGCCCACCGCGTCGCTGGACCGCGTCATTGGCCGCAATGTGGACCGCTGGCTTGGCAAGGACCCCGCCGCACGACGCATCCGGCGGCTGCAAAGCGAAGTGCAGATGCGGCTGTACACCCACCCGCTGAATGACGAGCGCATCGCCAACGGCCTGCTGCCAGTCAACAGCTTCTGGCTCAGCGGTTGCGGCGTCTTGCAGCCCGTGGCGCACAACGATGTGCAGGTGGATGACCGCTTGCGCGCGCCCGCGCTGGCGGAAGACTGGGCTGGGTGGTTCAAGGCCTGGGAGACGCTGGACGCGGGGCCGATTGCCGAGCTGCTGCAGGCCACCAAAGCCGGCCAGCCGAGCCAGCTCACGCTCTGCGGTGAACGCGCCAGCGTCACCTTTCAAAGCGGCCCGCGCAGTCTCATGCGGGCGCTCAAATCACGCTTTGCCACGCCCGACTGGCTGCCACTTCTGGAGAGCATGTGATCCTGCACACCCGCGACGTTCCCCCGCGCATCAGCTTCGCGCTGGAACAAAGCGGCGTGCACCCGCTGCTGGCGCGCCTGCTGGCCGCGCGCGGCGTGAAAAGCGCGGACGAGATGGACGACAGCCTGGCGCGCCTGTTGCCACCGTCCACGCTGAAGGGCGCCGCCGAAGCGGGTGTGCTGCTGGCGGATTCGCTGCTAGCCAAAGAGCGCATTTGCATCGTTGCCGACTACGACTGTGACGGCGCAACAGCTTGCGCCGTCGCATTGCGCGGCCTGCATATGCTGGGCGCCGCGCGTGGCCACGTTGGCTACGTCGTGCCCGACCGCGCGGTGCACGGCTACGGCCTCACGCCGGCCATCGTTGACCTGGCGATGCTGCGCCAACCCCAGGTACTCGTGACGGTGGACAACGGCATCGCCAGCCACGCCGGTGTGGCCCACGCACGGGCGCTGGGCCTGCGAGTGCTGGTCACCGACCACCACCTGCCGGCACTGACCGACGGCGTGGTCACGCTGCCTGACGCCAACGTCATCGTCAACCCGAATCAGCCCGGCTGCACCTTTGAAAGCAAAGCCATCGCCGGCGTCGGCGTCATGTTCTACGTGCTGCTGGCCACCCGTGCTGAACTGCGCAGGCGCGGCACATTCGACAGCGCCAGCCAACCGAAGCTCGACGCGCTCCTGGACCTGGTGGCGCTGGGCACCGTGGCTGACGTGGTGAAGCTCGACGCCAACAACCGCCGCCTTGTCGCACAGGGGTTGAAGCGTGTGCGCAGCGGCCGTTTGCAACCCGGGCTGCAGGCGCTTTTCACAATAGCGGGGCGCGACCCCGCGCGTGCCGCCGGCTTCGACTTCGGCTTTGCGCTGGGCCCGCGCATCAACGCTGCAGGGCGCTTGTCGGACATGACGCTGGGCATCGAATGCCTGGCCACCGACGACATGTCGCGTGCCACTGAACTTGCCAGTCAGCTAGATGCCATCAATCGTGAAAGGCGCGAAGTCGAGGCCGGCATGCGGGAGCTGGCCGAACGTGCGCTGGAACTCTTGATGCCCGACGAAGCCACCGCACCGCCCGCCGTGGCGCTGTTTGACGAAAGCTTCCACGAAGGCGTGGTCGGCATCGTCGCAGGTCGCGTGAAGGATCGATTGCACCGTCCGACTTTCGTCTTCGCGCGCGGCACGGACGGCAACCTCAAGGGATCCGGCCGGTCGATCCCCGGCTTCCACCTGCGCGACGCGCTGGACCTGGTGGCCAAGCGCGAACCCGGCTTGCTGCTGCGCTTCGGCGGCCACGCGATGGCGGCGGGTTGCACGCTCGATGACTGCGGAGACGGCGGTGGCGTCGAACGTTTCGGCGACGCGCTGCGGCTGGTTGCCACCGAATGGCTGGACAAGGCCACGCTGACCCGCACGCTGCGCACCGACGGCCCGCTGGCCATTGAATGGTTCAACCCGCAAACCGTGCTGATGCTGGATGCGCAAGTCTGGGGCCAGGGCTTTGAAGCGCCCGTGTTCTGCGACGAAGTGCAGGTGCTGCAGCAGCGCCTGGTGGGTGAAAAACACATGAAGCTGCGTCTGCGCCACCAGGGTCAGGAACGCGATGCGATCTGGTTCAGCCATGCCGACCCACTGCCGGCGACGGTGCGGCTGGCATACCGCATCAATGTGGATGAGTGGAACGGCAAGCAGCGGGTGCAGATGGTGGTGGAAGCGGCGGTGTAGGGTTGCAGAACATGAAAATCACAATTTGCCTCTTGATCGTGCGGTTGTGGTGCGCCAGCGCACAGGCACATCGGCAAGATCATCCGCATTGACGCCGCCGCTCCCAGTTGGAAAGGCAGCCTCTTCATGGGCACCTTGCGCGGCCAGCCGCTGATCCGCTTGACGCTGGACTGCAACCGCATCACCGGCGACGAGCGATTGCTTGAAGAGCGAAGCGCGCGCATCCGCGATGTGCGCCGGGGGCCCGACCGCTGGTTGTATGGGTTGACGGATGGCAAGGACGGTCAAGTGCTGCGCTTGATGCGCTGAGCTTCCTGCGCCACGCCAAACAGGGGATGGGTCGATGGCGCAGCGCGGCTGATACTGCGCGCCACCCGTGAAATGCCCACTTATGCCTGGAGCCCACCATGCCCGCACCGCTGCGCGACGTGCCGCAAGACGCCATCGAACTCATCAAGGCCTTTGAAGGCATACCCGACGGCGACCCGAGCACCGTCGGGCTTGACGCCTATATCTGCCCGGCGGGTGTGTGGACCATCGGCTGGGGCCACGCCATCATGGACGCTGGCAAGCAACTCACCGGCCCTGGCAACAAGGCCAGGGCGCGGGCGCTGTACCCGGGTGGCATCACGCGTGCACAGGCCGAGGCGCTGCTGCGCGGTGACCTGGTGCCACGTGCCGCCTCGCTCTGCAGCGTGCTCAAGGTGGGGCTGAACGACGGCCAGTTTGGCGCGCTGATGGCGCTGGTGTTCAATATCGGCGCCGGCAACCTGGCGGCGTCCACCTTGCTGCGCAAGGTCAATGCGGGTGACTTCGCGGGCGCCGCCGAACAGTTCCTGGTGTGGGACAAGGCGCGCGTCAACGGTGTGTTGCAGGCCCTGGCCGGGTTGACGCGCCGACGGCGCGCCGAGAGGGCGCTGTTTCTGGGTCAAGACTGGCGTGCGGCTGCAGCGATGGGCGCGACACGGGGTCGCGCTGCGGGCTTGAGCGTGGTGCCGGTGCCGGAAGCACCCGCCGATCAATCCGTGCCGAAGAAATCCGTTGCCAAAAAGACCGCTGCAAAGAAGCCTGCCGCCAAGAAAACCGCGCCTAAGCCACGCGCCCGAACCACCACACCGAAAGCCCCGCCGCCAGCACCGACAGCAAAGCGCCCAGCGCCGCGAAAAGCCCGCTGATTTCGGTTTCTTTGCGCTCGGTCACCATGCGCGAGCTCAGCGATTCATAGACCTTCTTCAGGTCTTCGGCGGTGCCGGCGTAGAAATACTCGCCGTGGGTCAGCAGCGAGATGTTCTTCAACGTCTCTTCGTCCAGCCGCACCCGCATGCTCCAGCCTTCGAAGCCGATGGTTTCTCCTTGCGTGGTCCCGATTCCGACTGTGTACACGCGGATGCCGCGTTCTGCCGCCATCTTGGCGGCGTCCAGCGGGTCGGGCCCGGTGGTGCGCTGGCCGTCGGTGAGCATGATCACGGCGGCCGAGTTGTAGGAACCTGGTGGCACCGGTGTGAAGGCTGGCTTGTCGGATTTCTTGATGTCCTTGGGCGGTCCGCCAGGAAAGTTGCGTTGCCCCGTGACGTGCTGAATCTCGATGCCGTGTTCAGGGAACAGCGTGGCCAGACTCAGGATGATGCCGCTGCCGGTGGCGGTGCCGCGCTGCAGCTGAAAACGGTCGATCGCGGCGATGACGTCGTCACGGCTGGTGGTGGGTGCCTGCACCACGGCGGCGGTGCCGGCGAAGGACACCACGCCCACCCTCACTTCGCGCGGCAGGTTGTTGACGAAGGCCTTGGCCGCTTCCTGCGACGCCACCAGTCGGTTGGGCTTGACGTCTTCGGCGCGCATGCTGCCTGACACGTCCATCGCCAGCATGATGGTGCGTTCTGCCAGCGGCAGTGTGATGGTGGCGGTGGGCCGCGCGGCGGCGAAGAGGCCCGCTGCGATTGCCAGCAGCAGCAGCGCCGGCGGCACGTGGCGCCGCCAGCCGGGGCCCTTGCCCAGGGCCAGCTTGGCCACCTGCACACTGGCCAGGCGCACGGTGGTCTTGCGCTTCTTGCGCAACAGCCAGACATACAGCAGCACCAGCAGCGGCAGCAGCGCCATCAGCCAGAGCAGGGAGGGCCAGATGAATCTCATGCAGACCTCAAGGGGATGCGGCAGCAGCCGATGGCGCAAGGAGGCCGATCGGCAGCGCGCGTTTCAAGGGTGCCGGCGCACGCTGCGGCGCTTTCAGCCGCGCGCGCTGGCGGCGCAGGTCCGACAGGCGCAGCAGCGCCGTCAGCAGGTCGTCGTCGGTGGCCAGTTCCACCACGTCGGCGCCAGACCGGGACAGGCTGTCGATCAGCGCTTCTTCCTGCTGTTCGGCGATGGCTGCATAACGTTCACGAAACGTGGGGTCGGATGCATCGATGAAAACCTGCTCGCCAGTTTCCGCGTCTTCCAGCGTCACCAGGCCGACGTCTGGCAGCGCCATTTCCAACGGGTCCCACAGCCGCACGGCGACGACTTCATGGCGCCGCGCCAGGCGCGCCAGTGCGTCTTGCCAGCCGGGCTGGCTGATGAAGTCGGAGACGACAAAGACGAGCGAACGGCGCGTCATCACGCCGTCGGCCGTGCGCAGCAAGTCGGTCAGCGACGTGCCTTCGCGCGGCTGGCCTTGTCTTGACGCGGATCCTGGCGCGGGCCGCGGTGCGCGCATGCGCTGCAGCAGGTCCAGCACGTGCGTGCGCGAACTGCGCGGCGGCAGCACGGTGTCCACCTTGCTGCCGTACAGCACGGCGCCAATGCGGTTGCCGTGGCGTGTGATCACGCGCGCCAGCGTGGCGACGAAGCCGGTGGAGACAGCGAGCTTGGTGACATCGGCCGAGCCGAAATCGACGCTGCCCGACAGGTCCAGCAGGAACCACGCCGTCAGGTCGCGGTCTTCCAGGTACTGCCGCACATACGGTGTCTGCAACCTGGCGGTGACGTTCCAGTCGATGTGGCGCACGTCGTCATGGTGTTGGTATTCGCGCAGGTCGGCCAGGTCCACACCGCCACCGCGGAAGAGCGTGCGGTAGTCGCCCTGCAACAGGCCGTCAAGGCGGCGGATCAC
>JANMKK010000385.1:0-3585 GCA_031372005.1 Rubrivivax sp.
CGGATGAAACCCACGGTGTCCGACAACGACACCGAGCCTTGCGCTTCACCCAGCCACAATGCACGCGTGGTGGTGTCGAGTGTGGCAAATAACTGGTCGGCCGCGTAGGTGCGCGCCTTGACCAACCCGTTGAAGAGCGTCGATTTACCGGCGTTGGTGTAACCCACCAGGGACACCCGGAAGGTGCCGCGCCGGTCACGCGCCTTGCGCTGCGTGCCGCGCTGTCGCTTGACTTTTTCCAGCCGCTCTTTCACGGTCTTGATGCGTTCGCCGATCATGCGGCGGTCCAGTTCGATCTGCGCCTCACCCGGCCCACCCCGGGTGCCGATGCCACCCTGCTGACGTTCGAGGTGGCTCCAGCGTCCGACCAGGCGCGTGGCCTGGTATTGCAACCGCGCCAGTTCCACCTGCAGCTTGCCTTCGTGGCTTTGCGCACGGGCAGCGAAGATGTCCAGGATCAAGCCGGTGCGGTCAGCCACGGGCACCCCGAGGTGGCGTTCCAGGTTGCGCTGCTGCGCGGGACTCAAGTTCTGGTCGAAGATGACGCCATGGGCCGACGTGGCGGCCACCAGGGCCTTGATCTCGTCGGCCTTGCCGCTGCCGACGAACAGCGCCGGATCGTGTGCCTTGCGGCGCGCAATCACACGCGCCACAGCCAGATCGCCAGCAGAAGCGGCAAGCAATGCCAGTTCGTCCAGCGTGGCGTCGAAGGCGACTTTGCCGCCCACGTCCACGCCAACCAGCACCGCGCGAGTGGGTTCGTCACCGCGCGCAGCGGTGGATGCCGGGGATGAACTCAAGATGGCGGAGCGGTGGCCCGAACTCAGGCCTGCTCGCCGGGCTCAGTGGCGTGGAAGTTGACCGCACGGCTGGGCACGACCGTGGAAATGGCGTGCTTGTAAACCATCTGGGTAACGGTATTGCGCAGCAACACCACGTATTGATCGAAGGACTCGATGTGACCTTGAAGCTTGATGCCGTTGACGAGGTAAATCGACACGGGCACGTGCTCTTTGCGCAGCAGGTTCAGAAAAGGGTCCTGCAAGAGTTGGCCTTTGTTGCTCACGATATGTTCCGTGTTGAATGACAGAAGAGTCTCACCTTATCACAGGGAAAGCCCTGCGAGCAGAGGCGCCAGAAAGGGCCTAGTGCCCCTTCTTGTCAAAGGGGTTCGCCGCTGACCGCATCTCGATGCGAATAGGCGTGCCGACGAGCTTGAAATGTTCGCGCAAGCGCCCTTCCAGAAAGCGCTTGTAGCTGGCCGTGATGTGGTCCAGCGAGGTGCCGTGGATCACCACCAGCGGCGGGCTCATACCGCCCTGGTGGGCGTAGCGCATCTTGGGCTGAAAGCGCCCTTCGCGGCGCGGTGCCTGGTGTTCATGGGCCTCGTGCACCAGCCGCGTCAGCACGGGGGTGCTCATCTTCACCGTGGCTGATGCGTGTGCCTGAAGCAGCGCCTTCCACACCGCCCCCAGGCCCTGGCGGCGGATCGCCGAAATCTCCAGCACCGGGGCAAACTTCAAGAAGGCCAGCCGGGTTTCGATGGACCGCTGCAGCGTCTGGCGCTGGTAGTCGTCCGTCGCATCCCACTTGTTCAAGGCAATCACCACCGCGCGCCCGGATTCCAGGACGTAGCCGGCAATGTGCGCGTCCTGCTCGCTGACCCCCAGCGTGGCGTCAATCAGCAGCAGCACCACGCTCGCATCGGCAATGGCCTGCAAGGTCTTGACGACCGAGAACTTCTCGATCGCCTCGAAGACCTTGCCGCGACGGCGCAGGCCGGCGGTGTCGATCAGTTCGAAGCGCTGGCCGTCCTTCTCGAAGGGCACGTGAATCGCGTCACGCGTGGTGCCGGGCTGGTCAAAAGCCACCAGCCGCTCTTCACCCAACCAGGCGTTGATGAGCGTGCTCTTGCCCACATTGGGCCGGCCCGCCACGGCCAGGCGGATGGGCGCATTGGGGTCGGGCTCGGCGGGTGCTTCGTCTTCGCCTTCGGGGAAGGGTTCCAGCGCAGCTTCCAGCAGGCTGCGAATGCCCTGCCCGTGCGCCGAAGAAATGGGGTGCGGGTCACCGATGCCCAGTTCATGAAATTCGCCCAGCAAAGGTGACTCGGTCATGCCTTCGGCCTTGTTGGCGGCCAGCAGCACCTTCTTGCGTTGCGACCGCAAATAACGCGCGATGTCATGGTCCTGCGCAGACAGGCCCCCGCGCACGTCGACGACGAAGATCACCGCGTCTGCTTCGGCCACCGCCTGGCGCGTCTGCTTGGCCATTTCAGCCACCACGCCGCTGGGCTTGTCAGGCTCGAAGCCGCCCGTATCGACCACGATGAATTCGCGGTTGCCCAGGCGTGCGTCGCCGTAGTGGCGGTCGCGTGTCAGCCCCGCGTAGTCGGCGACGATGGCGTCACGGCTCTTGGTGATGCGGTTGAAGAGCGTGGACTTGCCGACGTTGGCGCGGCCGACCAGGGCGATGACCGGCTTCAGCATGGTGAGGGTGAGGTTCCCGCGTTCAGGGGCGCGTTCAGTTCGGGCGGAAGGCGTAGAGGCCGCCCGCCTGCGTCGTCACCAGCAAGGTGTTGCCGGCCAGGACTGGCGTGCCCACCACGGGCTTGCCGTCTGTGGGCAGGCGCAACTGTTGCTCGCCTGTGGCCGCGTCCAGAAAGTGGACCCAGCCTTCGCTGTCGCCAAACACCACCACGGGGCCCGCAGCCACACCACCGCTAAGGCCGCGGTACAGCAACTTTTCGCTCTGCCAAACCACGTCGCCAGTGGCAGCGCGCCAGGCGGTGATGCGGTCACTGGCGTCGGCACCGAAGATTCGTTCGGCGTCACCGGCCACGGCATTCGCGCCGCCCACGTTGCGCGACCACAGCACCGCGCCACGCGCCGCATCTGCACAGCCCACGGCGGACTGGAAAGCGCGCATGCAGAAACGTTCGCCCAGGCGCACTGGCGGCCCGACAAGGTCCGCCAGGCGTTCGACTTCGTTGCTGCCACGGGGTGAGGCCATCGGCACTTCCCACTGCACCAGGCCCTTGACCGGGTCCACACCGGCCAGCTTCGGGCCCTGCCCCACCACCAGCGTGTTGCGGTAGGCGGACAGCACGCTGGCTTGCGACAGCGTCAGCGGGTCGCCTGGGCGCTGCAGCGTCCACAGGCGGCGGCCGTCGGCGGCATCAAAGGCGTGCACCGCGCGGTCCACGCCCATCACGAACACACGTTCACCGGCTACCAGCGGTGGCGTGACAACGCTGGACGGGACGCGCTTGCGCCAGGCTTCACGGCCGTTGTCGAAAGTGATGACTTCATTGTCACGCGTGACCACGCTGGTGAAGCGGCCGTCGCTGCCCACACCGGCCGACACCGCCGCACCGGCGCTGGCGCGCCAGACCACAGCGCCTGTTTCGGCCTGCATGGCAACGACATCGCCGTTGCCTGATGCAAGGTAGAACACGCCTTCATTCACCGCCGGCACCAGAGCGAAGCCGACCTTGCCGATCTGCCCTTCCCACACCACGCGGCCTGCGATCTTGGGCAGGTAGGTTTCCAGCGGCGTGGGCTTGGGCTTGTCGGCCGCACAGGC
>JANMKK010000387.1:0-2744 GCA_031372005.1 Rubrivivax sp.
GCGGACGGCATGCGGCCCAGCAGCGCCGACACTTCGGTGCCGGCCAGCGTGTAGCGGTAGATGTTGTCGACGAAGAACAGCACGTCGCGGCCTTCGTCGCGGAAGCTCTCTGCGATGGTCAGGCCGGTCAGCGCGACGCGAAGACGATTACCCGGGGGCTCGTTCATCTGGCCGTAGACCATGGCCACTTTCGAGTCTTCCAGCTTCTCCAGGTTGACGACGCCCGAGTCGGCCATCTCGTGATACAAATCGTTGCCCACGCGCGTGCGCTCACCCACACCCGCAAACACCGACAAGCCGCTGTGCGCCTTGGCGATGTTGTTGATGAGCTCCATCATGTTCACGGTCTTGCCGACGCCAGCGCCACCGAAGAGGCCCACCTTGCCGCCCTTGGCAAAGGGGCAGATCAGATCAATCACCTTGATGCCGGTTTCCAGCAGCTCTTGCGAAGGGCTCAGTTCGTCATAAGCCGGGGCCTTGCGGTGGAACTGCGCCGTCAGCGTCTGGTCCACGGGGCCGCGCTCGTCGATGGGGTTGCCCAGCACGTCCATGATGCGGCCGAGCGTGGCCGTGCCCACTGGCACCGTGATGCCGGCGCCGGTGTTGCTGACCATCAGGCCGCGGCGCAGGCCGTCGCTTGATCCCAGTGCAATCGTGCGCACGACGCCGTCGCCCAGCTGCTGCTGCACTTCAAGCGTCAGCGCGGTGCCTTCTAGTTTCAGGGCGTCATAGATGCGGGGCATGGCGTTGCGCGGGAACTCAACGTCCACCACGGCGCCGATGCACTGGACGATCTTGCCTTGGGCTTGTGTGTTCGACATTTCGGGAATCCTCTGGTCAATATTCAAAAGCGGTGCTTCGAGCGTGGCTGGTATCAGCCAAGGCCTTGCGCGGAACCGGCTTTGCCGGGCCGCTGCAAGAGCCCCCTCGGGGGGCAGCGAACGTTAGTGAGCGTGGGGGTCAACCGGATATGGCCGCGGCGCCGCTGACGATCTCGGACAGTTCCTTCGTGATCGAAGCCTGCCGGGTCTTGTTGTAGATGAGCTTGAGCTCGCCGATCAGCGTGCCCGCGTTGTCGGTGGCCGACTTCATGGCCACCATGCGCGCGCTTTGTTCGCTGGCCATGTTCTCGGCCACGCCCTGGTACACCAGCGCTTCGATGTAACGCGTGAGCAGGTCGTCGATGACGGTGGCCGCATCGGGCTCGTAGATGTAGTCCCAGCCGTATTTGCTTTTCTCTTCCGCACTCTGCTCCAGGCGCGTGGCGCTCAAGGGCAGCAGCGGCTCGACCAGCGGCTCCTGCTTCATCGTGTTGATGAACTTGGTGTAGCAGAGGTAGACCGCGTCGAGCTTGCCTTCGACAAAGGCGTCGAGCATGACCTTCACCGGGCCGATGAGCTTGTCCAGCTGCGGCGCGTCGCCCAGCTGCACGGCATGGCTCAGCACGGTGGCGCCGATGCGGTTCAGGAAGCCGAAGCCCTTGTTGCCGATGGCCACCGTGTGGATCGTGCCGCCAGCGGCCTGCACTTCTTTCATCTTCAGCGTGACGGCGCGCAACACGTTGGTGTTGAGGCCGCCGCACAGGCCCTTGTCGGTGGTGACGACGATGAAGCCGACCGCCTTGGCGGGCTTGCCAAGTTCGCCGCCGGTGCGCATGTAGGGCGACTTGTATTCCGGATTCGCCTGCGACAGGTGCGCCGTGATGTTGCGGATCTTGTCGGCATAGGGCCGCGCCGCGCGCATGCGCTCTTGCGCCTTGCGCATCTTGCTGGCGGCAACCATTTCCATGGCCTTGGTGATCTTCTTGGTGTTCTCCACCGATTTGATCTTGCCGCGTATCTCTTTGCCGACCGCCATGGTCTTCTCCTTGGCGTCGGGTTAGGCGAAGGACTTCTTGAACGCAGTCACGGCGTTCGTGAGTTCTTCTTCAGCCGCCTTGTCCATCGCCTTGTCGTTCTCCAGCTTGGCCAGCAGCGCCGCATGGCTGCTCTTCAAATGCTGGTGCAGGCCGTGTTCAAAAGGCAGCACGCGCTTGACTTCGATGTCGTCCATGAAGCCCTTGTTGACGGCAAAGAGCGTGGCCGCCATCAGGCTGATGGGCAACGGGCTGTATTGCGCCTGCTTCAAGAGTTCAGTCACGCGCGCGCCGCGGTCGAGCTGCTTGCGCGTGGCGGCGTCCAGGTCGGATGCGAACTGCGCAAAGGCGGCCAGTTCACGGTACTGCGCCAGGTCGGTGCGGATGCCGCCGGACAGGCTCTTGATGAGCTTGGTCTGCGCCGCGCCGCCGACGCGCGACACGGAAATGCCGGCGTTGATGGCGGGGCGGATGCCGGCGTTGAACAGGCTGGTTTCCAGGAAGATCTGGCCGTCGGTGATCGAGATCACATTCGTCGGCACGAAGGCCGACACGTCACCGGCTTGGGTTTCAATGATCGGCAACGCCGTCAGCGAACCCGTCTTGCCTTTGACGGCGCCCTTGGTGAAGGCTTCGACGTAGTCGGCATTCACCCGCGCGGCACGTTCCAGCAAACGCGAGTGGAGATAGAACACATCGCCGGGGTAGGCTTCGCGGCCCGGCGGGCGGCGCAGCAGCAGCGACACCTGGCGGTAGGCCACGGCCTGCTTGGACAGGTCGTCATAGATGATCAGCGCGTCTTGGCCTCGGTCGCGGAAGTACTCGCCCATCGTGCAGCCGGAGTAGGCCGACACGTACTGCATGGCCGCCGATTCCGACGCGCCAGCCG
>JANMKK010000398.1:0-12911 GCA_031372005.1 Rubrivivax sp.
CAGCCGGGGCGGGTGTGGGAACAGCCCCCGCTGCTCGGTGAGCGGGGGGCGGCGCCCGGCAGGGGCCCACTCTGTGGCGGCGAGCAGCGGAGGCCTTGAGTCGGCGCGCAACGCGCGCTTCAACCTCTGATTTACCGCCGACTGTTTGAACGCAGAGAGCGAAGCGAGCGCAGTGAGTTGGGCGGTACGACTCAAGGCTGAGCAGCGCAGCGCAGTCGTAGCGCAGCGAAGACCGCCATAGCGTGGGCCGCTGCCGGGCACCGCCCGACGCAACGCGCGACGCAAACGTTTCAGACAGCCGGTTTGTCCCCAGCCACACCCTCGGCATCCGGCGCCTTCGTGTGCTTGATGAACAGTTGCGCCGCGATGATGCCCACCTCGTACAGGATGCACATCGGGATGGCCAGCGCCAGCTGCGAGATCACGTCGGGTGGCGTCACCACGGCCGACACGACAAAGGCGCCGACCACGAAGTAGCCACGAACCTGCTTCAATTGCGCGATGGTCACGATGCCCATGCGCGCCAACACGATCACTGCAATCGGCACTTCAAAGGCAATGCCAAACACCAGGAACAGCGTCAGCACAAAGCCGAAATACTGTTCGATGTCTGGCGCCGCAGTGATGGTTGTGGGCGCAAAGGCCTGGATGAACTTGCTCATGCCCGGGATCACCAGGAAGTAGCAAAACGCCACCCCGGCCACGAAGAGCAGCGTGCTGCTCACCACCAGCGGCAGCACCAACCTTTTCTCATGCGAATAGAGGCCCGGTGCGACGAATGCCCACACCTGATACAGCACCACCGGCAGCGCCACCATGAAGGCCGCCATCAGCGTGATCTTCAGCGGCACCAATATCGGCGAGATGACGTTGGTGGCGATCAGCGTCGCGCCCTTCGGCAGATGCGCCACCAGCGGCGCAGCCAGCAAGTCGTACAAGCCTGAAGGGCCGGGCCAGAAGGCCAGCACGGCAAAGGCGCAAGCAATGGCAATCACGGCGCGGATGAGCCGGTCGCGCAGTTCAATCAGGTGCGAGACAAACGGGGCTTCGGTGCCTTCAAGTTCGTCTTTTTTCTCTTCATCAGCCATCAGGGTGCCTTTACACCCTGCGGCCTGAAGCGTGCCACACGCGCCGCGCCTGACAGTGCCTTGGTGCGGATGCCCTGGCGGTTTTTGTACCACTGCGGCATGGCGCCTTTTTTCAGCCGCCAGTTCTTTTTCGGGCCGCTGTAGCTGGGTGGCGGCGGCGCCAGGGCTTCGGTGTGGGCACCGTCGTAGCCAATGGAAGGGGTGCTTCCAGTCGCGTTGTTCCAGTCGGTGTCGAAGGCTGACTTGGCGTCGTTGACCTGCGTGCGCACGGTCTCTTCCACGTTGCGCGCGGCGTCTTCAAACTGGGTGCGCATCTTCTTCAACTCGTCGAGCTCGATCGAGCGGTTGACCTCGGCCTTGACATCGGCCACGTAGCGCTGCGCCTTGCCGAACAGGTGGCCCACCGTGCGGGCCACCTTGGGCAACTTTTCGGGCCCGATGACGATCAGCGCCACGGCGCCGATCAGGGCGATCTTGTCAAAACCGAAGTCGATCATGCAGTCACGGTGAAGGCGGCCTGAGCGCGCGGGGCGCGGTCATCAGCTCTTTGTCTTGGCTTCAACGTCCACCGTGTTCGGATCCGCGCGCTTGGCGGTGGACACTTGCTGTGCCGGGGGCACGGCAGCGTCTGCCTCGGGTGTTTCACCGCCGCTCTTCATGCCGTCCTTGAAACCCTTGACGGCGCCGCCAAGGTCAGAACCGATGTTGCGCAATTTCTTGGTGCCGAAGATGACCACGACAACCAGCAACACGATCAGCCAATGCCAGATGCTGAACGAACCCATGATCACTTCTCCTAGGAAAGGCTGAGCCTGCAATTCTACGAGGCGGCCGCTGCCCGGCCCGCCGCAACACCTGTATCACCCCTTGGCCCAGGGCCTGGGGCCGCCGAACACGTGCATGTGCAGGTGATAGACCTCCTGGCGGCCGTCGGGCCCGGTGTTGATAAGGGTTCTGAACCCATTCACGACACCCAGTTCCTTCATCAGCCGCGGCGCCAGGCCCAGCATGCGGCCCAGCAGCGCGTCGTGCTCGGGGCCGACGTCGGCCAGGGTGGCGATGTGGGTCTTGGGGATGATGAGCACATGCACCGGCGCCCAGGGGTTGATGTCGTGGAAGGCCAGCAGTTCACCGTCTTCAAAGACCTTTTTCGACGGGATCTGCCCGGCAATGATCTTGCAAAAGATGCAACTGGGGTCGCTGTTCATCGTGCAAGCCCGGATCAGGCCGGCACCGGCATCGGCCGGCCATCTGCAAAGGTCCACCAGCCGCGCACAAAGCGGTACAGGTACCAAAGCCCCACCAGGAACCAGGCCGCAGCGCCGGGAAACCAGAACAGCATGAACAGCGGCGCCGTCAGCGCCAGCCACAAGAGCGTGAACCAGAAGGTGCGCGATTGCCAGCGGAAGTGGCTGCGGTAGAAGTCGTCAGGCAAATCAGGGCTCTTGACGACGTTGATGACCATGGCGATGACCGAGAACGCACCGGCCGAAAACCAGGACAGCGTGTGCAGGCCGTAGAGGACGTGCGTCAGCATGCGAAGACCGCTGCCATCACTGTTGGCGGTGGAGCCGGGCACCACGACGTTGTTCATCCATCTTCTCCTTCACGTTGCTGCACCTTGCGCAGCGCAAATTCATCCAGGCCCGACAAGCCGACGCGGCGTTCCAACTCAGCCAGCACGTGGGCGGGCTTCAAGTCAAACGCCGCCAGCGCGATCATCGAATGAAACCACAGATCAGCCATTTCGCCGACGATGCGCTCGCGGTCACCATCCTTGGCCGCCATGACGACTTCAGTGGCTTCTTCGCCGATCTTTTTCAAGATGGCGTCGGTGCCTTTGGAAAACAAGCGGGCGACATAACTTTTGTCGGGGTCGCCACCGGCCTGCAGCTTGCGACTCTCGATCACTGCGGCCAGGCGGGCCAGGCTGTCGCGGCTGTCGTCAGGGCTCATCGGTAGATCGACTCCGGGTCCTTGAGCACGGGCTCGGTGGCTTGCCAGGCGTGGTCATGCAGGCGCTGGTAAAAGCAGCTGTGGCGGCCGGTGTGGCAGGCGATTGACGGATCGTGGCCGTGCTGGGTGACGGTGATCAGCAGCACATCGTTGTCGCAGTCCATGCGGATGTCGTGCACGGTCTGGAAGTGGCCGGACTCTTCACCCTTGTGCCACAGCCGCTGGCGCGAACGGCTCCAGTACACGGCCTGGCCACGTTCATGCGTGGCATGCACAGCGTCGCGGTTCATCCAGGCAAACATCAACACGTCGCCGCTGCCGGCTTCCTGCGCGATGACGGGCACGAGGCCGTCCTTGTCCCATTGGATGCTGTCGAGCCAGTTCATGGCCGGCAGTTTAGTGGGTGGACCCGCTGAAACCCCGTTCGGCGGCAAACCACGCCAGCACGGGCACGGTGCCCGGCAGCACGGGGCTCACTTCAACCGGCAGCGACTGCCAGGCCATGGCCTGGGCTTCGCGCATCTCGAAGTCGCCATGCCACGCAAAGACCTTGCAGAAGTGCAGCCGCACGCGGGCGTGCGGGTAGTCCATCAGTTCAATCTTCCAGGGCGCAGCCGGGCCGATGCTGATGCCGAGTTCTTCCTGAAGCTCACGGCGCAGAGCTTCTTCAATGGATTCACCGGCTTCGACCTTGCCGCCCGGAAATTCCCAGTAGCCTGCATACACCTTGCCAGGGGGGCGCGATGTCAGCAGGAAGCGGCCCTGGCCGTCGATCAAGACCCCGACCGCGACATCCACCGGCACGCGTTCATCCGCCATGCCGCCCTGCATAGTCTTTTGCAAACTGCTGCGCCACGCGGCCCGAGCGCGAACCGCGCTCCAGCGCCCACACCAGCGATTCCTGCCGCGCCGCCGTGATGGCCGCTTCAGCCACGCCGAAGGACCGCAGCCACTGCGCCGCAATCGCCAGATATTCAGCTTGCGTGAAGGGGTAGAAACTGACCCACAGGCCAAAGCGTTCGCTGAGCGAAATCTTCTCTTCCACGCCTTCGCCGGGGTGCACTTCGCCGTCTTCGGTGTGCTGGTAGCTGAGGTTCTCTTTCATGTATTCGGGCAGCAGGTGGCGGCGGTTGCTGGTGGCGTAGATCAGCACGTTGTCGCTGGCCTGCGCCACGCTGCCATCGAGCACGCTTTTCAGCGCCTTGTAGGCGGGTTCGTTGTCGTCGAAGCTCAGGTCGTCGCAGAAGACGATGAACTTTTCGGGCCGGTCCGCCACCAGATCGACAATGTCCTGCAAGTCGACGAGGTCGGCCTTGTCGACCTCGATCAGCCGCAGGCCCTGTGCAGAAAATTCGTTCAGGCAGGCCTTGATCAGGCTGCTCTTCCCCGTGCCGCGCGCGCCTGTCAGCAGCACGTTGTTGGCGCTGCGGCCGCTGACAAACTGTTCGGTGTTGCGCAGCAGGCGTTCTTTCTGCGGTTCGACTTCTTTCAGGTCGGCCAAGCGGATGGTTGAGATGTGGCGCACCGGCTCCAGCACCCCTGCGCTGCCGCGCCGCCGGTAACGCCAGGCGATGGAGGTGGCCCAGTCGGGCGCGGTGGCTGCGTGCGGCAAGATCGATTCAAGCCGGGCCAGCAGCGATTCGGCACGCACCAGCAGGTGTTCAAAGGCAAGGTTCATGGCGCCAAGTGTAGGTGCGGGACCTCGCGCACGACCTCGCCCGTGGTGACGTAGACGCGGTCCTGCGGGCCCTGCGGCAGCGTGTGCATGCCCGTGAATTCGCCGAAAGCGGGCAGCACGCCCACGGCTGCGCCGAAATGAAAACAGGGCAGGCGCAAGCGTTCGCGCGTGCGCCCGCCGACCAGCGCGGCCGGGAGGACATGGCCGGCCAGCACGTAGGCCTCTGCTGCGGTGTCCGGGTGGTGGCACAGCGCCAGGCCCGCCAGCATGAAAGGCTCATCAACACACTGCACACCCCAGCCGGCGGGCGGGTCGCCGGCGTGGCTGTCGTGATTGCCGCGCACCAGCGTCAGCCGCAGGCGAGGGTGCCTGGCACGCCAGCGCGCCACCGCGTCCACCGTGTCGGCCGCGCGGGCGCGCGCCGAATGCAGCAGGTCGCCCAGGAAGACGATGTGCTGCGCGCCGGTAGCCTGCAGCAGCGCGTCCAGGCGGCGCAGGGTTTCGTTGGTGGTGCCGCCGGGTACCGGCACGCCCAGCTTGCGGAAGGACACAGCCTTGCCGATGTGCGCGTCGGCGACCAGCAGCGCGCCGGCGTCGGGCAGGTAGGCCGCGCGCCCGGGCAACAGCTGCAGCCGCTCACCGCCGGCCACGATCTCCAGCACCACGTTGATCAGTCCCTGAGCCCCTCAACCCGTCAGGCGCTGCAGTGCCGGTTCCAGATGTTCGGTGGGCGCGCGCTTGAAGCCCGACCGCGCATAGCGCTGCAGCCGGCCGACGATGAGTGAGGTGATGGCCGACGCCAGCGCTTGCGCATCCACCGTCGGCGTTGGGGAGCCCGCGTGTTCTGCCGCAGTGCGAAGGCTCTGCCGCAGTTGCGATTCCACACGGTCAAAGAACTGGTTCATGCGCGCGTTGAGCCGCTCGTGTTCAAACACCAACGCATCGCCCACCATCACGCGCACCATGCCCGGGTTTTTTTCGCTGAACTGCAGCAGCACGGTGGCGATCTTCTGCGCCTGCTGCGTGGGTGACGGTTCACGTTCAACGATCTGGTTGATGAGCGTGAAGACGGTGGTTTCGATGAACTCGATCAGCCCTTCAAACATCTGCGCCTTGCTGGCGAAGTGGCGGTACAGCGCCGCCTCGCTCACGCTCAGCCTGGCAGCCAGCGCGGCGGTGGTGATGCGTTCTGCGCCGGGTTGTTCCAGCATGCTGGCCAGCGTCTGCAGGATCTGCACGCGGCGTTCGCCGGGTTTGGGACGCTTCCTGCCCGGGGCCGACGGCTCGACAGCCGCGTCAGGAACGCTGTCCGGGGGCAGTGCTGCGGGCAGGGCGGGCATCGGCGGCGGAAGGCAGAAGGAAACGGTGCTGGACCGCTCGGCAGGGCGGCGGTTGGGGTTTGCTGGGCGGACCGGACACCCAGCCCGCAATGATTCTTGCACAGGGCCCCCTTGGGTTCTCTTGCAGGTAAACACTGACCTACATCACGGCTTGAGTCCCTTTGCTCAGGCCCTTTGGCCAGTGCCGGCAGGGGTCTGGCTGCACCACAGAGCAGCGCCACGATCCGACCGCGGGCTCAGCCACGCGGTGCGCGTGCGGCTTGCGGACCGTGCGGCAGGATGGACCAGCGGCGTGCTGGCAACGCTGGGCCTGTCCAAGCTGCAAGCCGGAGCACGGCAACCAGGCAAGCCGGCATACGCTATCGGATGTAGGGCTCGTCGCCCTTCTGGGTGAGGCGCACGGGGGCTCGAGCGCCTAGTCTTCAGCCATGTCAAAACTGATATGGATCGTGGCTCGGTTCATGGCGACGGCGCTGCTGGGAATCATCGTGCTGATGGCGCTGGGCTGGGACGGCGCGCAGGCACAGGCGCAGGCACAGGCGCAAGTTCAGGCGCAAGTTCACGCGCAAGTTCATGCGCAAGTGCTGACGCCACCGATGGCTGCAGCACTGGTGGCGGTGTGCAGTGGCCGGCCGTGCCTGGCGACGTTGCCGCAGACGTTGCCGCAGACGTCGCCGGACCCTGCTGCGCTGCCTCAAAACAAATCGCGCAAGCGGCTCACGCGCCGGTCCACGTAAGCCGGCCTGCGCCGCCGCCGCGTCACGCGTGCCGGCAGCCAGCGCTGCATCCACACGGTACCCATGCCGACGCGTCGCGCGGCCTTCTGGTGCACCAGCGTGTCTTCCACCAGCACACACTGCGACGGCGCCACACCCAGCCGCGCGGCCACCCAGCGCAGCATGCGGGCGTCGGGCTTGGGGCGCAGTTCGCCGAACATGTGCATGTCTTCAATAGCCAGCACGCCGTCGAACAAATGGCCGATGCCCAGCACACCCAGCACGCGCTGCGCGTAGGCCATCGGCGCATTTGTCAGGATGAACTTGGCGCCGCGCAGGCGCTTGAGCGCCGCGATGTCGGCCGCATGGCCGCGCACCCGCGCTTCCAGGCCGGGCAGCAGGTGCGTGTGGTGCAGAAAGTGCGCGGGCTTGACGCCGTGGTGGCGCACCAGGCCCAGCAGCGTGGCGCCGTAGCGCTGCCAGTATTGGCGTCGCAGCGCGTCGGACTCGGCCTTGCTGATGCCCAGGTTCTCTTCAATGTACAGCCCCATCGACACATGCAGTTCACCCATCGACGCGCTGGACGCGTCGTGCAGCGTGTCGTCCAGGTCGAAGAGCCAGACGCGCCGGCGCGCCAATCCCGCCGCCTGCATCAATGCGACCGGATCATGGTCCCGTAGGCTTGATCGGTCAGGATCTCCAGCAGCATCGCATGCGGCACGCGCCCGTCGATGATGTGCACGGCATTGACGCCGCTCTTGGCCGCGTCCAGTGCACCGGCAATCTTCGGCAGCATGCCGCCGCCAATGGTGCCGTCGGCGATGAGCGCGTCGATCTCGCGCGCGCTCAGGTCCGTCAGCAACGCGCCGGTCTTGTCCAGCACGCCACGGATGTTGGTCAGCAGCAGCAGCTTTTCGGCCTTCAGCACGGTGGCCAGCTTGGCCGCCACAAGGTCGGCGTTGATGTTGTAGGACTCGTTCTTCTCGCCAAAGCCGATGGGGCTGATGACGGGAATGAACTGGTCGTCCTGCAGTGCCTTGACCACGCTCGGGTCGATGGCCGTGATTTCACCGACCTGGCCGATGTCGTGCTCGGCGCCGTCCTTGTCCAGCATCTTCAGCTTGCGCGCGCGGATCAGGCCGCCGTCACGGCCGGTCAAGCCCACGGCCTTGCCACCGGCGGCGTTGATCATGCCGACGATGTCCTGCTGCACCTCACCGCCCAGAACCCATTCCACGACTTCCATCGTCTCTTCATCGGTGACGCGCATGCCCTGGATGAAGGTGCCCTTCTTGCCGATCTTGGCCAGCGCGTCGTCGATCTGCGGCCCACCGCCGTGGACCACGATCGGGTTCATGCCGACGAGCTTGAGCAACACCACGTCTTCGGCAAAATCCTGCTGCAAACCGGGGTCGGTCATCGCGTTGCCGCCGTACTTGATGACGAGTGTCTTGCCGTGGAACTTGCGAATGTAGGGCAGCGCCTGGGCCAGGATTTCGGCCTGGTCGCGTGGGGTGATGTGCGACAAGTCAACGTCAGGGGTTAAGTCGGCTGGCTGGCCCATGGTCGCGCTCCGGCGGCTCGTGTAAGGTGAAGGCATTGTAGGAAGCGCCAGTCGCCCCCATCTGATCGCCTGGTAAAAGGAGCCTGCCCATGAAACGCCTATTTCTGTTGACTGCCACGGCCTTGCTGACGACGGCCGTCTGGGCCCAAGGCCCGCCATCCATCAACCCGGTCATGGGTGAAGTCACCAAACTCGACAAGGCCGCCGGCAAGGTCACGCTCAAACACGGCGAGATCAAGAACCTGGACATGCCGCCGATGACGATGGTCTTCCGCGTCAGCAACCCGAAGTGGCTGGACGACCTGGCGGTGGGCAGCCGCGTGCGCTTCACGGCCGAGAAGGTCGATGGCCAGTACACGGTGACGTCGGTCGGCAAGGCACCCTGAACCTGAAAGTGATCCATGCACGCCCACGACCTTCGGCCCTTTGCCCACAGCCACAGCTTTGCCGATGACGGCCAGCAGCGCCGCGAAAAGGCGCTGGCCTGGGTGACGCTGCTGACGCTGGTGACGATGGCGGTGGAACTGGTGGCCGGTTGGTGGACGGGTTCACTGGCCCTCACGGCTGACGGCTGGCACATGGGCACGCACGCGCTGGCGCTGGGTGGCGCGGTGCTGGCGTACCGGCTGTCGCTGCGCGCCGCGTCGCACCGCGCCGTGAAGGGCGGGCCGGCGGGTTTTGCGTTTGGCGGCTGGAAGATCGAGGTGCTGGCAGCCTACACCAGCGGCCTTATGCTGCTGGGCGTGGCGGTGTGGCTGGCCTTTGAAGGGGTGTCGGCCTTGCGCGCGCCGCGGGCGGTGGACTATGAAGACGCTTTGCTGGTGGCGGTGATTGGGCTGGCGGTCAATCTGGCCAGCGTGTGGTTGCTGGCGCGGGGTGGGCGCGGCGCGGAGGCGCATGCGGATGCGGAGGCGGAGGCGGATGCGCAGGCATCCCCCAGTGCCCACGCGCATGACCACGGCCACAGTCACGGCCATGGCCATGGCCACGACCACAACTTCAGCGCGGCCTACCTGCACGTCCTGGCCGATGCTTTCACGTCGGTGCTGGCCATCGGCGCGCTGGTGGGCGGGGCCTGGTTCGGTCTGGGCTGGCTTGACCCGGCGGTGGCGCTGCTGGGCGCCGCCGTCATCGGGCAATGGTCCTTCGGCATGCTGCGCAGCACCGCCAAGGCGCTGGTGGACGCCACCGAAGACCCGGCGCTGACGCAGCGCATTCGCGACCTTGTCGAAGCCGACGGCGACGCCAAGGTGGCCGACCTGCACGTCTGGCAGGTTGGCGCGCAGGCCTGGTGCGCGGCGTTGTCGGTGGTGGCTGACAAGCCGCTGCCGGCCGTGGCCTACCGTGGGCGGCTGGCGGCCGTGTCGCAGATCAAGCACGTGACGGTCGAAGTGCACGGGTGTGTGGGTGCGGTGGTGCCCCAAACGCCCCACACCCACTGAGCCCAGGTGACGCGTGCGCGACGCCTGTCGCGCAGCGCCGCCGCTACGATGATCGGCTGTCCAACGCAGGAGCCGGCATGTCCACCACAACCACCACCCACACCACCAACCACCAGGTGCGCCTGGCTGCGCGGCCCAAAGGCGCTGTCGTGGCGACGGATTGGCAGTTCACCGAAGAGCCGGTGACTGAGCCGGCCGAAGGCGGCGTGCTGGTGAAGGTGCTGGCGCTGAGCCTGGACCCGGCCATGCGCGGCTGGATGAACGAAGGCAAGAGCTACATCCCGCCCGTGGCCATCGGCGAAGTCATGCGGGCTGGCGGCATTGGCGTTGTCGTGGCGTCGAAGAACGCGGCCTTCAAGGTCGGTGACCACGTCACCGGCGGGCCCGGCGTGCAGGAGTATTGGCCCGTGGCCGCAGACCAGGTCAAGCGCAGCGGCATGGCCAAAATCGACTTGGCGCGCGGCACCGTCACGCAGTGGCTCAACGTGCTGGGCATGCCCGGCATGACCGGCTACTTCGGCCTCATGGACGTCGGCATGCCGAAGGCCGGCGAGACCGTCGTCATCAGTGGTGCCGCCGGTGCCGTGGGGCAAACAGTGGGCCAGATCGCCAAGCTCAAGGGCTGCCGCGTGGTGGGCATTGCAGGCGGGCCGGCGAAGTGCGACTGGGTGGTGAAGGAACTGGGTTTCGATGCCTGCATTGACTACAAGGCACCAGCGCCTGAGGGCGCTGCTCGTTGGGACCCGGTGAAGGACGGTCTGAAGCAGCACTGCCCGCAGGGCGTGGACATCTACTTCGACAACGTCGGCGGCGAGATCCTCGACACGGTGTTGACCCGCATCAACAAAAAGGCCCGCATCATCATCTGCGGCGCCATCAGCCAGTACAACAACACCGAAGCGGTGGCGGGCCCCAAGAACTACCTGAGCCTCTTGGTCAACCGTGCGCGCATGGAAGGCATCGTTGTCTTCGACTACGCCGACCGCTACCACCTGGCCATTGCCGAGATGGCGGGCTATTTGAAAGACGGGCGCATGAAGAGCAAGGAAGACGTGGTGAAGGGCGGTGTGGCCGCCTTCCCGGCCACGCTGACGAAGCTCTTCACGGGGGAGAATTTCGGCAAGCTGGTGCTGGAAGTGGCGGCGGGTTGAGTCAGCGGCGTGCAGGCTTGCTGCGCTACTGCTTCAGCAACGCCTGCACCCCGCGCTGCATGCCCACTTCGACCATGTTGCGCAGCGTGTGCACCTTCTCCTCTGCCGGCATGAAATTCCAGGGGTCGGCGGCGATCTTGACGTCGCGCGAGGCGTAGGCAAAGGCTTCGCGCACGTCATAAGTATTCAGGATGGCGCCTGACATCGCGTCCATCAAGGTCAGGCGAATCTGCACGTAGGGCGCCAGCAAGCCGGTGGACAGGGCGCCCGTGGCGGTGTTGCGCATCGTGTACAGCGTGTCGATGTAAAAGCCGATGCCTTCGACCAACCCGCGGCCGATGTCGAAGTTGTCGCCCGTGCGCGCCTCGACGGTGCCGCGGTGGCGGGTCACCAGCAGCAGGTGCGTGAGCTTGTTGTCTTCCAGGGTCTTGACCATCCAGGCCGGCAATTCGGCGCGTGCAGCGCCATTGGCAAGACTGCGCTGCTCGGCCGGCGACAGGGCCGTGGGTGACTGGAACAACGACACCTTGGCTGCCGGCTGTGCGCGCTGCAGCACCTCGCGTGCGGTGCGCAAGGCAATCAGGTCGAAGCCGATGCCCTTGAAGTCCACGGTCTCTTTGCCTCGTGGATCCAAGTGGCTGAAACCCGGCCTTTCCTCGGGCCAGACCACCTGGACGCTGTCGCCGAGCACCGTGAACACGCCCACCGATTGCATCGTGGGCTGGGCCCGTGCGCAGCCTGTCCACGCAGCTGCGCACGCGGCCAGCGCCACGATCATCTCTCTTTTTTTCATGCTTGCCCCCCGCTTTGGAGCATGCAGCATGCCACTAAAAGTGGATGCCCTTCATCATCTGCGACATCGCAATCGCTTCTGGCGACAGCGTCGTCTTCGCTCCCTTGTCGCCCTTGGCCGCCGCGCTGTCGGGGAACATGCGGAACGTGGTGTTCATGACGATCTGCGTGATGCGCGGCGCAGCGGCATGCAGGATTTCACCAAACACTCCGAGCCTTGTCGCCACCCGCACCGGCTTGTCCACGCAGGCCTGCACGATCATGTCGGCAGCCTCTTCGGGTTTGAGCAGCGGCATGTTGTCGTAGATCTTCGTCGGCGCCGTCATCGGCGTGCGCACCAGTGGCATGTTGACGGTGGTGAAGGTGATGCCCTGGTCGGCGTATTCGCTGCTGGCGCAACGCGTCCAGGCGTCGAGCGCGGCCTTGCTGGCGACGTAGGCCGAGAAGCGCGGTGCGTTCACCAGCACGCTGATGCTGCTGAGGTTGACGACGTGCCCCTTTTTCTTGGCCACCATGCCCGGCAGCAGGCCCATCGTGACGCGCAGGCTGCCGAAGTAGTTGAGCTGCATCGTGCGCTCAAAGTCATGGAAGCGGTCGTAGCTGGCCTCGATGGCGCGGCGGATGCTGCGGCCGGCGTTGTTGATGAGGAAGTCCACGCCGCCGTGCGCGTCTTCCAGCGTCTTGACGAATTCCGCGCAACCCGCCGCGTCGGCAATGTCCACCGCATAACTGTAGACCTTGGCGTCCTTGCCGGCGTAGGCCTTGATCTCTTCCACTGCCGTGCCGAGTTTGTCTTCACCGCGGGCGCAGATGATGGTGATGGCGCCGGCTTCGGCAAAACGACAGGCGGCAGACAGGCCGATGCCCGACGAGCCGCCGGTGATCAGCACCACCTTGCCGCTGACGGTGCCACGCAGGCTGCGGTCGATGAACAGCGCGGGGTCCAGGTGGCGTTCCCAGTAGTCCCACAGGCACCATGCATAGTCGTTGAGGTTGGGGCATTCGATGCCGCTGCCCTTCAGCGCGGCGTCGGTGCCGCGGCGGTCAAAGCGGGTGGGGTAGTTGATGAAGGTCAGCATGTCCTCGGGCACGCCCAGATCCTTCATGACGGCGTTGCGCACGCGGCGCACCGGGGCCATGGCCATCAAGCCCTTCTTCACGCTCTTGGGGATGAAACCCATCAG
>JANMKK010000403.1:0-16358 GCA_031372005.1 Rubrivivax sp.
CATCAGCACCCGCTCGTCGTCGGCGATGATGTCCTCGGTGCCGTTGCCGTGGTGCACGTCGAAGTCGATGATCGCCACGCGCTGCAGGCCGTGTTCGTCGAGTGCGTGACGTGCGGCGATGGCCACGTTGTTGAAGAAGCAAAAGCCCATGGCGCTGTCGCGCGTGGCGTGGTGGCCGGGCGGGCGCACGGCGCAGAAGGCGTTGCTGGCGCGGCCGCTGATGTCGTCGTCGGTGGCGGCCACGGCCGCACCCGCAGCGCGCAGTACGGCCGCCAGCGTGCCCGGGCCGGCCACGGTGTCGGGGTCCAGCGCGCGCGGGTTGCCATCGTCTTGCACCTGCTGCAGCAGGTCTTCAATCTCGCCCACGTAGTTGGAGCTGTGGGCGCGCGCCAACTGTTCCAGCGTCACCACGGGGGCGTCGCGGTAGTCCAGCGCCACGTCCAGGCCGGTGGCCAGCAGGTGGTCGGTGATGGCGTCCAGCCGCGCCGGGCACTCGGGGTGGCCCGCGCCCATGTCGTGGCCGCGGCAGTCTGAATGGCTATAAAAGGCTGTGCTCATCGCTAAATCATGCCCCCTGCTTATCGGGTAAGGTCTGCCGCATGGACGCAAGCCTCACGCGCCAGCTCTCGAGGCTGGCTGACCAGATTAGCACGATCGTTGTCGGCAAGCGCCCGCAGATCGAAGACTGCATTGCCTGCCTGCTGGCGGCTGGCCACCTGCTGATCGAAGACGTTCCGGGGGTCGGCAAGACGACGCTGGCGCACGCGCTGTCGGTGTCGCTGGGGCTGGACTTCCGGCGTGTGCAGTTCACCGCCGACCTGATGCCCAGCGACTTGATCGGCGTCAGCGTCTTTGAACGCGCCAAGGACGCCTTCGTCTTCCACCCCGGCCCGGTGTTTGCACAAGTGCTGCTGGCGGACGAGATCAACCGCGCCGGCCCCAAGACGCAAAGCGCGCTGCTGGAAGCGATGGAAGAGCAGCAGGTGTCGGTGGAAAACGAAACCCGTGCGCTGCCCAAGCCCTTCTTCGTCATCGCCACGCAAAACCCCAGTGACCAGTTGGGCACTTATCCCTTGCCAGAAAGCCAGCTGGACCGTTTTCTGCTGCGCATCACGCTCGGCTACCCCGACCGCGCGGCTGAACGTGAACTGCTGCAGCGCGGCGACCGGCGCCACGCCGCGATGCAACTGCAGCCGGTAATGACGCCGCCTGAACTGCAGGCCGCGCAGTTGCAGGTGCTGGACGTGCGCGCTGCACCGCCGCTCTTGGACTACCTGCAGGCGCTGATCGCCGCCACACGTTCTGGCGCCTGGTTTGTGCAAGGCCTGTCGCCGCGCGCCGGCATGGCTGCATTGCGCGTGGCCAAGGCGCGCGCACTGATGGGCGGCCGCGACTACGTGGCGCCGGACGACCTGCAGGCCGTGCTGCCGCAGGCCATCGCACACCGGTTGGTGCCAGTGGCAGGCGCCGGGCGCGGGCCGGTCGAGCAAGTTCGCGCGATGGTTGAGGCCACGCCGATACCGTGACCACGGTGGTTGCCGGCAGCACCTTGGCCGCGTGGACACCGCGCGCGCAGTTCCGCCGCTGGTGGCAGGCGCGCCTGCCGCACACCGACAGCTGGCTGCTGGGCCAACGCAACGTCTACATCCTGCCGACCAAAGCCGGCTTCCTGTTTGCCGGCACGCTCATCGTGATGCTGCTGGCGGCCATCAACTACCAGCTCAACCTGGGTTTTGCGCTAACTTTTTTGTTGACCGGCACCGGCATCGTGTCGATGCACCTCACGCACGCCAACCTGCGTGGCCTGACGCTGCACCTGCGGCCAGTGCCTTCGGCCTTTGCAGGTGACCCGGCGCGGCTGGAAGTGGTGCTGACCAACCCCGGGCGCGAGCGCCACGGCCTGGCTTTGCGTTTTGAGGATCGCGCGGCGTTCGGCAGCAGTTTTGCCTGGTGCGACGCACCCGCCGGCGGCCAGGCCAGCGCGCACTTGAGCTTCGTGCCACCGCACCGCGGCTGGCACGCGGTGCCGGTGCTGGTGCTGGAAACGATGTTTCCCTTCGGCCTCTTCCGCGCCTGGACCGTGTGGCGCCCTGCCGCCCGGGCATTGGCATGGCCACGGCCCGAACAGCCCGCACCGCCGCTGCCGCAGGCGGCCGCCACGCCAGGGGACGAACGGCACAGCGCGCGCAGCAGCGGCAGCGAACTCGACGGCGTGCGCCCCTGGCGCCGTGGCGACACCATGCGCCAGGTGGTGTGGAAGAAGGTGGCCCGCAGCGGTGAACTGGTGAGCCGTGAAACCGCCGGCACGGCCAGCCGCGCGCTGTGGCTCGATTGGACCGATGCCGCCGGGGCCGACACCGAACACCGCCTGTCGCGCATGGCGGCTTGGGTGCTCCTGGCAGACCGCGAAGGGCTCGACTGCGGTCTGCGTTTGCCGGGGCGCGACCTGGCGCCGCAGCAGGGGGAAATGCATCGGCGCGCGGCGCTTGATCTGCTGGCGCTGTGGAAACCATGATCACGACGCTTCGCGAACGCGCGGCCCACCTGCCGCGCGACACCCGCGACACCCTCTTCCAGATGGCTGTCATCGGCTGGACGGTGGCCCCGCACCTGCTGCACCTGCCACTGTGGTGCACGGCCATGACGGCCGCGTTGCTGGGCTGGCGCACCCGGCTGGCGTTGACCGCCTCGGCGCTGCCCAGCCGCTGGCTCATCAGCACCATCCTCGTGCTGGCCGGTGGCCTCACGCTGTGGGGTGAACGCACGCTGCTGGGCAAGGAAGCCGGCATCACGCTGCTGGTGGTGCTGATGTCGCTGAAGACGCTGGAACTGCGCGCCCGGCGCGACGCGCTGGTGGTGTTCTTTCTCGGCTTCTTTCTGGTGCTCACTCACTTCTTGTACTCGCAGTCGCTGGCGACGGGCCTGTGGCTGCTGGTGTCGGTGTGGGGCCTGTTGACCGCACTGGTGCTGGCGCACATGCCGGTGGGTCGGCCGCCGCTCTTGCGCGCCGGCGCGGTGGCAGCGCGCGCGGCTTTGCTGGCGGTGCCGGTGATGCTGGTGATGTTCATGCTGTTCCCGCGCATCGGCCCGCTGTGGGGCTTGCCGCAAGACGCCGTGGGCCGCACCGGCTTGTCGGGCAGCATGCGGTTGGGCGGCGTGGCGTCGATTGCCGAAGACGATTCCGTGGCCTTGCGCCTGCGCTTCTTCGGCCCCGTGCCGCAGCCGGATCAGCTCTACTTTCGCGGTCCGGTGCTGAGCACTTTCGACGGCCGCGACTGGACGCGTCTGGTGCCCAACTTTCCCGCCGCACAAAGGCCGCGGCTCGAGCTTCAACTGCTTGGGGCACCGCTGCGCTACGAGATGACGCTGGAGCCGAGCCAGCTGCCGCTGCTGCCACTTTTGGAGATGACACCCGACCGCACTGAGAGCGCGCCGCGCATCGAAGGCTGGCTGCTGACGCTGCGCAGCGACGGCCAGTGGCAGACCGACCGTCCGCTGCAGGAACGCCAGCGGGTCGAAGTCAACGCCTGGCTCAGCCACCGCCATGGCCCGCAGCAGGACGTGCTGGGCCTGCGCGACCTGGTGGATCTGCCGCCCAATGCCAACCCACGCACGCTGCAGTGGGCGGCGCAACTGCGCCAGCAACCGGCGCTGTTGAATGCCGATGCGCGCACGTTGGCCAACGCCGTGCTAACGCACATTCGCAGCGGTGGCTACACCTACACGCTGGAGCCCGGGCCCTACAGCGGCAACGCCATCGACGACTTCTGGCTCGACCGCAAACTGGGCTTCTGCGAACACTACGCCAGCGCCTTTGTCGTCGTCATGCGCGCCATGGACGTGCCGGCGCGCGTGGTCACCGGCTACCAGGGTGCCGACCCCGACCTGCAGGACGGTTATGTCGTCGTGCGCCAGCGCAACGCCCACGCCTGGGCCGAAATCTGGCAGGCCGGCAGCGGCTGGTTGCGCATCGACCCGACGGCCGCCGTGGCGCCAGACCGCGTGCAGCGCGGCCGCAGCCTGCGCCCGCCGCCGGGCCTGGTGGCCGGCGCCATGAACAGCATCAGCCCGGCCTTCGCTGCGCAGATGCGCGCGGCGCTGGAAACCGTCAACAACCGCTGGAACCAGTGGGTGCTGAACTATTCGCGCGGCCAGCAATTCGACTTGCTGAAGAACCTGGGCTTTGAGTCTCCCAACTGGCAGGATCTGGCCACCACGCTGATCCTGCTGCTGTGCACTGGCGCACTGGCCGGCGCGGCTTGGGCCTGGTGGGACCGGCGCCGGCAAGACCCCTGGCAGCGGCTGCAACAGCGCGTGATGCGGCAGTTGCAGGCACTGGGCGTGGTGGTGCAAGCGCACCAGGCTCCGCGCGCCCGAGCGGCCCAGGTGCGGCAGCAACTGGGCAGCCCCGGTGAAGCCGTGGCGCTGCAACTGGAAGTGCTGGACCGGCTGCGCTATGGCGCCGCTGCAGGCGCGGGCCAAAGCCACGCCGGCTGGTGGCGCGAATTCAGGGCGGCCGGCAAAGCCTGCTCACACCGAGGCTGAAAACAGGCCATGCAGCGGGCGCCGCTGCGGCGGCGGTGCCGATAATCCAGCCATGTCTTCTGCCATCAACACACCCACCCCAACCACCGCACGCCGCGCGGCCCTGACCCTGTTGCTGTCAATGCCCCTGTGGGCACAGGCCGCCCGCTTGAAGCCCGCCAGCCCCGCCGCACCCACCTATGCCGGCCACGCGGCCGCCCAGGCCTTTGCCACCGAAGTGGCGGAACGCCACGGCTTGCCGCTGGCCTGGATCGACGCACAACTTGCCCAGGCGCAGCGCCTGGACGCGGTGCGCAAGCTCATCATGCCGCCGCCCGCCGGCACGGCCAAGAACTGGGCCGCCTACCGCGCACGTTTCATCGACGCGCAGCGCATCGCTGCGGGCGTGGCCTTCTGGCGCGACCACGAAGCCTGGCTGCAGGAAGCGCAGGACCGCTGGGGCGTGCCCGCCGACATCGTGGTGGCCATCATCGGCGTCGAAACCTTCTACGGGCGCGTCACCGGCAACTTCCGCATCATCGACGCGCTGGCCACGCTGGCCTTTGACTTCCCACCCGGCCGCAAGGACCGCAGCGCTTTCTTCCGCAGTGAACTCGAAGAGTTCTTCGTCCTCTGCGCCCGGGAGGGCAGCAACCCGTTGGCGGTGAAGGGCAGCTATGCCGGTGCCATGGGCTTGCCGCAATTCCTGCCCAGCAGCGTCAACCGCTTTGCCGTGGACATGGACGGCGACGGCCACATCAACCTGCAGCGCAACGCGGCCGATGCCATCGGCAGCGTGGCCCATTACTTCGCCAGCTTTGGCTGGCAGCGCGACCTGCCCACGCACTTTGAGGTGGCCGTGCCGGTGGACAGCGCCGACCGCGCCGTGCTGCTGGGCCCGGACATCGTGCCAAGCTTCAGCGCTGCGCAGTTTGCCGAGCGCGGCGCCGTGCTCAGTGATGCAGGCCGCGCGCATGACGGCCCGCTGGCGCTGGTGGAACTGCAGAACGGCGACGCCGCGCCCAGCTTTGTTGCCGGCACGCAGAATTTCTACGTCGTGACGCGCTACAACTGGAGCAGCTACTACGCGATGGCGGTCATCGAACTGGCGGCCGCCGTGAGGACAGCGCGTTTGTCACGTTAGCCAGGGTTAGCCAGGTTTGCCAGGTTTGCCAGGTTAGCCAGACTCACTCGCGCCGCCCCGCCAGGTCCAGCACAAAGGCAAATTCACGCGCCACTTCGGCGAGTTCGGAAAACCGCCCCGACGCACCACCGTGCCCTGCCGTCAGGTTCACGGCCAGCAGCAGTGGGTTGCGGTCGGTCTTGAGCGCGCGCAGGCGGGCGACAAACTTCACCGGCTCAAAGTACTGCACCTGCGAATCCCAGAGCCCCGTGGTGACGAGCATCGCCGGATAGGCCTGCGCGCGCAGGTTGTCGTACGGTGAATACGACAGCATGTAGTCGTGCGCAGCTTTTTCCTTCGGGTTGCCCCACTGCGTCCATTCGTTGGCGGTGAGCGGAATCGTGTCGTCGAGCATGGTGCTGATGACGTCCACAAAAGGCACGTCCAGCACGATGCCGCGGTACTTCGCCGGCGCTTCATTGGCCACCACGCCCATCAGCAGGCCGCCGGCTGAACCGCCACTGGCGAAGACGTTGTTGGCCGCGCCCCAACCGGCTTTGACGAGCGCGTCGGTGGCATCGATGAAGTCGGTGAAGGTGTTTTTCTTGTGCAGCAAGCGGCCGTCTTCGTACCAGCCTTCACCCAGTTCTGCGCCACCGCGCACGTGGGCGATGGCGACGACGAAGCCACGGTCCAGCAGGCTCGCGCGGCTGGCTGAGAAGGTGGCGTCGTAAGAGCTGCCATAGGCGCCATAGCCCAGGATGTACAGCGGTGCGCTGCCATCGGCGCGCGCCTTGTCGGGCCGCCAAGCCAGCGTCACCGGCACGCGCTTGCCGTCGCGCGCGGGGGCCCAGATGCGGGTGGTGCTGTAGGCTGCGGCGTCGTAGCCTGGCACCTCGCGCACCTTGCGCAGGCGCTTCTGGCCGCTGGCGAAGTTCAGGTCCCAGGTGGCCAATGGCTGCACCATCGACGTGACCGCATAACGCAGATGTGCAGCGTGCGGGTCGGGGTTGCCACCCAGCGCCACGGTGGTGGCCGGTGCGGCGGCCACGGGTGTGGACCGGGTGCCTTGAAGCAGCCGCACTTGTGTGTCGGCATCCACGCGTTCCTGCAGCGCGATGCCAGCCTTCATCAGCACCACATGTTCAATGGTGGCCTGCTCGCGGCCCGGTATCAGTGTGCGCCACAGGCGCCGGTCGTCCGGCGCGCGCTGCGGTGCAGTCACCAGTTTGAAGTTGGGCGCGCCTTCGTTGGTCTGGATGACCCAGCGGCCGCCGAGGTGGTCGGCCATGTGGCGCACGTTGTCGCGCCGCGCCAGCACCACGCGCGCTGGCGTGGTGGGTGCGTCGGCGTCGATGACCCGCGTTTCGGTGGTGTCGAAGCCGCCAATGGAGATCATCACGTACCGGCGCGACGCGGTGTGCGACAGGCTGACGAACAGCGTCTTGTCGGCTTCATCAAAGACCTTCACATCGCTGGCCGCCAGGGCACCCAGGCGATGCCTGTACACCGGCCCGCTTTGCAGCGTGACGGGGTCTTGCAGGATGTAGAAAAGTGTCTTGCTGTCGTTGGCCCAGGCCAGGTCTTCCAACACGCCGGGCACCGCGTCGGCATAGTCCTGGCCAGTGCGCAGGTTGCGAAAACGCAGCGTGTGGATGCGACGGCCCGCAGTGTCTTCGGTCCAGGCCAGCACGTCGCCATTCGGGCTGATGGCGGTGGAGCCGACCTTGAAAAAAGCCTGGCCGGCGGCGCGCGCGTTCTGGTCCAGCAGCAACTGTTTGGGGGCCTTGGGGTCGGGCTTGAAGGGTGTGCCGCGCTGGCGCATGAGCAGCGGGTATTCGGCGCCCGGCTTGTATTCACGCCACAGCCACCAGCCGTGGTCGTACTGCGGCACGCTGCTGTCGTCGTCCTTGATGCGCGCGCGCATCTCTGCAAGCAGCTTGCCCTGCAGCGGCTGCAGCGGCGCCAGCATGGCAGCGGTGTAGGCGTTTTCGGCTTCCAGATATTGAATGATTTCAGACCGCTTGGCTTTGGGGTCGTCGTCGCGCAGCCAGTGGTACTCATCCACCCGGTCCCCTTGCGGGCCGCGCACGGTGTAGGGCACGGTGGCTGCAACAGGCGGTAGAAGGGGTTGCGCAAGCGCCGACGCGGCAAGAGTCATCATGAGCAGGGCCGAGCAAGGGTTCATGGCCGGAGATGATAGGTTGCGGTCTCGCTATGCTGCGGGCATGCACCAGCGCCCAATCACCGCCTGCGGACCAGGACACCCAGGGCCGTGGAAGTTTGCCGCCACGCTGTGCGCCGTGCTGGCTCTGCAGTCCTGCGGCGGCGGTGACGGTGGCGAAGGCGGCGGTGGCAATCAGGCAGCGGCGCCCGCCGCGCCACTGACACCCACCAGCGGCCGCGTCAGCGCCGACAGCCCGGTGGCCGCAGACTGCACCGGTGGCGGCGCAGTGGGTGTGCTCTACGCCAACGCCGAAGTCGAACCCACGCTGGCACGCTCACCCAGAGACTCGCAGCGCCTGCTGGCTGCCTGGCAGCAAGACCGCTGGAGTGACGGCGGTGCACGGGCGCTGGTCAGCGCCACATCGCTGGACGGCGGCGCCACCTGGACGCGCACGCTGCTGCCGATGTCGCGCTGCGGCGGTGCCGGCGCGGGTTCTGCTGGCGACTTCGAACGCGTCAGCGATCCCTGGGTCGATGTGGGCAGCGACGGCGTCATGCACGTGATGGGCCTGGCCTTCAGCGGCGCTACCTTTGCCGCCAACAGCAAGAGCGCCATGCTCGCCAGCCGTTCCACCGACGGTGGCAGAAGCTGGACCGCGCCGCAGGCCCTGGTGCTTGACGGAGCAACCCTCTTCAACGACAAGAACACGCTCACCGCCGATTCGCTGGACCCGCGTTTTGTGTATGCCGTGTGGGACCGGCTGGACGCGGTCGGCAATGGCCCGACGCTGCTGGCCCGCTCGACCGATGCCGGCCTGACATGGGAGCCGGTGCGCGAGATCGTCCGCCCGCCCACCACGGCCGGCGGCAGCGCACAGACCATCGGCAACCGCATCGTCGTGCTCACCGGCGGCGCCTTGCGTGGGCTGCTGGTGAACGTCTTCACCCAGGTGGACGTGACGGCCGGCGCAATCTTCAACACCGTGCGCACGGTGCGCTCCACCGACCGCGGCAGCACCTGGAGCGCGCCGGTGACCGTGGCCGACCACCGTGCCGTCGGCACCCGCGACGCCAGCACCGGCACCGCTATTCGCGACGGCGGCATCGTCCCCACCATCGCCGCCGGCCCCGACGGCACGCTGTGGGTGGCCTGGCAGGACAGCCGCTTTTCAGGCGGCGTGCGCGACGCCATCGCCGTGTCGCGGTCCATCGACGGTGGCCTCACCTGGAGCGCGCCGGTCGAAGCCAGCCACGGCGGCGGCGCACCTGCCTTCACGCCCACGCTGAACGTGCGCGACGACGGCCTCGTGGGCCTCTTGTACTTCGACCTGCGGCCCGACACTGCCGACGCCACCACGCTGCTGGCCGCCAGCTGGCTGGCGACATCACGCGACGGCCTGGCCTGGTCCGACACCGTCGTCTGGAGCCGTTTCGACATGGCGCAGGCCCCCAACGCGCGCGGCCTGTTCCTGGGCGACTACATGGGCCTGGTGAGCAGCGGCAACCGTTTCCTGCCGCTGGTGGTGCTGTCGGGCACCGACCTGAACAACCGCAATGACGCTTACCTGCTGCCCGTGACGCCGGGCGCGGCTGCAGACGCGCCATCGGCTGCATCGGCTGCAGCGCACTTGGCCGGTTCGTCAGCGCAGCCGGCCATCAGCGAAGCCACCTTCCAGGCCAGGCGCCAAGCCTTCACGCAGCGCGTGATGGAACAGCGCCTGCCCGACTGGGGCCGGCGCGTGAAACTCAGGCCGCTACCGGCACCAGGAAATCCCGGCTGATGCCCGCGCCGAGGTCGTTCACGCGGTCCAGGAACTGCGTCAGGTAAGCATGCAGCCCGGTGGCCAGAATCTCGTCGATGCGGCCGAAGCGCAGGTCGCTTTGCAGGCGGCCGGCGCGGCGCAGGGTTTCCGAACTTTGTTCATTCGCCACCAGTGCCAGGTTCGACACTGCTTCGTTCATGCAGGCGGCCAGTGAACGCGGCATGTCGGGGCGCAGGATCAGCAGTTCTGCGACCTTGCCGGGGTGGATGACGTTGCGGTAGACGCGGCGGTAGATCTCAAAGGCCGAGACCGACCGCAGGATCGCGCTCCAGTGGTAGAAGTCCACCTCTTGCAGGTCCTTGGCCGGGTCGGGGCCAAAGTAGTCGCCGCCGGCCAGGGCCTGGAACTTGACGTCGAGCAGCCGCGCGGTGTTGTCGGCACGTTCCAGGAAGGTGCCGATGCGCAGGAAGTGCAGCGCTTCGTCCTGCAGCATCGTGCCCACGGTGACGCCGCAGCTCTGGTGGCTGCGCACCTTGACCCACTCGAACAAGGAACTCGGGTCGCGCTCAAAAGTGTCGTCCTTGAGCATGCGGTTGAATTCAAGCCACGTCTGGTTCTGCGTTTCCCACACTTCAGTCGTTAGCGCACCGCGCACGGCACGGGCGTTTTCGCGCGCGGCCTGCAGGCAGGCCACGATGCTGGACGCGTTGGTCTCGTCGCGCACCATGAATTCCATGACGTTGCGCGCGCTCACCACGTCGTACTTCTTTGAGTAGGGCACGGTCAGTTCGCTGATCGACAGCAAACCGCTCCAGCCTTGCAACGCCATGTCGGCCGATTGCGGCAGCATCGATGTCTGGTAGTTGACGTCGAGCATGCGCGCGGTGTTCTCCGCGCGTTCCATGTAGCGCGCCATCCAGAAGAGGTGGTCGGCGGTTCTTGAAAGCATCTTCTTTCCCCTTCAGTCTTCAAGCACCCAGGTGTCCTTGGTGCCCCCGCCCTGCGACGAATTGACGACCAGCGAACCTTCTTTCAACGCCACGCGGGTGAGGCCGCCGGGCACCGTCTGCACGTCGTGGCCAGAGCTGAGCACGTAGGGCCGCAAGTCGATGTGGCGCGGTGCGATGCCGCTGTCCACGTAGGTGGGGCAGCTGGACAGGCTCAGCGTGGGCTGGGCGATGTAGTTGCTGGGGTTGGCCTTGACGACGAGCTTGAATTCATCGATCTCGGCCTTGGTCGCCGCCGGGCCGACGAGCATGCCGTAGCCGCCGGCGCCGTGCACTTCCTTCACCACCAGTTCAGCCATGTTCGCCAGCACGTATTTCAGGCCTTCGGCTTCGCGGCACAGGAAGGTGGGCACGTTGTTGAGGATCGGCTTTTCACCCAGGGAGAACTCGATCATCTTCGGCACGTAGGGGTAGATGCTCTTGTCGTCGGCAATGCCGGTGCCGATGGCGTTGGACAAGGTGATGTTGCCGGCGCGGTACACCTCCAGCAGCCCGGCACAGCCGAGCGTGCTGTCCTTGCGGAAGGCGTCGGGGTCGAGGAAGTCGTCGTCGACGCGGCGGTAGATCACGTCCACGCGCTTCGGGCCCTGCGTGGTGCGCATGTAGGCGAAGCCGCTGCGCACGAAAAGGTCCTGCCCCTCGACCAGTTCGATGCCCATCTGCTGGGCTAGAAAGGCGTGTTCGAAGTAGGCGCTGTTGTACATGCCGGGGCTCAGCACCACCACGGTCGGTTCGCTGACGCCGGCCGGGGCCACGGCGCGCAGCGTTTCCAGCAGCAGGTCGGGGTAGTGCGCGACGGGTGCGACGCGGTGGATGCTGAAGAGGTCGGGGAACAACCGCATCATCATCTTGCGGTTTTCCAGCATGTAGCTGACGCCGCTGGGCACGCGCAGGTTGTCTTCCAGCACGTAGTACTCACCGCTGCCGTCAGGATTTCCCGCACGCACGATGTCGATGCCCGAGATGTGGGAGTACACGTTCCCCGGCACGTTGACGCCCATCATTTCCTTGCGGAACTGGGCGTTGTTGAGCACCTGCTCAGCAGGCACGATGCCGGCCTTGAGGATTTCCTGCCCGTGGTACACGTCGTGGATGAAGCGGTTCAGCGCCGTCACGCGCTGGCGCAGGCCGGCTTCCATCGCCGTCCATTCGTGCTTGGGGATGACACGCGGGATCAGGTCGAAGGGAATCAAGCGTTCGCGGCCGGCGCCGTCTTCGTCTTTCGCGCCATAGACGGCGAAGGTGATGCCGACGCGGCGGAAGATCATTTCCGCTTCGTGACGCCGGGCCTGCATCTGCGCGGCCGGCTGGCGCTGCAGCCAGTCGTCATAGACGCGGTAGTGTTCGCGCACGCCCTGGTCGGCGGGGTGCGACTGGTCGTGCATTTCGTCGAATGGCGACTTCATGTTCGTTCGCTTTCCATGCTCTTTGACTGTAGCAACTGGCGTTCCGGCTCTGCGGCTTCGGCGCGGGGTTCATCGCTGACGCCACCACGGTGGTCGGGCAGGCAGCGGGTGGTGACGCCGACGCTGAGCGTGTGCCGACCGCCGCCGCGAACGACACCGCGCAGCGGCGTCACGTCGCCAAAGTCACGCCCCACCGCCACGCGCACATGGCCGCTGCCGGCCGTGCCGGGCACGACGTTGTTGGTGGGGTCCAGATCCAGCCATTCGTCCGCACCCACGCCAGGCGTGCCCGGGCACCACACCTGCACCCAGGCATGGCTGGCATCAGCGCCCTGCAGCTTGACGCCGCCCTCAGGCGCGTGGGTCAGCAGGTAGCCGCTGACGTAGCGCGCCGGCAGGCCCCACATGCGCAGCACGCCGGCCAGCAGGTGGGCAAAGTCCTGGCAGACGCCGCTGCGCTGCTGAAGCACCTGTGTCAGCGGCGTGTCGATGTCGGTGCTGTGGGCTTCGAAGCGGAAATCGGCGTGCACACGCTGCATCAGTTCGATCGCCGCGGCCGCCAGCGGCCGCCCCGGCGCCAGGCTGGCCGCGCCGTAGTCGCGCAGTGCCCGCAGGCGCGGCACGTAGGGCGACGGCATTGCATATTCGGTTGCCGGCTCAAACGCCGCACCGGCCACGTAGCGCAACCGTGCAGCGACCTCGACCCACGGCGGCGACGCTTCGGCTTGCAGGCCCACAAAGCGCGGCGCCAGGCGCACGCGGCTGCTGGACCGCACGTGCAGCCGCTGGTGCGGCTGTGCCAGGCTGAAGTGGCACTGGGCGTTGCCCATCGCGTCCAGGCTGGCCACCGGCGACGCGTTGGGTGGCGCGGGCAGCGGGTCGATCAAGAGGCTGAAGCTGAGCAGCCGCTGGGCGTCGTCCTGCAAGGGTTGCAGGTGCGCCAGGTGGTGCGCCAGCGACACCGGCGCCGCGTAGGCGTAGTGGGTGTCGTGGATGACTTCGATGTCCACCGTCAGACCCTTTGATCGACGCCCTGTGCCAGCGTGAAGTAACGCTCGCCGATGCGTTCTGCCAGCGCCGCTGCAGCCGCGCCCAGGTCGGCGGCCAGCGATTCCAGACGCTGCGACAGGTCGGCATCGTCGGCGTCGCGCAGCGACTCCAGCGTCAGCCCCGCGCCTTGCTCGGGCAGCAGGGCCAGGAAGGGCCGCAGGCTGTCGGCGTCCCCGGGCAACTTGGACAGTTCGGTGCGCAGGCGCCGCAGCACGCCCGCAAAGGCGCGCGGGTTGGCGCTGTCCAGCACCAGCAAATCCGTCAGCGCCAGCAGGTCTTCATGGCGCTGGTAGCGGGCGCGGAAAGTGATGAGGCTGTCAAACAGGTCCAGCAGCAACTCGGTACCGGGCACCGTGGCCAGGGCCTGCGACTGGACAAAAACCTCCAGCCGCAGCGCCACGCCCTGCAGGCGCTCCAGCAGGCGCCCCACGGTCAGCAGGCGCCAGCCGTGGTCGCGGGTCATGCGGTCGGTCTGCGTGCCGGTGACGGCCGCCAGCTGCAGCGCCAGCCGGTCCAGCGCCGGCAGCACTTGCGCCAGCGCCGGCAATTCACCTTCCGGCGCGTCCAGTGCCTGGGCAAAATTTTCGCCCATGCTGCGCACCAGGCCCCACTGCTCGGTCGACAGCCGTTCGCGCAAACCTGCAGCGCAGCGCTCCAGCGCCGACAGGTTGTAGGCAATGCTGGCGCTTCGCTTGACGTCGGACAGCGCGGCCAGCACCGCGCGTTCAAAAAGCCGCGCCGACTTCTGCAGCGTGGGCACGCCTCGTGGCGCCAGGCCCGTGTCCACGGCCAGCACCGACATCGCCTGCAGCACGGGCAGCGGC
This sequence comes from Rubrivivax sp., assembly GCA_031372005.1. Classification (GTDB taxonomy): domain Bacteria; phylum Pseudomonadota; class Gammaproteobacteria; order Burkholderiales; family Burkholderiaceae_C; genus Rubrivivax. The sequence continues at coordinate 13,864 of JANMKK010000403.1, forward strand.
GTTTCGCTGTCAACGTCGATCAGCGCCAGCGTGGCGCGCGCCAGCCGCACCATCTGTTCGGTGCGCTCGGTGTAGCGGCCTAGCCAGAAAAGGTTCTCGCCCGTGCGGCTGCTGACGGGGCGGTGGCGGGCCAGGATGTCGTCCACCTGCAGTCGTTTGGGCAGCATTGAAAAGCTGTCCACCGCGCCTTCGGTCATGACCCAGGTGTCCAGGCTCGTGCCGCCGCGCTGCATCGACACACTGGCGTCTTCGCGCTGCGCCACGCGGGTCATGCCACCGGGCAACACATGCCAGCGGCCATTGCCTTCGGCGATGGCATAGACACGCACCAAGGCCGGGCGCGGCGCGACCGCACCACCGCCCCAGATGGGTGCGCGCGCCAAGCGCAGCCGGCTTTGTGCGGTCCAGGCGTCGGGGTCTTCGTGCACCGCGGCGCGCTGGTTGCGATGGGGGTCGTCCGCGTGCCGTGGGTCGTGGATGCGGGTGGTGCGGCCGTCGCGCGGGAAGGTGCTGCGCAGCACCTTGTCGTCCAGCTGGCCGCGCACGTTCTGCCACGACGCGGCTTCACCGCACCACCAGGTGGGCAGCGCAGGCAGCGTCAGCGTCTGGTTCATCAGGCGTTGCGCGATGCCGGGCAGGAAGCCCTGGATGGCGGGCGACTCCAAAAACGCACTCCCCAGCGCATTGGCCATCACCACGCGGCCGTTGCGCGCGGCCTGCAGCAGGCCGGGCACGCCCAGCGTGCTGTCGGGCCGCAGTTCCAGCGGGTCGCACCAGTCGTCGTCCAGCCGGCGCAGCACGCCGTGCACGGGTTCCAGACCTTCAACCGTCTTCAGGAACAGGCCTTCGCCGCGCACGGTGAGGTCACCGCCTTCCACCAGCGGCAGGCCGAGATAACGGGCCAGGTACGCATGTTCAAAGTAGGTCTCGCTGTAGGGGCCGGGCGTCAGCAGCACCACGCGCGGCGTGTGGCCGCCGGCCACGGTGGCAGCGCGTTGTTCCAGCGCGTCCAGCAGCCGGCGGTAGCTGCTGGCGATGCGCTGCACGCGCAGTTCGCGGAAGGCGTCGGGAAACTGGCGTGCAATGACGAGCCGGTTGTGCAGCACGTAGCCCAGGCCCGACGGGCCCTGCGTGCGCTGCGACACCAGCCACCAGCGGCCGTCGGGGCCGCGCGCGAGGTCAAAGGCGACGATCAGCAGCCGCTGCCCGCCTGCGGGCTGCGCGCCGATCATCGGCCGCAGCCAGCCCGGGTGGCGCAGCAGCAGCGCCGGTGGCAGCAGGCCCTGGTGCAGCAGCGTCTGCGGGCCGTAAAGGTCGGCCAGCACCTGCTCCAGCAACTCGGCGCGCTGTGTCACGCCGGCTTCGATGGCCGCCCAGTCGGCCGGCTCGATCAGTTGCGGCAGCAGTTCCAGCGACCAGGGCCGCGACGCATTGCCGGTCTGCGCGCCTTCGCGGAAGACGTTGTGGGTGACGCCGTCGAGCTTGATGCGCTGCGCCACCTGGCCGAGGCGGCGGTTGAGATCCCCGGCCATGTCGATGGCCGTGGCGGGGTGCTGCTGGGACTGCGGTTGCGCCGACGGCAGCGGCAGGGCCTGCGCAAAACGCTGCCAGGCGCTGCGCAACGCACCGCTGCTGGCGCGCAGTTCATCCCACACCCCCGCTTCGGCCGGCAGGGCGTGGCTCAGCAGCGTATGCGCTGCCGTGCCCGCGTTGGCGCCGGTAGCCTCAAAGGGCAGCAGACTTTGCGACGGGGTCTGCTGCGCTTGCGAAGAACCCTGACCCTGCGACTGCGGCATGGTGTGTGGCGTCCGCCTTCGAGCCTGGAGCCGGCCCGCGCTAGACCCGCAGGTCCAGCGTGAAGGGGTGTTCCAGGCTTGGCACCGCAGGCTTCACATTCATGCTGCCGGGCGTGTGGCCAAAGCGGAAGAAGCGCGACAAACGCCGGCTTTCCGCCTCATACGCGTTGACCGGGAAGGCGTCGTGGCCCAGCCCGCCCGGGTGGGCGACGTGGTAGCGGCAGCCGCCGATGCTGCGGCTGTTCCAGCTGTCGACGATGTCGAAGGTGATGGGCACGTGGACCTTGATCGTCGGGTGCAGTGCCGACGGCGGCTGCCACGCGCGGTAGCGCAGGCCGCAGACAAATTCGCCGATGCGCCCGGTGGGCTGCAGCGGCAACGCGCGGCCGTTGGCGGTGACGATGTGGCGGTTGGGGTTCAGACCCGTGACCTTCACCTCCAGCCGTTCCAGCGACGAATCCACATACCGCGCGGTGCCGCCCGGCGCGCCTTCTTCGCCCATCACATGCCAGGGCTCCAGCGCGTTGCGCAGCGTCATCTCGATGCCCTGCGTGGCCAGTTCACCAATCAGCGGGAAGCGGAAGGCCAGGTGCGGCGCGAACCAGGCGTTGTCGAAGGGCAGCCCGGCCGCGCGCAGGTCGGCCATGACGTCGTCGAAATCCATCTGCACAAAGGTGGGCAGCAGGAAGCGGTCGTGCA
>JANMKK010000460.1:0-2739 GCA_031372005.1 Rubrivivax sp.
GAAGTGGTCTTCGCCGTACCAGTGGAAGCCCGTGCCCCAGACGTAGCGTGCGGCTGCTGCGTCGGCGTAGATCACACTGGCCCGCTCCACCATCACATCGCGGTTATGGTCCCAGACCACGATGCGCACAGCACCCAAGCCTGCAGCGGCCAGCGTGGGCCCCAGAAAGTCGCGCACGAAGTCGCGCTCTTCTTCGGCCGAGTAGATGCACGATTCCCAGCGTTGCCGCGCTTCGGGTTCGTTCTGCACCGACACGCCCCACACTGGCACGCCTTCTGCGGCATAAGCCTTGATGAAGCGCACGAAGCAGTCGGCCCAGGTCTGGCGGTATTCGGGCTTGAGGCCGCCGCCATCGTTCATGCGGCCGCTGGTTTTCATCCAGGCCGGTGGGCTCCAGGGTGAGACCAGCAGCTGGATGGGCCGCCCGGCCATGCGCTGCGCGGCGCGGATCATCGGCAGCAGCGCCTGGCGGTCGCGCTCGATGCTGAAGTGCTGCAACGCGATGTCGCCCGGCGTGTCGGCGTGGGCGTAGTTGGTGAGGCTGAAGTCGCAGCTGTTCATGTGCACGCGGCACAGCGTGTAGCCGTGGCCCCGCGCGGGGCAGAAGCAGTCGCGCAGGAAGGCCTCTTGCTGCGCGGGCGGCAGCCGCTGCCAGGTGGTGGCGGCGGCTTCGGTGAAGGCGCCACCGAAGCCTTCAATCGTCTGGAATGCGCGGGTCTCATCCACCCACAAGCGCGGCAGGCCGGGGCCGGGCGGCTGGTGGGTCAGCGCGGTCAACGCAGCTTGCGGCGCCAGCCGCGCACCGCCGTCGCGCGCCGTCAACCAGCCGCGCAGTGGCGGGCCCGGGTTCATCGGCTCCAGTGGATGGCGTCGACGCTGATCTTCGGCAGGCCAGTCGTGTTCAGCGGCTTGCCGGTGAAGCTGAAGCGGTCTGCCAGTGTGAAGCGGAAGGACACCATGCGCAGGTCCAGCTTCGGGTTGGCGGCCACAAAGGCCGACAGCGGAATCGACACCTGGCACCAGTTGTTGGTGTTGCAGTAACCGTAGTCGCCGGGGCCGATCTGCAGAAAGGCTTCCTGGATGTCGCGGTCTTCGGTGTCGGTGCTGATGCCGACTTCGATCTTGCCCGGATAGCTGTCGCTCCTGACGCTGATATTCAGCCGGCCGGGGGCGGCAAAGGCCGACAGGTTCTCGGTCACGCCAGTACCCGAGTACAGGAACAGCCCCCAGCCGAAATTCACCGGGTTGGGCGTGATCTCGAAGCTGGTGTTGCCGTCGCCGGGTGCTGCGGTGCTGGTGTCGTCGCGGTAGCCGGTCAGCGCAAAGGGGTCCCAGCGCAAGCCGGTGGCGCGGGCCTCGCCGGCCACCACGGCGTCGGCGTACAGCGTGTAGCGCGGCGCAGTGACGGCGGCTGCGACGGTGGGGGCGACCCAGCTCAGCGCGTCGGCTGACGAATAGGTGCCAGCCTCGCAGACCCAGGTCTGGCCGCAAGTGCCCAGGCCCTGCACGGTGTAGCGCGCCTGGCGGTCCTTGTTGAACAGGCCCCAGCCGTCGTCACCCTGTTTCCAGGCTTCGTCAAAAGCCTGGAAGAAGAAGATCGCCTTCGGGCCGTGGGCCGTGCGACGGCCTTCCGTGGCCCAGGTTTGCAGCGCGTCGAAGTACATCTTCTGGTTGACCGGGTGGGCGCGGAAGTTCAGCACCGGGCCACCGGCGGCGTCGCGCGCAGTCCAGCCGGTTTCACCGATGACCATCGGGAAGTCCGGCAGATTCAGCCGATCAAAAGCAGCGCGCGCCTCGCCAAACTGGCGCTTGGCTTCGGTGATGGCGCCTGCCGTCATGGCCGCCGCGCGCTGGTTGGCGGCGGTGGTCTTGAACCGCCAGTCCCACAGCAGCGGGTCGTAGAAAGTATCCAGCAAGGGGTAGGTGTGCACCGACGCAAAGTCCACCACGTCGGCAATGACCTTGGGTACCGAAGCCCAGAAGAGCCAGTTGTCGTCGGTGGTCACGGGCTGCGTGATGGCGCTGCGCACCTTGCGCAAGTAGCCCGCCACAGTCTCGGGTGCGATCTTGTGGGTGGACCAGACCACCATGGTCTCGTTGCCCACGCTCACCGCTTCGACGCTGCTGCGAAACTGGTTGGCCAGCAGGATCGCCTTGTCGAGCTCGGCCTGGTTGTCGGCTTCGGCAGCTGCCGCATTGACCCCAGTACCCACCGGGTTGACGTAGGCCCCGAGCATCACCTTGATGTCGAGGTTGTCGTCGCGGATCACCGTCAGCACCGTCTGCGCAAAGGCGCGGCTGCTGAAGAGTCGAATGGTGCCGATGCCGGCAGCGCGGATCAGCTGCAGGTCTTGGCGCACGTTGGCCGCGGTGATGACTTCGCGGTTCAGATCCGATTCACTCGTGGATGTGCGGTAGGGCGAATAGCTGACAGCGGAACGCGTGGTGAATGCGGCTGAAAGGGGGCGGCGGTCGGTCACGGAAACGGGAGAGGGCGTATAGCCGCCGCTGTCGCCGCCACAGGCTGCCAGCCCCAGCGTCAAGGCGATCATCAGTGCCAATGGAGGCAGCGCCAGGCTGCGGAAGGAAAGGATCTTCATGGGTGCGTTGCCTTCAAAACGTGTACACGGCGCCTGCGCCGAACCAGTTGCCCCGTGTTGCGACACGCGAATCGACGTTGGTAAACGCGTTGTGGGCGGGCATGGACAGCGGTGCCAGGCCCTTGCGGCCATAGTGCAG
>JANMKK010000022.1:0-32975 GCA_031372005.1 Rubrivivax sp.
TGAATGCGCCAATGAAGGCTGCGTCGCCGACAACCGCATCGGTAACGACATTCGCACCAGCGACCGTGTCGGCTGCGGTGGCCAAGGCGAAGGCTCTTGCTGTGCCGCTTGCCGTGCCGCTCACCTCACCGCCCGCCGCCACACGCCGTGTCAACGCCGCCGACAAGCGCATCATCAACGGTCAGACCGACGTCAATCAGCTCGTGCCCTTCAAGTACAAGTGGGCCTGGGAGAAATACCTTTCCAGTTGCGCGAATCACTGGATGCCGAACGAGGTCAACATGTCGCGCGACATCGCGACCTGGAAAGACCCGAATGGCCTGACCGACGACGAGCGCCGCATCATCAAGCGCAACCTCGGCTTCTTCGTCACCGCCGATTCACTGGCCGCCAACAACATCGTGCTGGGCACTTACCGCCACATCACGGCGCCTGAATGCCGGCAGTTCCTGCTGCGCCAGGCCTTTGAAGAGGCGATCCACACCCATGCTTATCAGTACATCGTTGAAAGCCTCGGCCTTGACGAGAGCGAGATCTTCAACGCGTACCACGAGGTCGCGTCGATCCGCGAGAAAGACGAATTCCTGATCCCGTTCATCGACGCGATCATGGACCCCAACTTCCACACCGGCACGCCCGAGACTGACCAGACTCTGCTGAAGAGCCTGATCGTCTTTGCCTGCCTGATGGAAGGCCTGTTCTTCTACGTCGGCTTCACACAGATACTGTCGATGGGCCGGCAGAACAAGATGACCGGTGCGGCCGAGCAGTACCAGTACATCCTGCGCGACGAGTCGATGCACTGCAACTTCGGCATCGACCTCATCAACCAGATCAAGCTCGAGAACCCGCACCTCTGGACCCCGGCCTTCAAGGCCGAGATCAAGGCGCTGTTCGAGAAAGCGGTTGAGCTGGAATACCGCTACGCCGAAGACACCATGCCACGCGGCGTGCTGGGCCTCAACGCCAACATGTTCAAGGGCTACCTGCGTTACATCGCCAATCGGCGCGCCACGCAGATTGGTTTGGAACCCTTGTTCCCCAACGAAGAGAACCCGTTTCCCTGGATGAGCGAAATGATCGACCTGAAGAAGGAACGCAACTTCTTCGAGACCCGAGTCATCGACTACCAGACCGGCGGCGCGCTGGCATGGGACTGAACATTCAGCCCGATGCCGTCCGCGCTGCAACACGCGAATCGCTGTCCCGCACGGGCCGGTGGCTGCGCGTGAATGAGAGATCAAGATTGACGAACCAAGGCTGGCACCAGACCAAGCCCAGGTTCGTGACCCCGTTCATCGCACTGGGGCGACCGCCAAGGGGCGCAAGCCTTGCGGCAGACCACCGGGCGATGAATCACCGCGCTGCCAGATGTGGCGCGGCGTTTTTGTAACTTGATCAAGGAGATCGTTATGGCAACTGCAAAGAAGGCCGCTCCGGCCAAGAAGGCCGCGGCAAAGAAGACTGCTCCGGCAAAGAAGGCTGCACCGGCGAAGAAGGCCGCCGCGAAGAAGGCAGCCCCGGCCAAGAAGGCTGCGGCGAAGAAGGCTGCACCGGCGAAGAAGGCTGCGGCGAAGAAGGCTGCACCGGCGAAGAAGGCTGCAGCGAAGAAGGCTGCACCGGCGAAGAAGGCTGCGGTGAAAAAGGCCGCCCCTGCCAAGAAGGCCGCACCGGCGAAGAAGGCTGCACCGGCCAAGAAGGCGGCTGCGACGAAGAAGCCAGGTTCCAAGAAGCCTGCGGCAAAGAAGGCGGCAAAGAAGGCGGCTCCTGCCGCACCCACTGCCCCTGCTGCGCCAACGCCGGCGAAGACGACGCTGAATCCGGCGGCGGCTTGGCCATTCCCAACGGGCAACAAGCCCTGAAGAATCAGCGGCTGGGAAGCGTGAATGCGCTTGCCCCGCCGTAAAATTTGAAGGGTCCAGCATCTGCTGGGCTCTTTTTTTTTCCTGTAGAGAGTCATCGAAAAGCTGCAGAACTAGCCGCAATCCGCGTGTATGCTTTTTTGCGGAATATCCTGAAGGTACAACGATGACTTCTCCATTGGTAGCAAGGCTGGAAGCCGAACTTCGCGTCGCTGCCGACCCAATTGAAATAGGCGTCCTGTCAGCTCAACTAGCGTGCTATGAAGCTCGAATAGGGGAGTTTTCCCGGGCAGAAATCAGGAGGGTCGAACTGCGCAAGGAGTTTGGGGATGGGCATAGCGCACGAGTTTCGATTCTGATCATGTGTCTTGAAGGCCTGCTCCTGTACTTCAAGGACTTGGATACAGGAGCACGTGATCGTCTATTGCGAGCGAATTTGCTGAGTACTGCTTGTCGTCTGAACTCCCTCATTGCATTCACATCGGCCTGGCTGGCGCACATCGATTTCAATCAAGGGCGCTTCAGCTCTATGGCGACCGCGATTGCCAAATGCTTTGAGGCGATTGACGCGGACGATGGCAGCGCTACGTGCAGGGTGTCCTTAGTGCTAGGCGATTCGTTTTCGTTCGTTGGCCAAATGCCTCAATCAAGGGCTTGGTACGAGCACGCACGTGTAGTGGCTATTCGCATAGGAGACCAAGCTGCGGTCGGGGCATTGACCTATAACCGAGCAGCCTTGCACGTTGCCTCAGCTAGGGTGCAGCGCTTGACTTTCAGTCTCGAGACTTCGGAAGTTAACTACATTGATGCTGAAGTCAGATCGGCTATTAACTACCAATACGTTGCGAGACTCGCGTCGCTAGATCACCTCTTGCGTGCAGCGCGCATAGGGGTCTTCGTACTTCAGGAGAAATACCGGGATGCAGCGCTTGAGATAGCGGAAGTGATTAATTCATCTGCAGTCCCGGCAGGCTCTGCAGAACTGGCACTCCTTCATGCCGACAATGCCCACTGCCTCGTTCGACTCGGACAATCGCAGCTCGCAGCATCCGAGGCACTAATGGCTACATCAATACCATCCGATGGTTTCGATGCTGATGATTGCGCCGTGATTTTCGGAGCGTTGAGTGACTACAGTACCGCAGCGGGCGAAAGCGCCCAGGCGGAAAACTTCCGAAGGGCTCAGAACGTCGCCCTTGATGTACATAAGAAGACAATCAAGGAACTGATTGCACTGTTGGATCAGTACTCGACGGGTCCGGAAAAAACAGCTTAGTTGACAACGCCTGCGGTCACTGCTCAACCTGCATCGAAAACTTCGCACTTTCTGAAAAATGCACCCCACCATCGCCCTCCTACTGGGCTCATCCAGCGACTGGGACACCCTTCGCCACGCCGCTGAAATCCTTGACCGGTTTCAGGTGCCTTTTGAAAAGCGCGTCGTCTCCGCCCATCGCATGCCGGACGACATGTTTGCCTTCGCGGAAACGGCTGCTGGCCGTGGTTTGCGCGCCATCATTGCCGGCGCGGGTGGGGCGGCGCATTTGCCGGGGATGCTGGCGGCGAAGACCACGGTGCCGGTGCTTGGGGTGCCGGTGGCCAGCAAGCATCTCAGCGGCCTCGACTCCTTGTATTCGATCGTGCAGATGCCCAAGGGCGTGCCGGTCGCAACCTTTGCCATCGGTGCGGCGGGTGCGGCGAATGCGGCCTTGTTTGCGGTGGCGATGCTGGCGGCGCATGACGACAGGCTGCGCGCGCAGCTGGACACCTTCCGCAACGAGCAGACTGCAGCAGCGCGCGCCATGACGCACGATTTGCAATGACGCAGGATTTGCAATGACAACGGTGTCGTTGACACCGCCCGCACTGCCGGCGACACCGGCCGAACCGGGCGTGGTCACGCTCGGCGTGATGGGCGGCGGTCAACTGGGCCGCATGTTCGTTCACGCCGCGCAGGTGCATGGCTTCCGCGTGCAAGTGCTGGACCCCGATGCCACAAGCCCTGCGGGTGCGGCGGCCGACGGTCACTTGCAGGCGGCTTATCTCGACCTGGCGGCGCTGGATGAACTGGCGCGCCGCTGCGCGGCGGTGACGACGGAATTCGAGAACGTGCCCGCTGCAGCACTTCGCCACCTGGCGCTTTCGCGCCGGGTCTCGCCACCCGCCGATGCGGTGGAAATCTGCCAGCACCGCGCCCGCGAAAAGGCGTGCTTCGCGACCGCCGGAGTGGCCTGCGCGCCCTACGCGCTGATTTCTACGGCTGCTGATGAAAAGGCGGTGGATGCGCCCCTGTTCCCCGGCATCCTCAAGACTGCCAGCCTGGGCTACGACGGCAAGGGTCAGGCTGTGGTGGCGCGGCGCGGTGACCTGGCTGCCGCATGGGATGCGCTGGGTGGTGTGCCTTGTGTGCTGGAACAGCGCCTGCCGCTGCGCTGCGAGATCAGCGTCATCGTGGCGCGCAGCCGCACCGGGCAGGTCGTGCACCTGCCAGTGCAGCAGAACCTGCATCTCAATGGCGTGCTCGCGGTGACGCAGGTGCCGGCGCCCGACGTGGACGCTGACACTGCGGCGCAGGCTGTGCGGCTCGCTGAAAAGCTGGCCACAGCCCTGCAATACGTGGGCGTGCTGTGCGTGGAATTCTTCGTCCTGGCCGACGGCTCGCTGGTGGCCAATGAGATGGCGCCGCGGCCGCACAACTCGGGCCACTACAGCATCGAAGCCTGCGACGTGTCGCAGTTTGACCTGCAGGTGCGCACGCTGGCCGGGCTGCCGCTGGTCGCGCCGCGCCTGTTTTCACCGGCGGTGATGCTCAACTTGCTGGGCGACTTGTGGTGGGCGCCGGGTGCGGGTGACAGCGCCGCCCCGCGCACGCCGGACTGGCCCGCTGTGTTGGCGCTGCCGGGGGTGCGGCTGCACCTCTACGGCAAGGCCGAGGCGCGGCGTGGCCGCAAGATGGGCCATATCACCGTCACGGCGGCCGATGCGGCCGCGGCCCAGGCGGTGGCACGCCAGGCCGCCGCTCTGCTTGGCCTGCCACCGTTCTGAGCCGGGGTGCAAGGTTCATGCCGGTGATCAACGGCCAAGCCGCAGATGCCGCCGATGCCGCCGATGCCGCTGATGCAGCCTTGATCGCCGCTGCAGCGCAGCGCCTGGCCGATGGTGGCCTGGTCGCGTTCCCGACCGAACCCGTCTACGGCCTGGGAGCCCGTGCCGATGACGATGCCGCCGTCGCGGGCATCTTCGTCGCCAAGGGTCGTCCGGCCGACCACCCGCTGATCGTCCATCTGTCGCAGGCCGCTGCAGCTTCGCACTTCAGCCACCACCTCAGCCCGGCGGCGCAGCGCTTGATAGCCGCCTTCTGGCCCGGGCCGCTGACGCTGATCGTGCCGCGTCGCCCGGGCGTGGGTGCGGCTGCAGCGGGTGGGCAGGACAGCATCGGCCTGCGCCTGCCGTCGCACCCCATGGCTCAGGCGCTGCTGGTGCAAGCCGCGCGCCTGGGAGTGCCGGGTGTGGCCGCGCCCAGCGCCAACCGCTTCGGGCGCGTCAGCCCCACCACCGCCGCACATGTGGCCCAGGAATTCGGCCCCGGCCTGATGGTGCTGGACGGCGGCATGTGCCCGGTGGGCATCGAATCGGCCATCGTGGACTGCACGCGCGAACAGCCCGCGTTGCTGCGACCGGGGCAACTGTCGCGGCTGCAGATTGAAGCGGTGCTGGGTGCAGCGCTGACCGCGCCAGACGCGGCGTCGCCGCGCGCGTCGGGCACGCTGGCGTCGCACTACGCGCCTGTGGCTGCGGTGCGCTTATGGGGTCGTGCGGCGCTGCAGCAGCGGGTTGCGGCAGCGCCGCCGGCCCCCAAGGACGAAGGGGGCGAAGGGGGTGTCGCGGTATATTAGCGCCTCGTTGCTGCTGTGGTTCAGGGGTGGGTTCACCGGGCCATGCCCGAGACTGCTGCGGCCACGGCGCATGAACTTTTTGCCGTGCTGCGCGATCTAGACACGGCCGGTGTGGCTGCCATCTGGGTTGAAAGCCCCCCGCCCGGCGCCGAATGGGACGGCGTACGGGACCGCCTTGAACGTGCCGCAGCGTCGCGGTGAGTTGATGCACCCCGACACCAGCCCGCACCCGCACCAGCCCCCGCACCCGCACCCGCACCCGCCGCACCGTCCCAACCGAGTTTTCCGGAGTTCAGATGATTCAGAGCAGCAAGGCCGCCCGACGCTGGCGCCTGTCCGTGGCCGCAGCCGCAGCCTGTGCCGCAGCGGCACTGGTCGCCGCTTGTGGCGGCGGCACGTCGCAGTTCGAGCCCTTCATCGCTGAACGGGTGTTCGCATTCGGTGATGAGTCCAGTGCGCTGCGCAGCGACGGCAAACGCTACGGCGTGAATGGCCTTGACGCCACCACCAGCGCTTTCGACTGTCGCCTTGAACCCCTCTGGGTGCAGGGCATTGCCGCAGCCTACGGCTTCGTCTTTGCAGAATGCAACGTCGCCACACCGGCTGCGGTGCCCAAGGCTTTCATGTTTGCCGCAGTGGGGGCCAAAGTGGCGGACGTGGCCGCGCAGGTTGAAGCCCAGGTGGCGGCGGGGGGCTTGCGTGACAAAGACCTGGCGCTCGTGCTGGCTGGCGCCAACGACGTGCTGGCGCTCTACGCACAGTACCCGGCCGTGCCAGAGGCGGCCTTGATCACTGAAGCCGGGCTGCGTGGCGAACGCATGGCCGCCGTCGTCAACCGGCTCGTGAACCTGGGTGCCAAGGTGATCGTCTCCAACCTGCCCGACATGGGCATGTCGCCCTTTGCGCGTGCCGAGGCGCTGGCCAATGCTGGCAGTGGTTTCGACCGCGCTGCGTTCATCAGCCGGCTGACGACAGCCTTCAATGAGCGCTTGGGCGTGAAGGTGCTGCTGGACGGGCGCTTTGTGGGCCTGGTGCAGATGGACCTGCGCACGCAGTCGGCGGCACGCTCGCCGGGCAGCTTCGGCTTCATTGACGTCAGCACCGCCGCGTGCACCGTGGCGCTGCCCGACTGCACCACCGCCACGCTGGTCAGTGGTGCCACGTCGTCCAACTACCTGTGGGCCGACGGCACCCGCTTGTCATCGGGCGGCCAGGCTGCGCTCTATTCGCTGGCCATCGTCAGGGCCCAGCGCAACCCGTTCTAGCAGGCGCAGCCAGCCCCCCGGTCGAATCCCGCAAATCCGCCGGGGATAGACCTGGCCCCGGGGTTTCCACCGCCAGCCTCTCTGGGCTGTCGCTCTTATAGTCGCGGCCTGAAAAGTGAACGACCGTTCTATTTATGAACGATCGCGTCCAAGGCTCAGCGACAAAGACAGTGGGGACTTCATGAAAAACCTTCGATCCTGGGCGTTGACGGCGGTTGCCGTGGCCCTTCTGGCCGCGTGCGGCGGCAACGAACCCGAAATTGCCGGTAGCGGCCAGCCGTCAGGCGCGCCGACGACAGCGGGCACCTTCGCGGCCGTCGTCAGTTTTGGCGACAGTCTGTCCGACGTCGGCGCGTACTCACCCGCCACATCGCTCACCGGCAATGGCCAGGCACCGTACTTCGGGGGCAAGTTCACGGCCAACAGCGCCACCGCCACGGTGTGGGTCGAAAACGTATCGACGCGCCTGGGCATCATCACCACGCCGGCTGAAGTGGGCTTCGGCACGGCGTCTGTGCGCTGCCCGGCGGCGGCCAACCCCGCACTGGCTGGCACCTGCACGGCCTACGGCCAGGGCGGCTCGCGCGTGACGGACCCCAACGGCATCGGCAAGGCCGGTGGCGCGCTGACGGTGCCGCTGAAGACGCAGATCGCCAACCACCTGCAGCGCTTCACGAGCTTCCGCGCCAGCGACCTGATCCTGGTCTGGGGTGGCAACAACGACGCCTTCATCCAGTTCGGCGCCTTTTCGGCTGCAGCCACACAAATCCAGACCGACGCGGCTGCCGGGCGCCTGACGGCCGACCAGGCCAACCTGGCGCTGTTCCAGGCCCAGACGGCGGCGCAAAACGAGATGAAAAAGGCTGCCCTGGAACTGTCGGGTTATGTGAAGACCGAAATCCTGGCCAAGGGTGGCCGCTATGTGGCTGTCGTCAACCTGCCCGACTCCACGCTCACACCTTTTGGCAGCACGCTGCCGGCCACTGCCAAGCCGGTGCTGTCGGGGCTGGTGGACACCTTCAACCTGTGGCTGCGTGAAGGCCTGACCAACGTGGCGGTGAAGATCATCGACCAGAACACGCCGGGCAAGGACGTGTACCTGAACCCGGCCCGCTACGGCATCGTCAACAACACCGTGCCCACCTGCGACGCGGCGGCCATTTCTGCCATCACGCGCGGCGCCGTGACGGACGGCTCGTCGCTGTTCTGCAATTCCACGGTGGGCGCACCCTACTACGGCCTGCGCGCCGGCGCCAACGTCAGCACCTGGCAGTTTGCAGACGGCGTCCACCCCACGCCGGGTGGCCACCGCATCATCAGCGATTACGTGCTGGCGCAACTGCGGTCGTTCGGCTGGATCAACTAAAAACCCGCACCCCGAAAGACTCGCATGCAACACACCATTCGACTCATCGTGCTGGCGGCTGTGGCGACACTGACGCTCAGTGGTGCGGCCCAGGCCCAGGATTCCACACTCAAGGGCGGCGTCATCTTCTACCAGACGCACGCGCGCACCAACGGCATCACCGGCATCGGCATTGCGCCAGGCGCGGACGCCACGGTGGGCAATGCCACCACGGTGCTGCTGACCTATGAATACGCGCTGTCGCCGAGCGTCGGCATTGAGCTGGTGCTGGGTGTGCCGCCCAAGATCAAGGCGCGCGCGTCCGGCAGCGTGGCCTTTCTGGGTGAGGTGCTGACGGCCCGCAACGTGGCGCCAACGCTGCTCATCAACTACCACTTCTTCGCCCCCGGCAGCACGCTGCGCCCCTACCTTGGCGTGGGCATCAACTACACCAAATTCACCGACGTCAAGACACCCTACGCCTGGGACGCGCACCTGTCCGACTCGACCGGCCTGGCCGTGCAGGCGGGTCTGGACTGGGCGCTGACCAAGCAGTGGGGCTTGTTCGCCAGCGTCGCCAAGGTGGATGTGAAGAGCAACCTCACGGCCACCGGCGCGGTGGTGCTGCAGACCACGATCGACTTCCGGCCGATCACTTATTCGGTGGGTGCGTCTTTCCGGTTCTGAAACTTCCGGTTCTGAAACTCGCGGTCTTGAAACTCGCGGTTCTGAAGCCCGCGGTTCTGAAGCCCGCGTTTTTGAGCCCGGCGGTCTTCCACGATCTTGACGGTAAGGATCGTCGCCGCCAGCACCAGCGTCACCGAATTGGCGACGACGATCGGCCACTTGCCCAGCATCACGCCATACACCAGCCACAGCGCCACACCAGCGGTGAAGGCGCTGTACATGCCCAGTGAAATGCCACTCACGTCGCGCGTTCGCAGCGTGAGCAAGGCTTGCGGCACGAATGAGCCCGTGGTCAGAGCGGCAGCGCAGTAGCCGATGAAGTCCTGGGCGTTCATGATCTAACGGGCCGGTGCGTCGCGCAGGGCCCATTGCACCACCGCGTCCAGCGCCGGCCGCGCCGCGTTGGCGTTGGGGTGGTTGATGATGGCCACGACCACATAGCGCCGGCCACTGTGGGATAGCACATAGCCCGCCACACCGGCCACGTCGCGCAAGGAACCCGTCTTCAGGTGCGCCCGGCCTGCGGTGGCGCGAGACCGGCGCAGCGTGCCGTCCAGCCCCGAGATCGGCAGTGAAGACATCAGCTCACTCATCACCGGGCTGTCAAAGCTCTGCGTCAAGAGCCGCGCCAGCCGCAGCGCGCTGATCCGCGTCTGCCGCGACAGGCCCGAGCCGTTGTCCAGCACCACGTCGCTGCCGAGATCGCCCGTGCGTTCGGCCAGCCAGCGCGCCAGCGTGTCGCGGGCCGAATCCAGCGTTGCCGGGCCTGTCTTCCTGGCCTGCAGCGCCAGCGTGTAGAAGAGCTGCTGCGCCATCACGTTGTTGCTGTATTTGTTGATGTCGCGCACCAGCTCGGCAAGCGCGGGGGACCGCTGCTCGAAGGCGGGTTTCAGCTCCAGCGGCGCCAGCCCTTCGTGCACGCTGCCACGCAGCTGGCCGCCCATCTCACGCCACAGCGCGTCGATCAGCCGCGCCTCGAAGGTGCCGGGCTGCGGGTCGGCCACCGGCCAGCTCAGTTCACCGCAGGCGCTGTTGTAACTGCCCGCAAAACGCGTGCGACCGGGCTCGAAGCTGGCCTTGAGCGCGGCGCGCCAGTCGCCGCAGGGGCCGCTTTGCAGAGGCACGGTGCGGTCGGTCTGCGTCGCCGCCAGCGCCGGCTCCACCGCCACGCGCGCAACACCTGCGGCTTCATCGGGCACGAAGGTGTAGGTCACCGAGCGGAAGTTCAGCAGCAGCGCGGAAGGCCTCACGTTGTAGGGCCGCAGCGGTTCGCCGTCGAAGTCACCGGCGTCGGCTTCGGGCACGACGAAAGCGCTGTTGTCCAGGATGATGTCGCCGCGAATATCGCGCACGCCCAACTGCTGCACGCGGCGCAGCAGCAGCCACACCCGTTCCAGCACCAGCTTGGGGTCGCCACTGCCCTTGATGAAGACCGAGCCTTCAAGCACGCCGTCCTTGATGGGCCCCGTCAGCCAAACCGGCGTGGCCCAGGTGAAGGCCGGGCCCAGGCGTTCCAGCGCCGCCATCGTGGTCAGCAGCTTCATCAGCGACGCCGGATTGACGGGGCGCTGTTCCTGCCACTGCAACACACTGCGGCCGGATGTGGCGTCGTGGACCACCACCGACATCGCATCGGCTGGCACGCCCGCACGCTGCAACGATTGCAATGCTTCGGGCGGCAGGGTTTGCGCCGCCTGCGCGGGTTGCCAGGTCAGCATGAACAGCAGCGCTATCGACCACACCGGCATCATCGGCAGCCAGACCAGCCGCCACACGGAAGGTGCGCAGCGCGCGCGGCGGCCTGGCAAGGTCGAACACGCCTGATGCATGCCAGATGATCGCACGGCTAAACTCGTTGCATGCCTTCGCCCGTGCTGCCTGTTCTGGCGCTGGATACCGCCACCGAAACCATCGCCGCTGGCGTCTGCGTGGACGCGCGGGCGGGCGCTGCGGCTTTCACGCAGACTGCGCCAGGTGGCGCGCTGGCGTCCACGCAGTTGCTGCCGCTGCTGCGCAGCTTGCTGGACCGTGCCGGCCTGGAATGGCTGGATATCGGCGCCATCGCCTACGGACAAGGCCCCGGTGCGTTCACCGGCCTGCGCACGGCCTGCGCCGTGGCGCAGGGCCTGGGGTTTGGCATTGGCTGCCGCCTGCTGCCCATTGACAGCCTGCTCATCGTGGCCGAAGACGCGCGTCTTCAAGCCAGGTTGCATGCCGGCTCGCCTGACTCCGGTGATGTGGCCGTCGCCATGGATGCCCGCATGGACGAAGCCTACGCCGCGCGCTACCGCTGGCAAGGCGGGCGCTGGCAGGTCGTGCAGGCGCCAGCGCTGTACACGCTGCCGGCGCTGAACGCGGCCTGGTCCGCGCTGCCGCCACAAGGTGTGGTGGCGGGCTCGGCGCTGGCCGCATTTGGCGACCGCTTGTCGCTGCCCACCGGCTGGCAGAGCATCTTGCGTGAAAGTGACCGCGCAGCCGCCTTGCTGCGCTTGGCACAGCGTGCGGCACTGGACAGCGCAGGCCTGGACCCCGCCGACGCACTGCCGCTGTACCTGCGTGACAAGGTCGCCTTGACGACCGCCGAGCGCGTGGCCGTCAAGGCGCTGGCCATGCCTGCGGCAGGCCTCCGATGAGCGGCCCATGAGCGCCCAACAGCAGCCGCACGGCACGCGCCACAGCGCGCGCCACACCACGCGCCAAACCACGCGCCGCGCCATGACCGCGCACGATGCCCACGCCGTGCAGACCATCGAAGCCAGCGCCTACAGCTTCCCCTGGACGCGCGGCAACTTCATCGATTCCCTGGCCGCCGGCTACCACGCCGAAGTGCTGGAATGCGACGGTGCCGTGGTGGGCTACTTCGTCGCCATGGCCGGTGTCGATGAACTGCACCTGCTGAACGTGACGGTGGCGCCGGCGCATCAGGGCCAGGGCTTCGGCAGCCTGCTGCTGGACGTCGTCAACCAGTTGGGCCTGGACCTGGGCCTGCCCCGGTTGCTGCTGGAAGTGCGCCATGGCAATGAGCATGCGCGCGCTCTCTACCAGCGCCGCGGCTTCATGGCGGTGGGTCTGCGTCGCGGCTATTACCCTTCGGCGCAGGGCCGTGAAGACGCGGTGGTCATGGGCCTGCATCTGGGCGCGCCGCGCGAAGCAACCGATGGCCTGGACTGAGCGCCAGCACGGACTGCTGCAAGCCATGGGCTTGCGGCTGTGGACACCCCCGCAGCGTGACAGTGCGGCAGACGGGGCGGTTGAGCGGCCTGCCGTGCCGGTGCCCATGCCCGTTGCAGCCCAGGCTCCGACCGTGATCGCAACCACGCCCTCATCCCCGAGCCGCGTCATGCCCTCCCTCGCATCCCCCGTCGCGCCGCTTGTCCGCGCCCCCGCGGCGCAGAAATTCCAGACCTCTACCGTCAACGCCCACGGCATGGACTGGCCCACGCTGCGCGCTGCGGTGGCCGACTGCCGCGCCTGCACCCTGTGCGACAGCCGCACCCAAACCGTCTTCGGCGTCGGTCACCAACAGGCCCACTGGCTGGTGGTGGGCGAAGCGCCGGGTGAGCAGGAAGACCTGCAGGGCGAACCTTTCGTCGGCCCGTCGGGACAGTTGTTGGACCGCATGCTGGCGGCGCTGCGCCTGAGCCGCACGGACGATGGCGACCGACCGCCCGCGCAGCGCGCCTACATCGCCAACACGCTGAAGTGCCGCCCGCCGCGCAACCGCAACCCCACGGCCGAAGAACTGGCGCAGTGCGAGCCTTTCCTGGTGCGCCAGATCCAGTTGCTGCGGCCGCGCATCATCCTGGCCATGGGGCGTTTTGCGGTGCAGGCGCTGCTGCGCAGCGATGAACCCATTGGCAAGCTGCGCGGCCGTGTGCATCAATACGAAGGCGTGCCTTTGGTGGTGACTTACCACCCTGCCTACTTGCTGCGCAACCTGCCCGACAAGGCCAAGGCCTGGGAAGACCTGTGCCTGGCGGCCGATGTCGCCGAGCGCCCCGACCGCCCATCTGCTGACAGCGCGTGACTGCGGGCGAAGCCCCCGACGAACTGCGCGCGCTGCGGGCCGGATTGGCGCAGTTCCGCCGCCTGTGCAACAACGTGCCGGTGGCCATGGCCTATTGCGAGGAGGTGGGCATGCGCTGCCGCTATGCCAACCAGGGTTAGGCGGCGATGTTCGGTTTCGACGAAGAGTCGATCCTCAACCGCCCTTGGCCGAAGTGATTGGTGACGCCGCCGCGCACGCCATCCAGCCGCAGATTGATCAGGTGGTGAGCGACCTGCGCAGCGTCCACTACGAACGCCAATTGCCCGATGATGGGCCGGCCGACGCTGGACTTCATCGCGCCCGGCCACCGCCAGCAGGTGGCCGACGTGATCAACGCCGGCTCCGAAATCGGCTACGACAGCCTGGCAGTTCTTCCACCCCGACATGGCCGCGGCCGTAGCCGCTGACCTCGCGCTGGAAAGCCCCCGGGCGCAGGCCGTGCGCGACCGCGAATTCGTGCTCCACTTTCAACGCCAACTGCGCGTCAGCGACGGTGCTCTGGTGGGCACTCAAGCGCTGGTGCGCTGGTTCATCCCGAGCAGGGTCTGATCCAGCCCGACGCCTTCATCCCGGTGGCCGAAGCGCGCAGGCTCATCCTGCCGATTGGAGAATGGGTGCTGGCCACCGCGCTGCGGCAGGCGGTGTCGTGGCACGCCCAGGGGCAATGAGCGAAGCGGGACGTCACGAGTTCCGCGACTAGGCCATGAAACCGAGCACCGCACGGGAGCCGTAGCGCAGCGAAGGCCGCCACAGCGAAGCGCTCAAGCCTGCCCGGGCCTGCCTTGCCGGCCCAATCCGCGGCCGCAGAAATCACCCCTTCTTGCCAATCTTCTTCGGCCGCTGCCATCCAGAAAGCGTGGCCTGACGGGCCCGTGCAACCGTCAACTGCCCCGCCGGCACGTCCTTCGAAATCGTGCTGCCACCACCGATGGTGGCGCCGTCGCCCAGCGTCACCGGCGCCACCAGCACGCAGTTGCTGCCGACGTGCACGTCGTTGCCGATGATGGTGCGGTGCTTGTGGGCGCCGTCGTAGTTGGCGGTGATGCTGCCGGCGCCGAAGTTGACGCGCTCGCCCACCGTGGCGTCGCCCAAGTAGGCCAGGTGGTTGGCCTTGGCACCCGCAGCAAGGGTTGAATTCTTGACCTCGACGAAGTTGCCGATGTGGACCTCGGCGCCCAGCTCTGTACCTGGCCGCAGCCGCGCAAAGGGGCCGATGAGCGCACCGGGCCCGACGCGCGCGCCTTCGATGTGCGTGAAGGGGTGGATCACGGCGCCAGCGCCGATGTGCGCGTCGCGCAAGATGCAGTGGGCACCGATGCGCGCGCCGTCTTCGATGTGCACGGTGCCTTCGAAGACGCAGTTGATGTCGATCTCCACATCGTGGCCGCAGTGCAGGTTGCCCCGCACATCAAAACGCGCCGGGTCGGCCAGGCGGACGCCGGCTTCCATCAAGGTGTCGGCCTGCTGACGCTGAAAGCGGCGTTCCAGGTCGGCCAGTTGCACGGGGCTGTTGACGCCCAGCACTTCGGTGTCGCTGGCCGCCGCTGTGGCCACCACCGGCACACCTTCGGCGACGGCCATCGCGACGATGTCGGTGAGGTAGAACTCCTTTTGTGCGTTGTCGTTCTTCAGCGCCATCACCCAGCGTTTCAGCGCGGCGGTGGGCGCGGCCATGATGCCGGTGTAAACCTCGCTTATCTGGCGCTGTGCTTGGCTTGCGTCCTTGTGCTCGACGATGGCGCGCACTGCGTTGCCTTCACGCACGATGCGGCCATAGCCCGTGGCGTCACTCAACTCGATCGTCAGCAACGCCAGCTTCGTGCCGCCGCAGGCCGCCACCAACGCGCTGGCGGTCTGGGTGCGGATCAGCGGCACGTCGCCATTCAGGATCAGTGTGACGGCGTTGTCTTCAGTCAACTGCGGCACGGCTTGCTGCACAGCGTGGCCGGTGCCCAGTTGCGGCATCTGGCGCACGAACACCGCGCCGCTGGCGGCGCAGGCCGCCTCCACCGCATCGGCGCCGTGGCCGGTGATGACGATGGTGCGGTTCAAGCCTGTGCCGTCCTTGACCTGCGCTGCGGCATTCAGAACATGCTGCAATAGGCTCAGGCCCGCCAACCGGTGCAACACCTTCGGGCTGGCCGACTTCATGCGGGTGCCTTTGCCCGCAGCCATGATCACGACGTTGAGTGCCATGCAGAGTTCTCGAATCAAAACCTTCATTATCGGTTTGCTGCTGCTGGCCCTGGGCCCTGCGATGACGGGCTGCAGTGCACTCCGACTCGGTTATGCCAACGGCCCGCAACTGGCCTGGTGGTGGATCGACGGCTACTTCGACTTCAGCCGCGAGCAGGCGCCCCAAGTCAAGCAGACGCTGGACAAGTGGTTTGAGTGGCACCGCGGCAGCCAGTTGCCCGGCTACGTGGCGCTGCTGGCCAGCGCACGCCAGCAGGTGACGGAGCCCACCACGCCAGCCCTGGTGTGCCGCTGGCAGGACCGCATTCGCGAGCAGTTGGAACCCGCGCTGGTGCGCGCCATCGTTGACTTTGCCGACGTGGTGCCTGGCATTGGCGACACCCAACTCAAACACCTGGAGCAGAAGTACGCCAAGCTCAACGATGACATGCGCACTGAATTCCTGCAGGCCGACGCCGCAGAGCGGCAACGGGAATCCGTCAGGCGGGCCGTTGAACGCGCCGAACGTGTCTATGGCGGGCTGGACGACGCGCAACTGCGGGTGATCTCTGCCGGTGTCGCGGCCTCGCCCTTCAACCCTGAGCTGTGGCTGGTGGACCGCCAACGACGCCAGCGCGACACGCTGCAAGTGCTGAAGCGCCTGGTCGCTGAGCGCAGTGAACGCGATGTGCGCATTGCCGCGTTGCGTGCGCTGGTGCAGCGCACAGAACGCTCACCCAACGCCGAATACCGCGCGTATCAGGCCAGGCTCACCGACTACAACTGCGCGCTGGCGGCGCAGATCCACAACGCCACCACGCCTGCACAGCGGCAGAAGGCGCGCGACAACTTGAAGGGCTGGGAAGACGACCTCAAGTCCCTGGTCCCGCTGATCGCGCCGGCTGGCTAGGCAGTCAACAGGCAGTCACTGCGCCGTCAACGGCACCGAAACCCGACGCGGGTTCATGCCCAGGCGCGGGAAGTCAAGCATTGCGGCTTCAAACATCGCCGCCAGCGTGCTGCTGCTGGCGCTGGATGCGTTGCCTTCGTTGCTGGCACGCGCTTCAAAAAGCGGCTTGCCGCTGCTGCGGTCACGGATCAGCACCGCCACTTCACGGTCGTAACGCAGCGCGTCGTACGGGTAGTTCAGCCCCCAGCGCGGGCCGATCCACGGGCCGTGGCGGTAGTAGCCGAAGCTGCCACCCCACCAGATCGGTGCGGCCCAGGGCGGGTCGCTGCGGCCGACGCGCGAGCCCACCTGCACCAGCACATCGGGCTCCGTGCCGGCTGCGACCGCCGTGAAGCCGGCCTTCTGCAGCGCGGGGCGCGCGGCGGCTTCCAGGGCGTCGGTCTCGGCAGCGCGGGTCTGCTGCGACGGCAGGCGCTCAAAGGCGTAGCTGCCAGGCTTGCGCGCGCTGGGCCATTCGCCAAAGCTGGAGACATCGCTGGTCACGCTGTTGAGCGCCGCGCAACCGCTCAGGGCGGACGCTGCCAACAACAAGGTCAAGGCGGTTTTCATGGTTCAGTCCTCGGGGTCGATCAAGGCGCTTCGGTGCAAGTTCAGATCCAGGTGCACCGTGGCCGGGGTCCGTGCCGGAGCCGGCGCGCAGGGTTCTTCATCAAAGGCCACGTCGCCATCGGCGACAGGCAGCCCCGTGGCTTTGAGCGTGCTGAAGGGAAAGAGTTTCCGGTCCATCAGGTGCGATGGAACCACTTTGCCCATGGCGGTGAGCATGTTGTCGATGCGTCCGGGATATTGCCGTTCCCATTCGTGGATCATCTTCTTCACCTGCACGCGCTGCAGTGTGGTCTGGCTGCCGCACAGCGTGCAGGGGATGATGGGGAACTGTCGATGCTGCGCCCAACGCTCCAGGCTGCTTTCGGCCACGTAGGCCAGCGGCCGGATGACCACGTGCTGGCCGTCGTCGCTGACGAGTTTGGCCGGCATGCCTTTCAGCCGGCTGCCGAAGAACATGTTCATCAGCAACGTCACCACCATGTCGTCGCGGTGGTGGCCGAGCGCAATTTTCGTCGCGCCCAGTTCCCGCGCCACGCGGTACAGGATGCCGCGCCGCAGCCGCGAACACAGGCTGCACATGGTCTTGCCTTCGGGGATCACGCGCTTGACCACCGAGTACGTGTCCTGCTCTTCGATGTGGAAGGGCACGCCGCGGCTCTTGAGGTAGGCGGGCAGCACATCGGCCGGAAAGCCCGGCTGCTTCTGGTCCAGGTTGACGGCGATCAGCTCAAAGGGAATCGGCGCGCGTTCGCGCAGCGACAGCAGGATGTCGAGCATCGCGTAGCTGTCCTTGCCGCCAGACAGGCAGACCATGATCTTGTCGCCGGCTTCGATCATGTTGAAGTCGGCAATGGCTTGGCCCACCTCGCGGTGCAGGCGCTTGCTGAGTTTGTTGGCTTCGAAGGCTGCCTTCTTGACTGCCACTGCTTCGTTGCCAAGCACGGGGGCGTTCATCGTCAGGCCGGCTTGATGCCGAAGACTTCCACGCCGACGGCGTCGCAGTCGGGGTACACGTCGGGCTTTTCGGTGGACACGCGCGCGGCGCGCACCATCGGGTGGGCCAGCATGCGCTGCAGCACATCGTCGGCCAGCGTCTCCTGCAGGTGCACGTGGCCCTGCGCCACGCGGGCCATGATCTCGCGGCGGATGAAGTCGTAGTCCAGCACCTCATCCAGCTTGTCGGCGCGTGGGGTGGACTGCGCCAGCGGCACGAAGAGATCGACGTTGATGCGCACGCGCTGTTCGCCCTTTTTCTCGAAGTCGTGCACGCCAATGTTGATCCAGACTTCGTAGTCGCGCAGGAAGAGCCGGCGGCAGTCCTGCAGTTGGGGGTTGGTCAGCAGGCTGTGCATCATTTGTCTTTCGGTTCGCGCGCAAGAAACATCACGTCGCGTGCTTGCGGCAGCAGGTGTTGGCCGCCGTCCACCAGAAGCGTGGTGCCGGTGATGGCGGGCGAATCCAGCAGGAAGCGCACGGCGCGCGCGACATCCTGCGGGGTGGAGCTGCGCTGCAGCGGGGTCATGCGGTGTGAAGCGTCGAATTCACTGCCACTCATGTCGCCCGACAGCATCGTGACGCCAGGCGCGACACCGCACACGCGCAGCCTGGGCGCCAGCGCCAACGCCAGCATCGTCGTGGCGGCTTCGAGCGCAGCCTTGCTCAGGCTGTAGCTGAGGTAGTCGGGGTTCGGGTTCCAGAGCTTCTGGTCCAGCAGGTTGATGACCGCGTGGTGGTCCGCGCTTTCGTCGACGCAGGCGTGCAGCGCACGTGCCAGCAGAATGGCCGGTGCGGTGTTGGCGCGCCAGGCCCGCTCCATCGCGGCAACGCTGAAACTGTTGACATCGTCGTACTCGAAGAGTGACGCGTTGTTGACGACCGCGTCGATGCGGCCGAAGCCTTGCGCCACCGCAGGCACCAGGCTGACGCACTCGGCTTCTACCGACAGGTCGGCGCCGAAAGCCATCGCTTGCCCGCCGGCATCGCGCACCGCGGCCACCGTCTGCGCGGCGGCAACGGCCGAGCTGCGGTAGTGCACGGCCACGCGCCAGCCGTGGGCTGCGAGGTCGAGCGCGATCTCGCGGCCGATGCGCTGGGCTGCGCCGGTGACGAGCACAACGGGTTTGGAATCCATGCTTCCTACAATGAGGCTGATGTCATCAACCGAGGCCGACAGTTTATCGGCGCGTCTTCAACGGCGCGTTTTCGCGGCGATTCACGCCTGCGGCGGCTGGCTGCCTTTCGACCGCTTCATGGCGCTGGCGCTGTACGAGCCGGGCCTGGGCTACTACAGCCGCAGCAGCCGGCAGTTTGGTGCCATGCCGGCTTCGGGCAGTGATTTCGTGACCGCGCCTGAACTGTCGCCGCTGTTTGGCCAGACGCTGGCGCGGCAGGTGGCGCAGGCATTGGACGCGGCGGGAGCAGCCGAAGTCTTCGAATTCGGCGCCGGTTCTGGCGCGCTGGCCGCGCAGTTGCTGGCCGCGTTGGGCCCGCGCGTTGAGCGCTATGCCATCGTCGATCTGTCCGGCACGCTGCGCGAGAAACAGGCTTTGACGCTTGCACCGTGGGCGGGAAAGCTGCAGTGGCTTGACGCCTGGCCAGACACGATCCACGGCGTGGTGGTGGGCAATGAAGTGCTGGACGCGATGCCAGTGCAACTGCTGCATTGGGACGGCGAAAGCTGGGCCGAACGCGGTGTGGTGTGCAGCGATGAAACGCTGCAGTGGGCCGATCACCGCACCACTCTGCAGCCGCCCTGGCCCGGCCCCTTTGTGCCTGGCACCGTGACCGAAATCCACCCGCAAGCCGAGGCTTTCATCCGCAGCCTGGCCGACCGGCTGCAGCACGGCGCAGCCTTCTTCATCGACTACGGTTTCCCCGAAGCCGAGTACTACCACCCGCAAAGAACTGGCGGCACCTTGATGTGCCACCGCGCGCACTTGTCCGACACCGATCCGCTCGTTGATGTGGGCGAAAAAGACATCACCGCGCACGTCAACTTCAGCGGCATCGCGCTGGCCGCGCAAGGCGCCGGGCTGGACGTGCTGGGCTACACCTCGCAGGCGCGATTCCTCATCAACTGCGGCCTGGCTGAAGTGTTGCAAGCCACCGATGTGCGCGCGCAAGTGGTGGCGCAGCAGCTGATGGCCGAGCACGAGATGGGCGAACTCTTCAAGGTCATCGGCTTCGCGCGCGGGCTGCAGCTGGACGCGATGGGTTTTGCCGCTGGCGACCGCAGCCACCGGCTGTAGCCACCCATGCGCTGGCTCGTCGTCTTCCTGCTCGCCTGCCTGGTCTTCAACGGCCTGCAGGGCTGGCTGCGCAAGATCGGCCTGGGCAAGCTGCCGGGTGACTTCAGCTTTCGCTTGCGTGGGCGCGACTGGTACGTGCCGCTGACGAGCTCGGTCGTGCTCAGCGTGCTGGCGATGCTGATCGGCCTGCTGATCTGACGCCTGTTGATCTGACGTCACCGCTCAGCGCCGCAGCCGATGTCCGCCTCTTTCGCGCCGCTGCTGCTGGTTTTTGTGCTGGCCTACTTCGCGCTGCTGCTGGGGGTGGCCTGGTGGACGTCGCGCCACGCCGACAACGAATCCTTCTTCATCGGCAACCGCGCCAGTCCCTGGCCGCTGGTGGCCTTTGGCATGGTGGGCACGTCGCTGTCGGGCGTGACCTTCATCAGCGTGCCGGGTGCCGTGGGGCTGACGCAGTTCAGCTATCTGCAGATCACCCTTGGCCACCTCATCGGCTACATGGTGGTGGCCTTCGTGCTGCTGCCGCTGTACCACCGCCAGGGCCTGACCTCCATCTACGGCTACCTGCAGCGGCGCTTCGGGCCGTGGTCGTACCGGACCGGTGCGGCGTTGTTCATCGTCTCGCGCACGCTGGGCGCGACGGCTCGGCTGTACCTGGTCGTGAAGGTTCTGCAGGACAGCATCCTGCAGGCTTTTGGGGTGCCCTTCTGGCTGACGGCCGCAGTGATCCTGTTGATGATCCTGCTGTACACGGTGGAAGGCGGCGTGCGCACCATCGTCTACACCGACACGTTGCAGACGGCGGGCATGCTGCTGGGCCTGGTGGTGTGCAGCGTGTTCCTGCTGCAGCGGCTGGAGCTGTCGCCGCTGCAGGGCCTGTTGCAGATGAAGGCCCGCGGGCTGGCCACCGTCTTCGGCACCGACCCTTACGCCCAGACCTGGTTCCTCAAGCAGATCGTGGCCGGTGCCTTCATCGCCATCGCCATGACGGGGCTGGATCAGGAAATGATGCAGAAAAGCATCTCCGTGCGCCGCCTGGCCGACGCGCAGAAGAACATCGTCGTGCTGGCCTTTGTGCTGCTGGCGGTGGTCAGCCTATTCCTGTACCTGGGTGGGCTGCTGCAGCTGTTTGCGTCGTCCGTCGGCTTGCAGGCCACGGGCGACCGGCTGTTTCCGGCGGTGGTGCTGCAGCACTTGCCGGTGATGGTGCAGGTGCTGTTCGTGATCGCGCTGATCTCGGCGCTGTTCCCCAGTGCCGATGGCGCACTGACGGCGCTGACGTCCAGCTTCTGCATCGACATGCTCGGGCTGCAGCAGCGCAGCGCCTGGGACGAGGCGCGCCGCGCGCGTGTCCGCCGGCTCGTGCACCTGGGATTTGCCGGGCTCTTCATGGCGCTGGTGCTGGGTTTCAAGGCGCTGGACGACCCGAGCATGATCGGCCTGATCCTGAAGATCGCTGCCTACACCTACGGGCCGTTGCTGGGTCTGTTTGCCTTTGGCATCTGCACGCGACGTGTGGTGCACGACCGTTGGGTGCCAGCGGTGGCGCTGGCGGCGCCGGCGCTGTGCTGGCTGATTGACCTGAATCAGCAAATGCTGCTCGGTGCCTGGCAACTGGGGCTGGAGCTGCTGCTGTTGAACGGCGCAATCACCGTGGCCGGCCTGTGTTGCGCGTCTGCGCCCGCAGCGCCAGGCGGCATGGCCCAGCGGCCGCTGGAACTGATGAATGCCAACACGTCGGGCGACGACGTCCAAGTGCGTTGCCGCCAGCGCCGCAGCAGCACGACTCCATAGTCGACAACTTGGTCCTGCAGCAAGCGGGACTTCGACGCCGCTTCAACGGCCGCACAGAGCCGGATCGCGCACAGCAGGGTCAGCACAAAGTGCGCGTGCCCTGCAGCAAATCGCGCTGGTACCACTTGAGAAGGCCGTGATTGCGAATGGCGTCGGCCACGGTCACGGGGTTGCCTATTCGACGCCGGTTTGTGCATGACGCCGAACCACGGCGTCACAAAGGCGGACGAGCCTTCAGCTGAGTATGAATGGCAGCGACCCTCGCCTCGCGCACGGCGTGGCCGATGGCTGCACCGCGCAAGCCCGACGCAGCGGCGTTGGCAGCGGCCAGCCCCGAGTCAACGGTGTTGGCGGCGGCCAGTGCGATTGCCAACCGGGACGCTGCCAGCAGGCTACCCGCGTGCCCTTGAGCTTGCGCGTGCAGTTCGCAGGCCTGCATCAGCAGCAAAAGGCGTTCAGGTCTGCGAAAGGCGTCGGTGGATGTCAAAGTGGCCATCAGCCCTTCGGCATCGTTCTGATCGCAGGCAAGCACCCTCGCGGCCTCGCGCACCAGCAATTCGGCCAGCTCGCGGCAATCAGCAGGCACTTTCCAGCGCTGGGCTATTCGCGCTGCCTGTGCTTGTGCCTCGGGCTGGGGATGTGCCTCAGCGGCGGCCAAGGTCAGGCAGGCAAAGCGCACGGCGAGTGGGGCACCCTGGCCTGCAGCCGAGTCCAGCAGCTTGCACAAACGCGCGGCGCGGGCTGGCAATGCATCCGGCTGTGGCGGTGCAATGCTGGAATCGGGCCGCATGGTCAAGTTGGCTTTGCAGATGCGCCAGCGTGCTTCGCCTGGCCAGTGGTTGGACGAAAAGTGTAGGGTGGTCCGACCCAGAAAAACAACAGGGGACTGCATGAGTCCCCTGTCGCAAGCGCCCGCGTGGAACGGGCCCGGAACTGGTGATCAGCCGACCGTCTAGGTCGATGCCTTGCTGCCACGCAGGCGTCGGAGCTGCGGCAAGGCGAGGCCCATTGCAGCCAGCAAGACCAGCGGCAAACTGCCTGGCTCAGGCACGCCGGTGGGTGGGCAATCCGGCTGCCCCGGCTGGCCGCACTGGATGATGGTGCCTGCGCCGCCGCCGATGATGTAGCTGCGCCGGTCACCGTCCAATCCGAGCGTCTGCAGGCCGCCAAAGTCACCGATGAAGCTGGAATGGCAAGGGCCCGCGTTCTGGTTGATGTCGTTGTTGCTCAGGCCCGGGAAAGCAGCCTGGCCGGCGGCGGTCAGCGTTGCACCGTTGGAATTGCAAACCTGAACTTCCGTGATGCCGGGCAGCAGTGCCGACAACCAACCGTAGGCGTCGACGCCGGACCCGTGGGCCATGATGCCGCCACCCGAAACCCCAAATGCATTGATCGCCGCAGCATTTGCTGCCAGCGCCAACCCTTCGCTACTGTCCAGGTCGTTGTTGGCCCCTGTGCCGGCCATCCAGAGCATTCCAGGATTGATGGTGCCGGCAGCCAGTGCAACGAAAAAAGCGTTGATTGCAGCCGCACCGTCCACGTAGGTCACCGTCCTGCCCAACACGTTGGCGGCTGACCCGATCGCCCCGCCTGCGTTGGAGGTGCTGAACGAGGGATTTGCTGCCGAGCCGAGCGCCACGATGTCGGTCGTCAAGGCACCCGCCCGGGTTACCCCGGAAAGGACGTTGCTCACGGCTCTTTCAATGTACAGCCAGCCTGCCAGGTTGGCGCCACCCGACCGCGAGCCGTGGTCTGTGAGGTCATCGCCACCCAGAATGACAGGGCCTGCACTTGCTGCTGCGCATGCGACCGTCAGCGCGATGCTCAGGACTGATTTCTTCAACATGGTTGTCATTTGCGGCTCCCGCGATCAGGGTTTGTAGGGAATGTCTGGTTGAGACGCAACCTATTTGCACTTAACGAGCCACTTAGAAAAAAACGATATAAATCAATAAAGTGCCACCAAAGACTCTGGCAAAAGTTGGTGCTGCTGTAAGCGCAACCGACGCTTCCCCCAAAGTGGCAGGCGATGGTCCCCGGGTCAAGACAAACCCGGTTTTCGATCACCCGGTAGACCAGAGACGGTCTGCTTCGGGCATCAGACGGTGCAGGGCACCACAGCCTTGCAGCACGCCAAGCATCCGGCTTGGCACGGGGCTCATCAGCCCGCGCGACACCTCCTGCCACACGCGCTCTGGCACCAGTGCATCCACCTCGCCGTCCGCCACCATTTGCCGCAGCAGCGCCATCGTCTCCGGCGCCACCGTGAAGTTGGGGAAGCGCGCCGCCAACCTCGCCAGGCGGAGCAGCCGCACAGGGTCTTCGACAAAGGCCGGCGACACGTGGCGCAGCACCCGGGCCTGCAGGTCGGCCTGACCACCGAAGGGGTCGATGAGCGTGCCATCTTCAGCGCGGGCGATGGCGTTGATGGTGAGGTCGCGGCGCGCCAGGTCTTCTTCCAGCGTCACCTCGGGCGCGGCGTGGAAGCTGAAGCCGGTGTAGCCAGGGCCGGTCTTGCGCTCGGTGCGGGCCAGCGCCACTTCTTCGTGCGTGTCGGGGTGCAGGAAGACCGGGAAGTCCTTGCCGACTGGCTTGTAGCCCAAGTCCAGCAGCTGCTGCGGCGTGGCGCCGACGACGACCCAGTCGCGGTCGCTTTGTGGCAGGCCCAGCAGCGCGTCGCGCACCGCGCCGCCGACGACGTAGAACCTGGCCGTCATCGGTGTTTGCGGTGCGGCTCTTCGAAGTCGAGGTAGTCCTTCTCAGCAAGCGCATCCGCGATCCAGGCCGCCACACCCGGCGCCGCCACCACGCGTTGCACGTAGCCGCGGGTGGTGTCCGACACCGGCAGTGCGTAGGTCAAGAGCCGCATGCACACCGGCGCAAAGTAGGCATCGGCAGCACTGAACTCGCCGAAGAGGAAAGGGCCGCCGCTGCTGGAGAGCGCGTCTGCGAATGCACCTTCGATGCGGGCCACGTCGCGCTGCACCTTGCGTTCTTCTGCCCAGACGCGCGCGCCCACGTCGGGCAGCTGTGCTTCGATGTTCATCGGGCAGTGGTTGCGCAGCGCGCCAAAGCCGGCGTGCATTTCGGCCACCAGGGAGCGCGCTCGGGCTCGATGCTGGCGGTTGGCGGGCCAGACGGCGGCGTGGCGCTCGGCCAGGTATTCGGTGATGGCCACCGTGTCCCAGATCGAGAAACCATCGTCCACCAGCACCGGCACGCTGCGCGCCGGGGTATAGCGCGCGACGGTCTGGCGGTAGGCCGAGCCTTCGCTGAAGTCGAAGCGCAGCTTGATCTCTTCAAACGGGATACCAAGCTGCTTCATCAACACCCAGGGCCGCATCGACCAGGACGAGTAGTTCTTGTTGCCGATCACGAGTTGCATCGCAGGCTTTCGGTGGCTGAGGCTGTGCATGCTACGGCTGGCGCGGACTGGGGTTGATGCGCAATTCGGATGGCAGCCATGACAGCGGCGCATCGCTTCCAGTGCGGTTTCAAGTCTTGCCAGCGCCCGCCCGGTAACGGTCCAGGTCCGGGCGCACGAAAAGGTCGCCCAGGTAGCCCGGTGCCACGGCTTCCAAGGCTGCCGGCGTGATGCCGAGATCCCGCAAGCCCGGCAGTGAGCCGCTGGCGACGTTGGGCACCGACATCGAATCCACGTTGTCGCGCGACATCAGCGGCGTGCCAGGCAGCAGTTCCATCGCGGCCGCCTGCAGCTTTCCGGCCCAAGCCGGCAGCGGAATCTGCGGCCTTTCGTGCCCCGACCAGCGCCCGGCCAGGCGCACGATCTCGGACAGCGTGAGCACCTGCGGCCCGGCGCATTCATAAATCTTGCCGATGGTGGCTTTTGAATCGATGCAGCGCACGATGGCAGACGCCACGTCCTCCACCCACACCGGCTGGAAGCGCGCGCCGCTGCCCGCCAGCGGCACCACCGGTGCCAACGACTGCAGGCGGGCGAAGAGGTTGATGAAGTGATCGTGCGCGCCGAAGATCACGGACGGCCGCAGCACCGTCACGTCCAGGCCGGACGCCATCAAGACGGCTTCGCCAGCGGTCTTGCTGCGCAGGTAATTCGACGGCGCCTCTTTGCCGTCCTTCGGGCCCACGCCCAGCGCACTGACATGCACGATGCGCCGCACACCCGCCGCCTTGCAGGCCTGCACCAATTGCTGCGGCAGCGCCACGTGCGCCCGCTCAAACTGCGCGCGGCTGCCGTGCAAGATGGCCACCAGGTTGACGACCACGTCGCTGCCTGCCACCCAGCGCGACAGGGTGGCCGGCTCGTTGACGTCGCCCACCATCAGGTCCACCGTGGGCAGCAGCCGCACGCCGTTGCCGCGCGGTTCGCGCCGCGTGGGCACCACGATGCGGTCGGAGCTGCTGTGTTCGCTGAGCTTTTCACAGACGGCGCGGCCGACAAAGCCGGTGCCACCGAGGACGAGGATTCGGGTCATGTTTTTCTAGGGGATATCTCTGTCCGGCGCTGGGGCGGCCGGGTCGCGCGGGCCGATGGGGCGGCCCAGCCGGGCCTTCAGCGTGGGCACCGTCTGGCCCAGCACGGCGGCGTAATAAACCGAATTGGACAGCACCTTCTTGACGTAATCGCGCGTCTCGTTGAAGGGGATGCTTTCGGCCCAGGCGGCTGGCTCCATCGCGTTGCCTTCACGCCAGCGGCGCGGCCGGCCGGGGCCGGCGTTGTAGGCGGCGGCCGCCATCGCCAGTGAGCCGTCGAAGTCGTCGAGCACGCGCTTCAGGTAAGCCGCACCCAGCTGCAGATTGACTTCGCGGTCGGTGATCATCTGCGGCGTGAAGGCCAGGCCCACCTGCTTGGCGGTCCAGCGTGCGGTGGCCGGCATCAGTTGCATCAGACCCGACGCGCCGACGCCGGAGCGGGCGTCGCCAATGAAGCGCGATTCCTGGCGGATCAGGCCGAAAACCACCGCCGGCTCGAGCCCGGCCTGGCGCGCCTTGGTTTCGATCAGTTCGCGGTGCGGGGTGGGGAAACGCTGCGCGATGTCCACGTCGGTGCGGGTGCGTTCACTGGTGTTGATGCAGCGGTCCCAGACTTCGCGGTCGCAGGCCAGTTGCGCGGCGGCCAGCAGCCCGCGATCGTCCAGGCCGCGCAGCATGAAATTCCATTCGCGCACGCCTTCAGACCGCAGCCCCAGCGCGATGAGCAGCAGCGCGCGGTTGAAGCCGGCCTGGTTGCGCGGGGCATCGCGCTCGGTGGCGCTCAGCGGCGCCGGCATGGGAGGCAGCGCGACACGGCCACCGGTTTCTTCCAGCGCCAGCTTGCCGTAGAAGCCAAGCTGCGGCGCGATGGATTCAAGCGCCAAGCGCGACGCGGCACGCGCGGCGTCGCCTTCAGGGCCGGCCGGTGCACGCGCGGCGTCGGCACGGGCCTTCCAGTACACCCAGGCGCTGTCCTTCTGCTCCGACCCGCTCATGGCCTCCACGGCGCGCTGCACCAGCGCCCAGCGCTGTTTGTCCTTGGCCGGTGTGCGCAGCGCGGCGCGCACGTGCCAGGCGAGTAGATCGTCGCTCCACGGCGGCTGGATGCCGGGTTTGTGCGCGCTGTCCCACAGCTGCCAGGCCTTGCGGGCGTAGTCTGGCGCGGTGGGCAACTGTTTGAGCGCGGCTTGTTTGGCGACATGGGCCCAGGCTGTCGCGGCCATGGCAACCGGCAGTTCCGCCTGCCACTTGGCGTCGAGCTGGCTGGCGGTGTAGTCGGGGTCGTTGGCCGCCATGCGCATCAGCGCCAGCAGGTCGAGCTCCATGCGGTTGACGGTGTCGGCGTGGGTGCGGCGCGTCAGATAGAGCACGGGGTTTTCGAAGATCTCGGCCACGGCCGTGTCCAGGCCCGGCCTCACCATCGCCGCGGCGGCCTTGGCGGCGCGCGGGCGGTTGGCTTCCAGCGACAAACGCGCTTCCTGCCAGATGTCAGCGTCGCTGAGTTGCCTGGTGTCGCGCAGCGTGCGCGCCAGCAGGTTGCAGGCGTCGTCCAGTTCCTTCTGGGCGTACCAGGCGGCACGGGCGGCGTTGCGCACGTCCTGGCCGTCCAGGTGTTGCGTCAGCAACGCATAGCAGGTGACGTCGCGGTCGTCATTCATGCGAAAGCGCGGGAAGTCAACGCGGAAGTTGACCCAGTCGCGGCGCCGGCCCAATTCCAGCAGCCAATCATTGCGCAGGCGGTCTTCCACGTAGCTGCCGGGCCAGCGGGCGTAGAAGGCTTCCAGCTCGGGTTTTTGGGCTTCGCTGAGTCGGTTGCCCAGCTCCCAGTATTCGACCCACGGTGCGAGGGAATGGCCCACACGGTTGATGGTCTGCCGCGCTGCGGCCAGTTGCACGGCGTCCTTCTTGCGCAGCGCCTCGCGCGCCTGCAGCACGGTGTCGTCGCCGCTTTGTGCAGCCGCCACGCCGAAGCAGGCGGCCAGCAGGGCGATGAGGTAGAGCCTGGGCGTCAGCATGGGTGGAATTTAGCGGAAAAGGGGCTGGCGCCCGGTACAGGTGGTGGGCATGCCCATGCTGACGCCCATCAACCCGGCGTGACCGCGCGCACGGCCGCGCGCGTCGCGTCGGCCTGTGCCAGCAGCCAGTCTTCAAAGGCCGCCAGCACCGGCCGCTGCTGCCGCTGTGGCCAGCGCACCAGCCAATAGGCAAAGGGCGAGACGACGCGGCCTGCCTCGCCAAAGGGTTCGACAAGGTCGCCGTTCTGGATCGCCTCGGTCGTCAAGGGCACCCGCGCCAATGCGACGCCCTGGCCGGCCAGTGCGGCCTGGATGCGCTGGTACGTGAAGTTCAGGTGCAGCCAGCTGCGCGGTTCCAGCCGCGCTGGCGCGTGCACCCGCAACCAGTGCTGCCAGCTGACGTATTCGGCGCTGGGTTTGTGGTCGTCTTCTTCCAGCAGCGTGTGCTGCGCCAGGTCAGCCGCCGTGCGCAGCGGCAGTCGCTGCAGCAGGGCCGGGCTGGCGACGGGTGTGAGCACTTCGTCAAACAGCCGCACCGAGCCCGGCGGCGCGTCGTCGGGGTGGCAGTGGCGCAGCGCGAGGTCGATCTCGGGGTCATCGAATTCGGCCATGGTGTCGTTGGCCGAGATCCGGATGTCGGCTTGCGGGTGCACGGCCTGGAAGGCCTGCAGGCGCGGCAGCAGCCACATCGACGCGAAGGACGCAAAGGTGGTCACGCCCACCGGCTGGCGGCGTTGCGCGCTGCGAATCTGCCGCACCGTGCTGTCCAGCCGCGTCAGCAGCGGGTCCACATTGCGCAGCAACTGATGGCCGGCGCCGGTGATTTCCACGTGCCGCGTGCCGCGCAAGAAGAGTGCAGCGCCCAGTTCGTCCTCCAGCGCTTTGATCTGGCGGCTGATGGCGGGCTGCGTCAGGTGCAACTCTTCGGCTGCGGCGCGGAAGCTGAGCAGCCGCGCCACGGCTTCAAAGGTGCGCAGCGGGCCGACGGCCAGGGGGCGGTGGCGCGCTGGGTTCATTGTCTTCGATTCATGTTTTTTGATTATCAATCAACGCTTCAAAGCTGATTGGACGAGATTCTGGGTTTACCCGAACATTGCCTACGTTCCCTGAGCATCCAGGAGAGTAGCGATGAAGCAGCCTTTCATGTCGGAATCGAATCAAAGCAACAACCTCTTCGTGTGGCAATTGCCGGCCCGTGGCGCGGTGACGCTGGCGGCAGACGCCGTGCCGCGCGCGCTGTGGGTGCACGAAGGCCGCGTCTGGCTGACCCGCCAGTGCGACGCCGGCACGCCCGACGACGTGTGGCTGGATGCAGGCCAGAGCCACACCCTGCCCGCAGGCAGCGAGTGGGTGGTCGAGGCTTCGCCGGTGGCACGGGTGACGCTGGTGCAAGCGGCACCGTCTTGCATCAAGCCCCAGACGGGCGCTTCCTGGGCGCAGGCTTGGCGGGCCGCCGTGCACCTGGGCCGGGCCTGGGCTTGAGGGCCCGGGCCCCCCGTGCCGCCAGCGCCGCTTGCAGCGCCCGCCGCGCCCACGGCGCCATCAGCGCCGGTGAGTCCATCGCGTCGGGCGGGGCCGACCAGTAGCCCATCGCAATCGAGCCGGTCTTGGCGTCGTAGACAAAGGGCTCGCAACCCGCAGCTGCAAAGTGGGGCCGCGTCTCGGCGCTGGTCTTCAGGAACAGGCGGTCGCCACCGATGATGGCGATGAAGACATCGTCGGCATACAGCCCCCAGCCGCCAAACATGCGCTTGGCGCGCACGGCGCCCAGTAGCTGCAGCAACTCCAGGCAATGGCTGACGAAGGGCGGGATCGCGGCAGGGCTCGGTTTGGCCATGGCACGACAATAGCGCTGCAACGCTGTGTGTGCAGCGTTTTGAGGTCGAACCGATGCCGCTGAAACCGCCTTCCTTCGAACCGTCGCAAGACAAGCCCACCTTGCGCCGTCAGTT
This sequence comes from Rubrivivax sp., assembly GCA_031372005.1. GTDB lineage: Bacteria > Pseudomonadota > Gammaproteobacteria > Burkholderiales > Burkholderiaceae_C > Rubrivivax. The sequence goes on from JANMKK010000022.1 coordinate 30,262, forward strand.
GCAGGCCGAAAGGCAGACGCTGATCGACCGCCACCAGCGCGCCATGCACCTGCAGGAAGTGCTGAGGGTCTGGCTGATGGGCCGTGCCGACATGGCCGTCGGCGCCTACTGGCCCATCAAGGGTGAATTCGATGCGCTGCCGGCGCTGTACCGCTGGGCCGAGGCCGATGAAGAGCGCTGCATCGGGCTGCCTGTGATCGACAAGGCCACCAAGCGCCTGAGCTTTCACATGTGGTTTCCGGGCTGCGAGATGGAAGAAGACGCTTACGGCATCCCGAAGCCCAAGGACACCCCCGCCTTCCACCCCACGCTCCTGCTGGTGCCCTGCGTGGGCTACGGCCCCAAGGGCGTGCGGCTGGGCTACGGCGGCGGGTTCTACGACCGCACGCTGGCGACGTTGTCGCCCAAGCCCACCACGGTGGGCCTGGCCTATTCACACGGCTATGTGCCCTGGCTCAGCCCCGAGCCACACGACGTGCCGCTGGACGCGGTGCTGACCGACGAAGGGCTGGCGTGGGCCGCCCCGGCCGATCTGGCCACTTGACTAGACAAGCCAGCCGAGCTTTCGGCACACGTCCAGCGAAAGCGCCGCCTGGTTGAGCGTATAGAAGTGAATGCCCGGCGCACCGCCGGCCACCAGCCGTTCACACAACCGCGCCACCACGTCGATGCCGAAGGCGCGCACCGACGCGGCATCGTCCAGGTAGCCTTCCATCTTCAGCGCCACCCAGCGCGGGATCTCGATGCCGTCGCGCGCCGCAAACTGCGCAATCTTGGCGTAGTTGTGGATCGGCATGATGCCGGGCACGATGGGCACGGTGACACCCAGCTTGCGCACTTCATCGACGAAGTGAAAGTAGGCGTCGGGGTTGAAGAAGAACTGCGTGATGGCGGAGTCAGCGCCTGCCTTGACCTTGTGCGCAAAGTGTTCCAGGTCACGCTTGGCATAACGCTGTTGTGGGTGGTATTCGGGGTAGGCCGCGACTTCGATGAACCAGTCACTGCCCTGGGTCTTGCGGATGAATTCAATCAGGTCTGAGGCATAGCGGAATTCACCGGCCGCGCTGGTGCCCACGACGGTGCCACTGGGCAAATCACCGCGCAGCGCCACCAGGCGCCGGATGCCCTGCGCACGGTAGGTGGCCAATATTTCAGAAATGCTGTCTGCCGTGCTGCCCACGCAGGACAGGTGCGGCGCTGCTTCATGGCCCAGTGCGGCGATGTCGCGCACGGTGGCCAGCGTCTTGTCGCGCGTGGCGCCGCCTGCGCCATAGGTGACGCTGAAAAATTCCGGCTTGACAGTCGCCAGGTCCTGCACCACGGTCTTCAGCTTTTCGCTGCCGACGGGGGTGTTGGGCGGGAAGAATTCGAAGCTGATGGGGATGGTTGGTGTCATGGGGAGTTCGGCGATGGCTGCCTTGTCGGCGCCGCCAGAAAGGGGTTGATGACGGTGACGCCGCCGTAGTCGCGGCCGTGTTCCATGTCTTCGCTGATGACGGTGTGCGCGCCCAGACGCTGCGCGGCGCACAGCACGGCGGCGTCCCAGTGCGACAGGTAGTGGCGGTGGCGCAGCGCCAGCGCGTCGAGCACGATGTCTTTGTCCACCGCCACCACGGGCCGGCGCGCGGCGATGCGTTCAACGAAGGCCTGCGCTGCGGTCGGCAGCAGGCCATGCCGCGTTTGCCGGGCCTGGGCGTAGAACTCCAGCAGCACTTGCGTGGACACGCCCCAGTCGGTGCGGCCCACCCACCGACGCGCCGGTTCGCGCTTGGGGGCATGGTCGGCAGCCTGGGACGTGGCATAAATGAGGATGTTGGTGTCCAGAAAGTAGGGCGTCGTGTTCATCGCCCGTCGCTCTTGCCTTCGGCTTGCCGGCTGTCGAAGTCGATCTCGCGGGACAAGGCGCGGTCGTGTGTTTGCTCTCGCGTGAGCAGCGGCGCTTCACCCCAGTGGCTGCCGCTGACGATGGTGTCAAGCTCTTCCAGCAAGCCGTCGCCACCGGAGTGGGTGACGGCGTGGGTGACGGCGTGCCAAGCAGGCTCGGACTCGGCAACGCCCAGCGCGGCTGCAGGCAGCCGCGAAGAAGCGGTTGCCCGAAGCTGCGGCTGCACCGCCGCTTCGACAATGGCCATCAGTTCGCGTTGCAGCGACCGGTGGTTGCCGGCTGCGCGGCGGCGCAGCTTTTCGACCAGTGCATCGGGCACGGCCTTGATCGACAGGCTTGCGGGCATGATCGGCTCCAGAATGACACCATGGTGCCATTCTGGCGCCATGGTGCCCCGCCGGCAAGTGCTTGGGCGATAGGGCCGGCGGGAGCGTCGGCCTTGGTACCGACTTGAGTACCGACTCGAGTACCGACTTCAGTACCGACTTCAGTACCGGTAGGTGTCAGCCTTGTACGGCCCGGCCTTGCTGACGCCGATGTACGCCGCTTGCGCGTCGCTCAGCTCGGTCAGCACGGCGCCAACCTTCTTCAGGTGCAGGCGCGCCACCTTCTCGTCCAGGTGCTTGGGCAGCACATAGACCTTGCCCACCTGGTACGCGTCGCTGCGGGTGAAGAGTTCAATCTGCGCGATGGTCTGGTTGGCGAATGAAGAACTCATCACAAAGCTCGGGTGGCCCGTGCCGCAGCCCAGGTTCACGAGCCGGCCCTTGGCCAGCATGATGATCTTCTTGCCGTCCGGAAAGACGACGTGATCGACCTGCGGCTTGAT
>JANMKK010000031.1:0-11415 GCA_031372005.1 Rubrivivax sp.
CGGACAGCGCGACGGCACCCGGCGAATGGTCTTTGTGCGTGTGCGTCACCAGCACCTGCGTCAGCCGGCCCGGCAGCCCCCCAGACACCGCAGCCAGGGCCGCCAGGATGGCCTGCAGGTGCGGCTCACTCAGCGGGCCAGGGTCGATGGCCGTCCAGCTGTCGCCAGCACCCACCAGGTAGGTGTTGGTGCCCGGACCGGTCATCGGCCCCGGGTTGGGCGCGGTGATGCGCACGGTGTGCGGCGACAGCCGCACGGCGCGGCCCGGCAGCAGGTCGGCATGCACGTCGCCGCGGCCTCGCGGATCCAGCCGCGCGACTTCTGCATAGGCCAGTTCATGCGGCAGCACCACGCGCGGGCCGCGTGGACCGACAGCACGCCGCGGCATGATCAGCGGCACCTGCTTCAAGTCACGCGCCGCCTGCAACGCGCTGGCCGCCGTGGCGTGGCGCGCCAGGTCTTGCAGGGTGCGCTGCGTCACTGGCAGCAGCTTCAGGCCGCGGTCTGGTGCCAGGGCTTGCGCGGGGGTGATCCACATCAGCTCCTGCGCTTCTCCGCCGTCAGCCACGGCCTGCTGGCCTTGTGGCGCCAGGGCCATGAAGAAGCGCGTGTCGAAACGCTTGGGTGAGCCTGGCGGGGTGAGCCAGTGGCTGCAGTACACGAGGCCGCTCACGTCGAACGTCAGACTCGTGGCGCGGCAGAAGTCGGCGGCGCTGGCCGTGCCCTGCTGCAGCCGCGCGCGCCACGGCTGCAGCGCGGGCAGACCGATGTCGGTGCCGTCAACCCGGCGCGCCAGCAGCAGACCCACTTCTTCAAAGGTTTCGCGCACCGCCGCCACGAAGTAGTCCAGCCCGCCAGCCGCCACGCCCAGCTTCGCGCTGGCCGCGACGTCGCCCAAGCCGACCGTGAAGGCGTGGGCTTCGCGGTCACGCGCATCCAGCACGCCGCCGGGGAAGACAGCGGCGCCGCTGCGGGCGTCGGCGTCGCGTTCAGCGCGGCGCAGCATCAGCACTTCAAGGCCTTGATCGCCGTCGCGCAGCAGCAAGAGCGACGCAGCAGTGCGCGCATCGGCGGCCGCGGTGTAGGCGGGTGGACTCTGGCTTCCGTTTGCGGGTGCGGCTGCGTGCTGCGCACGCCGGAATTCGCCCATGGGGCTGCCCTGCGGGCTCATGCTGCGGCCCCGGCACTCACGAGCGCTTGCACCTCGGCCGCGCCGAAACCCGCCTCTTGCAGCACCTGCGCGGTGTGCTCACCCACCTTGGGCGCAGGCCGTGGGTGGGCTGCCGACGTGCGGCCGAAGCGGGGTGCGGGGGCGGGCTGCACCACGCCGTCCACCGTCACAAAGCCTTCGCGGGCCAACGCGTGGGCATGCTGCGGCGCTTCATCAAAAGACAGCACCGGCGCAAAGCAGACGTCGCTGCCTTCGAGTCGCGCACACCATTCGTCGCGGGTGTGCTGGCGCACCGCGTGGGCGATTGCCCCGCGCAGTTCAGGCCACAGGCGCTGGTCGTACTGGCGGCTGAGGTAGCGCGGGTCGAGTGCCAGCTTCTGCACCAGCAGCGCAAAGAACTTTGGCTCCAGCGCGGCCAGGCTGATGTGGCGGCCGTCGGCGGTTTCGTACGCAGCATAGAAGGGGGCGCCGCCGTCCAGCAAATTGCTGCCACGCGGGCCTTCCCAGTTGCCCGCCGCCCGCAGGCCGAAAAAGATGGACGCGAGAGAAGCCGCACCGTCCACCATCGCTGCATCCACCACCTGCCCCAGCCCTGAGCGCTGGCGTTCAAAGACCGCCGCCAGCACGCCAAAGGCCAGGAACATGGCGCCGCCGCCGTAGTCGCCCACCAGATTCAGCGGCGGCAGCGGCGCACCGTCCGCCGGGCCGATGGCATGCAACAAACCCGTTAGCGCGATGTAGTTCAGGTCGTGCCCGGCGGCGGCCGACAGCGGCCCGCTCTGGCCAAAGCCGGTCATGCGGCCATAGACGAGGCGCGGGTTCAACACCGCGCACGGCTCAGGCCCGAGGCCCAGCTTTTCCATCACGCCGGGACGGAAACCTTCCACCAGCACATCGGCATTGGACAGCAGGCGCAGCGCCGCATTGCGGCCTGCCGCCACTTTCAGGTCCAGCGCCACCGACCGCCGGCCACGGGCGTTGACGTCGTGACGTGGCGCCATCGCCAAGCCCAGGCCGCTGGGCTCCAGGCGGTCGATGCGCACCACGTCGGCACCCAGGTCGGCCAGCAGCATGCAAGCCAAGGGTGCCGGGCCGATGCCGGCGAATTCGATGACGCGCAGGCCATGCAAGGGGCCATTCCGGGGTTCGTTCATGCAGCGAGTTTGCCGCAACGCCCGCCGGGTCACCCGACCAAGCGGCTGAACTTTGTTCCTGTCTGCAGCTCGGGGTCATTTTGGCGTCTCTGTGAATCAAGACTTTCGTCAATGGCTTGGTAGGATCAATTCCATGAAAGTCTTTTACTGGGCGATGGGAATACTCATCGTTGCGACCTTTGTACCTTCGGTGGTTTACATGGCGCTCTATGCGACCACTGGAGAAAACACCTGCTTGCGCCGCGCCCGTTCGCTGTGGAACTTCACCCGTGTGTTGTCCATGCTCGGCGTCAACCTGTTGATCTGGGGCCACGTCGCCGTTGGCTTGTGGCAGATCTGGTTCCGGTGACCGGTGGCGGTCCCGTCCAACGCAGAGGCGTCTGGTCCGCAAGTCTGGTTTTCATGGACGCCGTTTTCCCTGGGCGGAATTCACAGTGTCGCGGTCTGGTCTTCAAGCATTGGAATCCGCTTGAGTCAAACGTTAGGCGTTGCCCTGCAAACTGGCGGCGAGGCCGCCTGATGCGAAGCTGCTGAGGATGCGGACCTTCAACGATGGCAAGGCCGCGGACGACAATTCTCTGCGCTTCGCAAATCTGGGCAGAAGCATGGCGCAGCGATGTGAGCTTTGAAGCAGCGCGGGTCCTGTGCGCCGGCCAACAGCAGGTCAACCTCAGCGGCAGCCTGGTCGGCGTGGCCGGGGGTGCAGGCGCGTCACCGCCAGAACCATGCGCAGCGGCCAGCCGCCTTAGCGCGACAAGAAGCGCCGGATGCGTTCGGCAATCGCCTCGGGCATGCGGGTGCGCTTCTGCATCGTGGTGGCGCTGGCCGCTTCGAGGGCGGCGCTGTCGCGTTGCAGGTGCGCGGCCACCACGCCCGACAGCAGGGTGGCCAGTTCAGGCCGTTCTGCCAGCAGCGCAGCCATCACGCTCTGCGGCACTTCATAGAGCACCGACGCGCACAGGGCCACCACGTTGGCGGTGCGCAATGCGCCGGTCAGCAGCGACATCTCGCCGAAGAAGGCGCCAGGGGCCAAGGTGTTGACACGGGTCGGGCCGGAGTTTGCCAATGCACCCGGGGGGCTGGGAGGCACCGGGATCAGCACCTCCAGCACACCCGCAGCGACGATGAACATCGTGCTTCCTTCGTCGCCCTCTTTCACCACCACCGCGCCCTCCGTCACGCGGTGCACCTGCACGCTGTCCGACAGGCGCTGACGCTCGGCGTCGGTCAGCACTGCAAACAGCGCCACGTGCTCGATGGCGTGCAGACGGTCAGCGCAGCTGTCGTGCACCCGTTGGCGCTGGCGGGGTGGCTCCTGCATCGGCATGCCGAGCCCCGCCGACGCGGCTGACGGCATCGACACCACCGGCCGCAGCCCTGCAAAGCGCAGGTGCTGCTGCAGGCAGCTCAGCAGCGTGTGGCGCGCCGGGCCCTTGGGCTTCTTGCGGGGGTCGATGAGGTAGACGATGCGGTAGGTGACGCCCGCGCCGTCGAGCTTGCAGATGCGGAACTTGGGCGGCTTGTCGCCACTGGTGGCGCCGCGCACCCAGGCGTCGACCATCGCCGCGTTCAGCACGGGTTCCAGCGCCGCCGGGTCCAGGTACCAGTCGAGCACGATGTCCAGTTCCAGCTCGTACACCGGCGACGGGAAGGACAGGTTCTCAACCGTCGACGCGGCCACCAGGCTGTTGGGCACGCTGATGAGGTTGTCTTCGGGCGTGAGCACGGTCGTGCTGCGCCAGTTGATCTCGCGCACGAAACCGGCCACGGGTTCGCGCTTGCCGCGGATGTGAAGGAGCACGAAGTCGTCCAGGCGGAACGGGTGCTCCATGTTGAGCGCAATCCCGCTGAAGAAGTCGGCCAGCACATTGCGCAGGGCCAGTCCGGCGATGATGCCGATGGCACCGGTGGTGGCCAGCACAGGGCCCACCGACAGTTCCCAGATGTTGCTGAAGACGACGGCTGCACCGACGATGAACAGCACCACGGCCACCACCTGGCGCAGCAGACGCGGGACGCGGACGCCAGCGCGGCTGGGCAGCCAGCGGTCCCACAGCAGCACATCCGCCAGGCGCACCACCAGCCAGAACGCGGCTGCTGCGGTGAGGGACTGCGCCACGCGCCAGGCGAGCAGCGCGGTGTCGGGGTCGGTGGGCCACCAGGACGGGTGGCGCAGCAGGCGCAGCAGCAACACGCACGGGGCGACCACCAGCAGCGGCGTCACCAGGCGGCTCAGCGGCTGTGGCGCTGCGCCGCCGCGGCGGATCGGTGAGGGCTCGGGCCGCGCGGGGTTCATCGTGGGGTGGCTGCTCGCACGCAAAGACGCCACCCGGAGGTGGCGTTCAGTGGACTGACCCGGTTCTACTTGTGGTGGGCGGTGCAGGGTTTGAACCTGCGACCCCTGCCGTGTGAAGGCAGTGCTCTACCGCTGAGCTAACCGCCCGGAATCTGTTGCGGTGGCCGGCGAATCGGGTGTTCCGTCGGCTCCGTTACGGCAGGCCGGAATTATGCCATGGCACTTTTGGAGCAAGGCCGCTGCCGGGGTCAAGCCGGAACAGCCACGCGCCAGACCACCCTGCCACCGCAGGCAACGCCAATGTCCGCCAGCAGCGCGTCGTGCGCGGCGTTGTCTTCGGCCGTGGCCATCAGCACTGGCAGGATCAGCATGCGCAGATCGGCGGCGCTGCCGGCCACGGGCGCACGCGAATCCTGGGCGGCTTCAATCACCAGCGAATCCTGCCCGCGCGTCAGGTTCAGGTACACCTGCGCCAGCAGATCGGCGTCGATCAGCGCGCCGTGCAGGTCGCGTTTGCTGTTGTCCACTTCCAACCGGCGGCACAGCGCGTCCAGCGAATTGCTTTTGCCCGGGAACATCTGGCGCGCCATCAAGAGCGTGTCGGTGACGCGCGCCACTTGGCTGCTGATGGGCGGGCGGCTGAGGCGCGCCAGTTCCGCGTTCAGGAAGCCGATGTCGAAGGCCGCGTTGTGGATCACGACATCGGCGCCGGTGAGCAATTCCAGCAACTCGTCCGCGATGGTGGCGAAGGGCGGTTTGTCGGCCAGGAATTCGTCGGTGATGCCGTGCACGCGCACGGCGTCGGGGTGGCTGCTGCGGCCGGGGTTGAGGTAGTGGTGCAGGCGGCGGCCGGTGTCGCGCCGGTTGTCGAATTCAATGCAGGCCACTTCGATGATGCGGTCACCCTGCTCGGCAGACAGGCCCGTGGTTTCGGTGTCGAGGAAGACCTGTCTCATGGCGCTTTGCCCTTGTGCCCAAACCACCACCACAGGCCCGCGCCTGCCAGGATCATCGGCACGCACAGCCACTGGCCCATGCTCATGCCCAGCGCCAAGAGGCCCAGGAAGCTGTCGGGTTCGCGGAAGTATTCGGCCACGAAGCGCAGCACGCCGTAGCCGAAGACGAAGGCTGCAGCGACCTGGCCTGTCGCCCTTTCACGCCGCGCGTACAACCAAAGCAGTACGAAGAGCAGCAGCCCTTCCAGCAGAAACTGGTAAATCTGCGAAGGGTGCCGCGCCACCATGCTGCCGCTCTGTGGAAAGGCCATCGCCCAGGGCAACGACGGATCAGCCGGGCGGCCCCAGAGTTCGCCGTTGATGAAGTTGCCAATGCGCACTGACGCCAGGCCCGTGGGCACACAAGGTGCCACCACGTCCATCACTTGCAGGAAGCTGCGCTTGCGCGACCGTGCGTACAGCGCCATCGCCGCAATCACGCCCAAGAGACCGCCGTGGAAGGACATGCCGCCCTTCCAGACCATCAGGATCTCCAGCGGACTCGACAGGTACTGGCCCGGTTTGTAAAACAGCGCATAGCCCACGCGGCCGCCGATGACCACGCCCAGCACGCCATAGAACAGCATGTCTTCGATATCACGCCGGTTCCAGCCTGCGGCCACAAAGTCGGCACGCTGCACGCGCTTTCTGGCCAGGATCAGGAAGAGCGCAAAGGCGACGAGGTAGGTCAGCCCGTACCAGTGGATTTGCACGGGCCCAAGGGCCAGCGCCACAGGGTTGAACTGGGGATGCACGAGCATCGACACGCTCCGGAAAGAAAACGGCATTGTCCACGCGACCGATAAACTCTCACGCAGTTCATCAGGAAGCCACCCATGAGTTCAAACCGCCGATCCAAGAACATCACCGAAGGCGTTGCCCGCGCGCCCAACCGGTCCATGTACTACGCCATGGGCTACACCGAGGCCGACTTCGGCAAACCGATGATCGGCGTTGCCAACGGCCACAGCACCATCACGCCGTGCAATTCCGGTCTGCAGAAACTGGCCGATGCGGCGATAGATGAACTGAAAGCAGCAGGCGCCAACCCGCAGGTTTTTGGCACCCCCACCATCAGCGACGGCATGGCGATGGGCACCGAGGGCATGAAGTACAGCCTGGTGTCGCGCGAGGTCATTGCCGACTGCGTGGAGACCTGTGTGGGCGGGCAGTGGATGGACGGCGTGCTGGTCATCGGCGGCTGCGACAAGAACATGCCCGGCGGCATGATGGGCATCCTGCGCGCCAACGTGCCGGCCATCTACGTCTACGGCGGCACCATCCTGCCCGGCAGGTACAAGGGGCAGGACCTCAACATCGTCAGCGTCTTCGAAGCCGTCGGCCAATTCAGCGCCGGCAAGATGAGCGAAGAGGACTTCTGCCAGATTGAACGGCGCGCCATTCCCGGCAGCGGCTCTTGTGGTGGCATGTACACCGCCAACACGATGAGTTCGGCGTTTGAAGCCCTTGGCATGAGCCTGCCATTTTCATCGACGATGGCCAATGTCGAAGACCCCATCGTTGCCCACACGCAGGCTGCAGCACGGGCGCTGGTGGCGGCTGTGAAGGCTGACCTCAAGCCGCGCGACATCGTCACCAAAGCGGCAATCGAAAACGCCGTTGCCGTGATCATGGCCACCGGCGGCAGCACGAACGCGGTGCTGCACTTCCTGGCCATTGCACACACGGCCGGCGTGGCCTGGACGATCGACGACTTCGAGCGCATGCGGCGCAAAGTGCCCGTGCTGTGCGACCTGAAGCCCAGCGGCAAGTACCTGGCCGTCGACCTGCACCGCGCGGGTGGCATCCCGGCGGTGATGAAGGTGCTGCTGGACGCCGGGTTGCTGCATGGCGACTGCATGACCATCACCGGCAAGACAGTGGCGCAGAATCTGGCAGAGTTGCCGGCGTGGCGCGCCGACCAGGACGTCATCCGCCCGATCAGCGACCCCATGTATGCCCAAGGCCACCTCGCCATCCTCAAGGGCAACCTCAGCCCCGAGGGTTGCGTGGCCAAGATCACCGGCCTGAAGAGCCCCGTGATGACGGGCCCGGCGCGTGTCTTCGACGACGAGCAAAGCGCCCTGGCAGCCATCATGGCCAAGCAGATCAAGGCCGGCGACATCATGGTGCTGCGCTACCTGGGACCCAAAGGCGGCCCGGGCATGCCTGAGATGCTGGCGCCCACCGGTGCGCTCATCGGCCAGGGCCTGGGCGAGACGGTGGGGCTGATCACCGACGGCCGGTTTTCAGGCGGCACCTGGGGCATGGTCGTCGGCCATGTGGCGCCAGAGGCCTATGCCGGCGGCCTGATCGCGCTGGTGCAGGAAGGCGACAGCATCACCATCGACGCCCACCAATTGCTGCTGCAATTGAACGTGGTTGATGCGGTGATCGCCGAACGTCGCAAGGGCTGGCAACAGCCCGCGCCACGCTACACGCGGGGCGTGCTGGCCAAGTTTGCGAAGAACGCCAACAGCGCCAGCCTGGGCGCGGTGCTCGACGGGGAAGGAGCGGCCGCTGCTTCCTAAAGCCGGGGTTCGCGGCGCGGGGGCGGCGGTGATGCCGAAGGTGAGGCCGAAGGTGAGGCCGAAGGTGAGGCCGACGGTGAGGACGGCTGCGGTGATTTCGGCGCCTCAGGTTTGCTGATCCCCTCGCGCCCGCCATGTGTCGGGTCGGCCGACACCTGCCGCGCCTTGGCCGCGCTGGACTTGGTGACGATGCGGTCTCGGCGCTTGGTGCCAATGCCCAGCGATTCCATCATGCGTTCACGCCGGTTGACCTTGCGGGCTTCCATCTTGTCCATCTCGCGCCGCTTGGTCCAGCCCGACGAGTCGGCAAATTCCCACCACAACACGGCCAAGCCAAAGGGCGCCAGCACGATCCACCACGACCAGGTCGCGAACGGGCCAAACTCGACCATCTTGGCCGCCAGCAACAGCACTCCAACGATGACCAGGGGCATGGGCTTTCTCCTGCGGGCACTTTAGCGCATGCCGCCCGCAGGAGTTTCGATCAGTTGGCCTGGCCCAGCTGATCGAGGATGGCCGGGTTCTCCAGCGTGCTGGTGTCCTGGGTGATGGCCTCGCCCTTGGCGATGCTGCGCAACAAGCGCCGCATGATCTTGCCGCTGCGCGTCTTGGGCAGGTTGTCGCCAAAGCGGATGTCCTTCGGCTTGGCGATGGGCCCGATTTCCTTGGCCACCCAGGCCCGCAGTTCATTGGCGATTTTCTTCGCCTCGTCGCCGGTGGGGCGTGAGCGCTTCAGCACGACGAAGGCACAAATCGCCTCCCCCGTGGTGTCGTCGGGCCGGCCCACCACGGCCGCTTCGGCCACCAGCTCAGTGTGGCTGACGAGGGCGGATTCGATCTCCATCGTGCCCATGCGGTGGCCGCTGACGTTGAGCACGTCGTCGATGCGGCCGGTGATGGTGAAGTAGCCGGTTTCGGCGTCGCGGATGGCGCCGTCACCCGCCAGGTAGTAGCCTTTCAACTCCGCCGGGTAGTAGCTTTTCTTGAAGCGTTCGGGGTCGCCATAAATCGTGCGGATCATGCTGGGCCAAGGCTTCTTGATGACGAGGATGCCGCCGCTGCCGTCCGGCACGTCGGCCCCGGTTTCGTCAACGATGGCCGCCATGATGCCGGGGAAGGGCAGCGTGCAGGAGCCCGGCACCATCGGCGTGGCGCCCGGCAGCGGCGTGATGACGTGGCCGCCGGTCTCCGTCTGCCAGAAGGTGTCGACGATGGGGCAGCGCCCGCCACCGACGTGTTGGTAGTACCACTCCCATGCAGCCGGGTTGATGGGCTCGCCCACCGAACCCAGGATGCGCAGGCTGCTCAGATCGCTCTTGTTCGGATGCACCGCGGGGTTGCCTTCTGCCGCCTTGATGAGTGACCGGATGGCGGTGGGCGCGGTGTAGAAGACGCTGACCTTGTGCTTTTCGATCGTCTTCCAGAAGCGCGCCGCATCGGGGAATGTGGGCACGCCTTCAAACACCACTTCCGTGCCGCCCAGCGCCAGCGGGCCATAGGTGATGTAGCTGTGGCCGGTGACCCAGCCGATGTCGGCCGTGCACCAGAAGACGTCGTCGTCCTTCAAGTCGAAGGTCCAGGCCGTCGTCAGCGCCGCGTGCAGCAGGTAGCCGCCGGTGCTGTGCTGCACGCCCTTCGGCTTGCCGGTGCTGCCGCTGGTGTACAGCAGGAAAAGCGGGTGTTCGGCGCTGACCCATTCGGGCTCGCACACCGCGCCCTGCCCAGCCAGTTCTTCATGCAGCCAGTGGTCGCGTCCGGCCACCCAGGGAATGGTGCCGCCAGTGCGCTTGTAGACGATGACGTTCTTGACGCTGTCGCAGCCGCCCAGGGCAAGCGCTTCATCGACGATGCTCTTCAGCGCCAGATGCTTGCCGCCCCGCGCTTGTTCATCGGCGGTGATGACCATCACCGCGCCGGTGTCTTCGATGCGGTCGCGCAGGCTCTGCGCGCTGAACCCCCCGAATACCACCGAGTGCGGGGCGCCGATGCGCGCACAGGCCTGCATCGCCGCCACGCCTTCCACGCTCATGCTCATGTAGATGACGACACGGTCGCCCTTCTTCACGCCTTTGGCTTTGAGCGCGTTCGCAAAGCGGCAGACCTGGTCCAGCAACTGGCGGTAGCTGACCTTGGTCGCGGCGCCGTCGTCGGCTTCAAAGATGATCGCCGTCTTGTCACCCAGGCCACGCTCGACGTTGCGGTCCAGGCAGTTGTAGGACGCGTTCAGCGTGCCGTCCTCAAACCACTTGAAGAACGGCGCGTCGCTGCTGTCCAGAACCTGGGTGAATGGCGTCTTCCAGCTCAGGAATTCGCGGGCCAGGCGGCCCCAGTACCCTTCAAAGTCGGCATCGGCCTCAGCGCAGAGTGCCCGGTAGGCCGCCATGCCGGAAACACGGGCCGCGGCCACCAGGGCGGCGGGGGGCTGGTGGGTTTTCAGCTCGGTGGGTTGGGTGTCTGACATGGTTGTCTCCTGCTGTTATGAAGAACTTTGCTGCATGCGGAAGCTAAGGGCGGGCTCTGACTGACACCTGACGCGCGGTGATTTCCGCCATGGACTGGACTCTACAATTTGTTCCAGCCCGGGCTTGCAAAGCCCATTTGACGCCAAGGCGCCACCCCCCCCCATGTCGATTCCCCCCAACGCCGCCGATGTCACGAAACCCACCACCCGCCGTCTGCCCCCGTTGCCGAACCTGATCTTCGCCAGCCGCTGGTTGCAGCTGCCGCTGTACCTGGGGCTGATCGTGGCGCAGTGCGTGTATGTCTTTCACTTCTGGGTCGAACTCACGCACCTCATTGAAGCCGCTTTTGGCAACGCCCAGGCGCTGGACTCGCTGGTCAAGAGCATCGGCTACAAGGCCGACGTGGGCTGGGTGCCCAAGCTCAATGAAACGGTGATCATGCTCGTGGTGCTGGGCCTGATCGACGTGGTGATGATCAGCAACCTGCTGATCATGGTCATCGTCGGCGGCTACGAAACCTTTGTCTCCCGCATGAATCTTGAAAACCACCCCGACCAGCCCGAATGGTTGAGCCATGTCAACGCCAGCGTGTTGAAGGTCAAGCTGGCCACAGCCATCATCGGCATCAGCAGCATCCACCTGCTCAAGACCTTCATCAACGCAGAAAACTACAGCGAGAAGACCTTGCTGTGGCAGACGCTGATCCACGTCACCTTCCTGCTGTCGGCGCTGGCCATTGCCTACACCGACCGCCTGATGACGCCCACCCCCCACGGCGACACACCGCAGCATTGACCAGGAGCAGA
>JANMKK010000032.1:0-3386 GCA_031372005.1 Rubrivivax sp.
GGCGACTTGGGACGCCACCGAGGCCGCGCGCAAGGCGCTCAGCGGCATCTACCGTTTTCGCCAGGCAGGCGGCCAGCGCTACGGCGCCGGCCATCTGATTGACGTGCTGCGCGGCAAGGTCACCGACAAGGTCACGCAGCACGGGCATGAACGGCTGTCCACCTTTGGCATCGGCGCCGAAGTCACCGACGCGCAATGGCGCCTGGTGCTGCGCCAGTTGATCGCCATGGGCCACGTGCAGGCCGAAGGCGAATACGGCACCTTGATGCTGTGCGACAGCGCGCGCGAGGTGCTGCGTGGCGAAGTGCCGGTGTGGCTGCGCGTGCCGACCGACCCGCGGCCACGGGCGCGGGCGGTGCGTGAACGCGCGGTACGCAGCAGCGGTGGTGGCGGCAGCAGCGGCGCCGGCAAACCCCCGCCGCTGCCGCTGGACGACATGGCGACGCAGCGCTTCCTGGCCCTGAAAGCCTGGCGCGCGGAGGTTGCCCGTGAACACAACCTGCCCGCCTACGTCGTCTTTCACGACGCCACGCTGGCCGAGATGGCGCGTGAATTCCCGATGACGCTAGACGCGCTGGCGGGCATCAGCGGCGTCGGGTCGAAGAAGCTGGAAGCCTACGGGCAGGAACTGCTGCGGGTGCTGGAAGCGGCCGGGTAGAACGCCAGGTTGGACGCGGGGCGAACTGTCGCAACGCCGGCCTTGTTAGGTGCGCTGCTGGGGCGCAGGGCTTTCGAGCAGTCCTGGAGCCAGGACGACAGACACTGCTTCGTTATCATGGTCGGTTGCCCAAACCTTTCATGAAACAGCCCTTGCCTACCCCACCCGAAGCCCCCGCTGCCTTGACCCCGCTCGAGTTACCGCGCGAGTTACTGCGCGAGTCCCCGGGTGAGGCACGTGCGCTCAAGGTTCGGGGCGCCCGCACCCACAACCTGAAGAACATCGACCTCGACATTCCCAAGCATGCGCTGGTGGTGATCACGGGCTTGTCGGGTTCTGGCAAGAGCAGCCTGGCATTCGACACGCTGTATGCCGAAGGCCAGCGCCGTTATGTCGAAAGCCTGAGCGCGTACGCGCGGCAGTTTCTGCAGCTGATGGACAAGCCCGATGTCGATGTGATCGAGGGCCTGAGCCCCGCCATCAGCATCGAGCAAAAGGCCACCAGCCACAACCCGCGCAGCACGGTCGGCACCATCACCGAAATCCACGACTACCTGCGCCTGCTGTACGCGCGCGCCGGCACGCCGTACTGCCCCGACCACAACCTGGCGCTAAAGGCGCAGAGCGTGAGCCAGATGGTGGACGCCGTGCTGGCGCTGCCCGAAGACACGCGGCTGATGATCCTGGCGCCGGTGGTGCGCGACCGCAAAGGTGAATTCAGCGACCTCTTCGAGGACATGCAAGCGCGCGGTTATGTGCGCTTTCGCGTCGGCAGCGACGGCAAGCCCGGCGCGGTGGTGGAAGCCGACGCGCTGCCCACGCTGAAGAAGAACGAAAAGCACGACATCGATGTCGTCATCGACCGCCTGCGTGTCAAAGCTGACGTCAAACAGCGCCTGGCCGAAAGCTTTGAAGCCAGCCTGCGCATTGCCGACGGTCGCGCCATTGCGCTGGAACTGGACCCCCGCACCGACGAGTCGGGGCGGTTGCTGCCCTTTAAAGAACACCTCTTCAGCAGCAAGTTCGGTTGCCCCGTGTGCAGCTATTCGCTGCCCGAACTGGAACCCCGCCTCTTCAGTTTCAACTCGCCTGTGGGCGCTTGCCCGGCCTGCGACGGCCTGGGCCAGGTGACGGTGTTTGACCCCGACCGCGTTGTCGCCTTTCCGTCGCTGAGCCTGGCCGCCGGCGCCATCAAAGGCTGGGACCGGCGCAACAGCTACACCTTCACGCTGCTGGAAAGTGTGGCGCGGTATTACGGCTTCGACATCGACCTGCCGTATGAAGCGCTGCCCCACGCGGCGCAGCAGGTGCTGCTGCGCGGATCGGGCACCGACGAGATCGAATTCACCTACCAGGCCGAAGGCTTGCGCGGGAAGCAGCGCACTGTCAAACGCAGCCACCCCTTCGAAGGCATCATCCCAAGTCTTGAACGGCGCTTCAAGGAAACCGATTCAGTGGCCGTGCGCGACGAACTGCTGCGCTACCAGGCCGCCAAGCCTTGCCTGCAATGCGCAGGTTCGCGACTGCGGCGCGAGGCGCGGCACGTCTTTTTGCAGCATGCGGACGTTGCAGGCGGCGAAGCCGGCGTCAAGGGCAAGCCGATCTATGAAGTCGAACACGCCACGCTGGCGGCTGCGCTGGCCTACTTTGAAAGCCTGAAGCTGGTCGGTGCCAAAGGCGAGATCGCCGACAAGATCGTGCGCGAAATCCGCAGCCGCCTGCGCTTCCTGAACGACGTCGGCTTGAACTACCTGAGCCTGGACCGCGGCGCCGATACGCTCAGCGGCGGTGAGGCGCAGCGCATCCGCCTGGCCAGCCAGATCGGCAGCGGCTTGAGTGGTGTGATGTACGTGCTGGACGAGCCCAGCATCGGCCTGCACCAGCGTGACAACGAGCGCCTCATCGGCACGCTGAAGCACCTGCGCGACCTGGGCAACAGCGTGCTGGTGGTGGAGC
This sequence comes from Rubrivivax sp., assembly GCA_031372005.1. GTDB lineage: Bacteria > Pseudomonadota > Gammaproteobacteria > Burkholderiales > Burkholderiaceae_C > Rubrivivax. The sequence goes on from JANMKK010000032.1 coordinate 2,615, forward strand.
ACGACGAAGACATGATCCGCGCTGCCGACCACGTCGTGGACATGGGCCCCGGCGCGGGTGTGCATGGCGGCCAGGTGATGGCGCAGGGCACGCCGCAAGAGGTGGCCGACAACCCCGATTCACTGACGGGCAAGTACCTGTCCAACGTGCTGCGCATCGAGGTGCCCAAGCGCCGCCGCGCCGCCAGCGGCTTTGGATCGGCACCGTTCCGCCTGAGCATCATGGGCGCGCGTGGCAACAACCTGGACAACGTCAGCGTCGAGATTCCGGTGGGCCTCTTGACCTGCGTCACCGGCGTCAGCGGCTCGGGCAAGAGCACGCTGATCAACGACACGCTGTACACGGCGGTCGCCAGAAAACTCTATCAAGCACACGCAGAACCCGCGCCGCACGACCGCATCGAAGGCCTGGAGCAGTTCGACAAAGTCATCAATGTCGACCAGAGCCCCATCGGCCGCACGCCGCGCAGCAACCCGGCCACTTACACGGGCCTGTTCACGCCCATCCGCGAGATGTTTGCCGAAGTGCCGGCCGCACGCGAACGCGGTTACGGCGCCGGGCGCTTCAGCTTCAACGTCAGCGCTTCGTCGGGCGGTGGGCGCTGCGAAGCGTGCGAAGGCGACGGTGTCATCAAGGTCGAGATGCACTTCCTGCCCGACATGTACGTGCCGTGTGATGTGTGCCACGGCGCGCGCTACAACCGCGAGACCTTGGAAATTCTCTACCGCGGTTCCAACATCCAGCAGGTGCTGGAAAAAACAGTGGAAGACGC
>JANMKK010000036.1:0-3561 GCA_031372005.1 Rubrivivax sp.
GGTACCAGGCTTCGCGCAAGGTGTCGGTACACGAGCGCAACATCGCCGAGCTGGCCGACTCGATGGCCGAGCTGCTGGCCACGCCAGCACCCCCGCCCAAGCGGCCTATCGGGTTCATCAACCCCGAGGACAAGGGCAAGAAGGCCCAGGCCAGGCGCAAGAGGTGAGCGTCACGTCATCTCCAGACCGACGGAAGAGCAAACCAAACTCCATCGACATCAGGATCGACTCCCGATGCTAGCCATTCGCCGATCAGGGAATTTGCGATATTCGCCGGGTTGGCGCCATGTTTGATGGTCGGACTCCAGCCAGACGAACAAGCCCTGTTACCGACGACAGGGTCGGCGCCACCGGCGACCATCTCCACAATGAATTGCCGAACGAAATCTTCGAGCGCCGGACCAGTCAGCCCGAAGCCATGGCGCCCGGCTTTAACCATCTGCCACATTCCGACCGGATCTGATCGCGCTTCGCCCAGCGATCTTTGAATCCACTCAGCATCGGACATGCCAGTTCGAAGATGCTTATGTGTCATGGCTTCTGATGGACCTTAGAGGTCACCTAGCCCTAAACGGGGGCAAAGCACCTCATGAATTCGCCCGCACTTCCTCAATAGTCGTCACCCCCGCCAGCACCTTTTCAATGCCGTCCTGGCGCAGCGTGCGCATGCCGTCACCCACCGCATGGCGCTGCAGTTCGTCGGCGCGCTTGCCGGTCTGGATCAGGTGGCGCAAACCGCGCGTCACCATCATCAGTTCGTGGATGCCGGCGCGGCCGAGGAAGCCGCTGCTGTCGCATTTTTCGCAGCCCACGCCCTGGTACAGGCTGATGCGGCCTTCGCTGCCGAAGCGGCGGTGCCAGTCGGCCAGCACGTCCTGCGCCAGTGGCGGTTTTTCAGACTCGGCCATGACGTGCATGTAGTCTTGCAGCAGTTCTTCTTCTTCCTCGGCGCTGGCCGTGCGCGCCACCCGGCAGTGGTTGCAGAGGCGCCGCACCAGGCGCTGCGCCAGCACCCCCAGCAGCGCGTCGGCAAAGTTGAAGGGGTCCATGCCCATGTCCAAGAGCCGCGTGATGGTCTCGGGCGCGCTGTTGGTGTGCAGCGTGCTCAAGAGCAGGTGGCCGGTGAGCGATGCTTCGATCGCGACCTGCGCGGTTTCCTGGTCGCGGATTTCACCGACCATGATGACGTCCGGGTCGGCACGCAGGAACGCCCGCAATGCCTTGGCGAAAGTCCATTCGATGCGCGGGTTGACCTGCACCTGGCGCAGGCCGACTTGCGTGATTTCCACCGGGTCTTCGGCTGTCCAGATCTTGCGCTCGGGCGTGTTGATGCTGCCCATCAGCGAATGCAGCGTGGTCGTCTTGCCGCTGCCCGTCGGGCCCACGCACAGCAGCATGCCGTAAGGGCGCGCGGCTGCAGCTTGCAGGCGCTCCAGGTTCATGGGCGAAAGCCCAAGGCGGTCGATCGCAATCGGCTTGCTGGACTGCAGCAGGCGCAGCACGGCGTCTTCGAGATTGCTGGCGGTGGGGATCGTCGCCACCCGCAATTCCAGCTTCACGCCCTGCACGAATTTGCTGAAGTTGATCTTGCCGTCCTGCGGCTTCCTGCGTTCGCTGATGTCCAGGTCGCACATGATCTTCAAGCGCGCGATCATGGCGCTGCGGTAGTTGGGCGGCAGTTCCATGTAGGGCCGCATCTGGCCGTCCTTGCGGAAACGCACGCGCACCTTTTCGCGGCCGGCGGGGCATTCAATGTGGATGTCGCTGACGCCCTGCGCCTGCGCTTCCAGGATCATCGAATTGATCAGCCGCACCAGCGTGTTGTCGCTTTGCTCCAGCGGCTGCACATCGTCTTCGTCGATGCGCGCGTCCACACGTTCCATGTTGGCCAGCAGCTTGCTGGCATCGCCAATTTCATATTCCACCGGCGCGACGGTGTCGTTGGCCGCACGCGGGCCACCCGTCATGGCGCCGACCTTTTCATAGGCGCGCTCGATGGCGCCCAGCAGCACACCGGCGCGCACCAGCACCGGCACCACCTTGCACTGCGCGGCGAATTCCACTTCGTCGAGCCTGGCGCGGTCGGACGGGTCTTCCACTGCCGTCACCAGGCGGCCACCGCGCAACATCAGCGGCAGGGCCGGCACCCGGCAGGCCACGGCGTAGGGCAGGCGCACCACAGCGTCGGCGTCGGACGGAAACTGCAGCACGTCCACCAGCGGGTAGCCCATCTTGCGTGCCAGCGCGGTTTGCAGGTCGGCCCGCGTGACACGGCCGCTGCGCACCAGCAATTCACCCAGCGGCACGCTGCGGTCCTGGCGCTGTTGCACCAGCGCATCTTCAAGCTGCGCTTCGCTGATGTAACCCAGTGCCGTCAGCGCTTCGCCGATGCGCACCATCGGCATCTTGGCCTGCTGTTCGATGGCCTCGGTCAGCTCTTCGGGCGAGATGATCTGGCGCACCACCAGCATGTCGCCGAGCTTGCGGCTGCGCATCTCGGTCTGCTCGACCAGCGCCATGCGGATCTGCTCAGGCGAGGCCGAGTTCTGGGCCACCAGCGCGTCGCCCAGGCGCATGCCGACTTCGGCGTCGCTGTACGCGGCGCGCGGCACAAACCAGCGCCGCAAATCGCCGCCGCCGCCGCTCCCAGCGTCGATCTTCTCAAACAGGAACAGGCCCCAGGCGGTTTCCTGGTGGCCCACGGTGTCGCCCTGCCACCGGCGGCCGTCACTGAACTGCACGGTGAAGGGCAGCGACGGGCCTTCCAGCACCAGGTCCCCCACTTCGTCTCGCGGCAGCAGCGCGGCCAGTGGTTCGGTCAGGCACAGGCGGCGGAACTGGTCGGTGCGCAGCAGCAACGGCCGGCGCTGGTTGGGCATCAACAGATGGAGTTCGCCGTGTTCGGGCGTGAAGCGCAACAGCTGCCCCTTCAGGGCATTGCCGTTCAGCCCTTCGACGGCGCACCAGGGCGGCACCAGGGGAACTTCCGGGCCGGGGTAGCCGGCCAGTTCGGGTGTCGGCCAAGCAAAGCCCGCCTCGTGCGTGGGCAGCAGTTGCAAGGGTGGCTGTGAAAGGTCTGACATGGCTGGTTCCCGCTGGCCGTGGTGCGGCTCGGTTGCACGCATGGACAGCACGCGTCACCCGATGCTAGACAGGACGGGTGATGCACAAGGCCCGGAACAGCGGGGTCTTTGAGCGCCAGTTGGCGGCCCTCAGGGCAGGGCGGCCTCAAGACCATTGCGACCACTATGGCCGCTATGGCCGCTATGGCCGCTACGGCCGCTAAGGCCGCATTTGCTGCGGCAGAAAAGTGACGATCTGGGGAAAGACGTAGATCAGCCCCACCGCCGCGATCATCAGGAAGAAAAAGGGCAGGGTGACCTTGGCGATCCAGCCGATCTCGCGCCCCGTCATGCCCTGCAACACAAAGAGATTGAACCCAACGGGCGGCGTGATCTGCGCCATCTCCACCACCAGCACGATGAAGATGCCAAACCACAGCGGGTCGATGCCGGCCTTCTGGATCGTGGGCAGGATGACGCCCATCGTCAGCACCACCAT
>JANMKK010000050.1:0-9125 GCA_031372005.1 Rubrivivax sp.
GCGCCCTGCTGGACGGCCGCGCCGACGCGCGCGAAGGGCTGATGCTGAGCCTGCGCGCTTGACCTGCGCGTGATTTGCGCTCAAGGCCTGCGGGCTGCGGGCCGATAAACCCGGGACGACCCGGATTCAAGGCCTTGCACCATGCTCATCCAAGAACTGCCATTCACGACCGACGCCCCGCGCGACGTGGCCGGCTGGGCAGACCTCTTCGACCACGCCCGGCTGCCGGTGCTGGCCAGCACCGCCGCCACGCTGGAAGACATGCGTGCGGTGGAAGACGCCGTGGACGCCCACCAGCTTGCCGAGGCCATCGAAAGCGACCCGCTGATGACGCTGAAGGTGCTGGCCCATGTGGCCCACTTGCGCCGCGGCCGCGAGGGCAGTGAAGTCGAGACCGTGACCGAAGCGCTGGTGATGCTGGGCATCCCGCCCTTCTTCCGCGCCTTCGGCCCGCAGGCCGTGGCGCAGGAGCGGCTGGCCGACAGGCCCGACGCGCTGGCGGGCTTTGAGCACGTCCTGCGCCGGTCGCACCGAGCCGCGCGTTTTGCGATGGGCTTTGCCGTGCACCGCATGGACCATGACGCGCCGGTGCTGCACGAAGCCGGGCTGCTGCACGACTTTGCAGAGCTGCTGCTGTGGCTGCAGGCACCGGCACTGGCCTTGCAGATCCAGCAAAGGCAGGCGGACGACGCCACGCTGCGCTCGGCCAGCGCACAGCACGCGGTGCTGCACATCGAACTGTCTGACTTGCAACACCTGCTGATGCAGCGTTGGCGGCTGCCGTCGCTGCTGGTGCGCATCACCGATGACCACGCGCTGAGCCCGACCTCGCAGGTGCGCAACGTGCTGCTGGCCATCCGCGTGGCACGCCACAGCGCCCAGGGCTGGGACAACGCGGCGCTGCCTGACGATGTGCAGGCGGTGGCCGACCTGCTGCAACTGGCGCCCGACGCTGCCATGCGGCTGCTGCAGGAGATCGACAGCGACTGAGCGCGCGATCAACCTCTCAAGCCTGCAGCCTGCGCACCATCAGCCGCGCATGAAGCCCCTGGCGCTGAGAGCCGCTCAGCGGCAGCGTTAGACGGGCACGGCCGTCGTGCCCTTCAGCCGCCGCAGCATGAAGCTGGTCTTGCAGTCTTGCACCGCCGGGTGCTTGAGCAGGCCTTCCATGATGAAGTGCGAGTAGTGCGCCATGTCGCGCACCAGCACCCGCAGCAGGTAGTCCATCTCGCCCGTCAGTGCGGCGCACTCCACCACCTCGGGCCAGGCCTGCACGGCGGCGGCGAAGGCGTCTACCGGGTTGCGCGGGTCGTTGTGCTTGGCCAGCCGCACGTTGATGTACGCCGTCAAACCAAGGCCCACGCGTTCAGGCGCCACCAGGGCCACGTAGCCGGTGATGACTTGTGCTTCTTCAAGCCGCTTCACACGGCGCAGCGTGGCGCTGGCTGACAGGCCCACGCCAGCAGCAAGCTCGTCATAGGTCACGCGGCCCTGCGCCTGCAGGGCTTGAAGGATGCGTCTATCGATGGCGTCCAGCTCGGTCTCGGTCTCCATGGCGCCGATTCTTGCAGTTTTGCTGCGCGACGACGCCGCATTGCGCCAGCGCACGCAAGCACCTTGCGTGCGGCGCGGCCTACAGTGCACGCTTCAGATTTGGCTGCACGAGGCGAGACATGCAATTCACACCCTGGGACAACCCGATGGGCACCGACGGCTTCGAGTTCATCGAATACGCCGCACCCGACCCCGCCGCCATGGGCGCGCTGTTTGAGCGCATGGGCTTTATGCCCATCGCCCGGCACCGCCACAAGAACGTGGTCCTGTACCGCCAGGGCGGCATCAATTTCATCGTCAATGCCGAGCCCGACTCCTTCGCGCAGCGCTTTGCGCGCCTGCACGGGCCCAGCATCTGCGCCATTGCTTTTCGCGTCCAGGACGTGCGCAAGGCCTACGAGCGTGCGCAGTCGCTGGGCGCCTGGGCTTACGCCGGCACGGCGGGGCCGGGCGAGTTGAACATTCCCGCCATCAAGGGCATTGGCGACTCGCTGATCTACCTGGTGGACAAGTGGCGCGGCAAGAACGGCGCGCAGGAAGGCGACATCGGCAACATCGGATTTTTCGATGTGGACTTTGAAGCTTTGGAAAAGGACTCCGGTGCCGAGCTGAACCCCACCGGTCACGGCCTGACCTATATCGACCACCTCACACACAACGTGCACCGCGGCCGCATGAACGAATGGGCCGGTTTCTACGAGCGCCTGTTCAACTTCCGCGAGGTGCGCTACTTCGACATCGAAGGCCAGGTCACCGGCGTCAAGAGCAAGGCCATGACCAGCCCTTGCGGCAAGATTCGCATCCCCATCAATGAAGAGGGCAATGAGAAGGCGGGCCAGATTCAAGAGTACCTGGACAGCTACCACGGTGAAGGCATTCAGCACATCGCCATGGGCGCGACCGACCTCTTGCAGACGGTGGACGCGCTGCGGGCCAGCGGCGTGAAGCTGTTGGACACCATCGACACCTACTACGAGCTGGTGGACAAGCGCATCCCGGGCCATGGTGAAGATGTGGCGGCGCTGAAGGCACGCAAGATTCTGGTCGACGGCAAAGCGGGTGAGCTGCTGTTGCAGATCTTCAGTGAAAACCAGCTTGGGCCGATCTTCTTCGAGTTCATCCAGCGCAAGGGCGACCAGGGCTTTGGCGAGGGCAACTTCAAGGCGCTGTTCGAGAGCATTGAGCTCGACCAGATGCGCCGCGGTGTGCTGAGCAAGGACTGAAAGTGGTAGCCATCAAGGGCCTGAACCAGGGCGTGGCGCCTGTCACCTACGGCACCGGCAGCCGCCCCCCGCGCGGCGACTACGGCCGCGCCGGCAGCGACTACACCTGCGCGCAGAACCACGCCCAGTACACGGCGGCAGACCACGAAACCTACCGCCGCCTGTACACGCGCCAGCTGCAGCAGTTGCCGGGCCTGGCCTGCGACGAGTTCATCCAGGCCGTGCAGCAGCTGGGTGAGCCAACGCACATTCCGCACTTCGACGCGATCTCCGAGCGCCTGGTGCAATCCACCGGCTGGCAGGTGGTGGGTGTGCCGGGGCTGATCCCCGAAGAGGCCTTCTTCGCGCTGCTGGCCGAGCGCCGCTTCCCGGTGACGGACTGGATTCGCACGCCCGAAGAGTTTGACTACGTCGTCGAGCCCGACATCTTCCACGACCTTTTCGGCCACGTCCCGCTGCTCTTCAACCTCACCTTTGCCGACTACATGCAGGCCTACGGCGCGGGGGGCTTGAAAGCGAGCCGGCTGGATGCCTGCGAGCTGCTGGCGCGGCTGTACTGGTACACGGTGGAGTTCGGCCTCATCAACACGCCGAAGGGCCTGCGCGCCTATGGCGCCGGCATCCTGAGTTCAGCGGGAGAGCTGCAGCACAGCGTGCGGTCACCAGAGCCCATGCGCTTGGGATTCGACTTGCAGCGGCTGATGCGCAGCCGCTACCGCATCGACACCTACCAGGCGAGCTACTTCGTCATCGACTCGTTCCAGCAACTCTTCGACGCCACTGCGCCAGACTTTGCGCCGGTGTACCGCGCCGTGCGCGAACGCATCGACGCCGACGGTGAGGTGGAAGCCGGCGTGGTGCTGGCGGGCGAGCGCGAATTTACAGTCTGAGCGCGGTTCAAAGCCAGCGCTGCAGCTCGGCCCACGGTTCGGGCCGGTCCGCCATGTGCACGTGTGCCACGCCGGGCAGGTGACGGTTGTCGGCCCCTGGCAAGGTGGCCGTCGCAGCGGGAAAAACGATGTTGTCACAGTGGCTGTAGAAGCAGGTGAAGTGCGCGCTGCGGCCCGCCGGCTCCAGCGCTGACAGCGTCTGCAGCCAACCGGAAATCTGGCGCATCTGCTGTGAATTGCGGGTCATGGCAAAACGTGCCAGCCAGGTGCCGTGGTGCGGCGTGCCGATGGTGATGGCGTGGTGCACACGGCCTTCGGCGTGTTGCCCGGCCCACCAGCGCCGCAGTGCCAAGCCGCCCATGCTGTGCGCCACGATCACCGGCGCGAGGCCCGTGCGCTGCTGCAGGCGCAACACGGCTGCGTCAAGCGTGTCGATGTAGTCGTCGATGGAGCCAAACACGGGCTCCAGGTTGACCGCGATCACCGGCACCTGCGCTGCATGCAGCCGCTGCAACCACGGGTTCCACAAGCCGCGGTTGCAGACAAAGCCGTGCACCAGCAGCACGCCGCGCCGGCCTTGCGCATGGGCTGGCAACAGGTCGGGCCAGCGCTGGCTGAAGAAGGGCTGGCGCCAGCAGAACACGGTGGGCGCAGAGCGCACCTCGCCCCACCAGGCGCGCAGCAGTTGTGCGGCACTGGCGCGGGGCGTGGGGTCGTCGCCGTGCGCCAGCCGCAGCAGCGCAAATTCAAGCGCCAGCACGAGCGCGTAGCCGCCCACCACCAGCAGCGCGCCCATCAGCGCCCAGCCGCTGTGACCGGCGCGCCAGCACAGCCAGGCCCACAGCGCCGCGACGCCCAGCGCGCCAAGCGTGGTGGCTTGCTGCAGCCGCGCCAGCGTCAGGCGGCGCGCCATCGGCGCCGCCATCAAGCCAGGCGCACGTCGCGCCCGCTGAGCGCGCGTGCCAAGCCCGTGGCCAGCTTGTTCACCAGGCCATACACCGACAGTTGCGGGTTGGCCCCGATGCTGGTGGGGAACAGCGAACCGTCGTGCACCGACAGGTTGTCGACTTGCCAGTGGCGGCCGTCTGGCTGCGCCACGCCCAGTTCGGGCTTGCCCGCCATGCCGCAGCCGCCCATGACGTGGGCGCTGACCACGCGGGTCTGGTAGGGCACCATCTGCAAACCGGCAATGGCCGACTTGGCGTCGGCCCAGTTGCCGTAGGGCACGGCCGCTTCGTGGCCCGGTGTGACCCTTCGCGCACCAGCGGCAAACTGGATTTCAGCCATGCTGAGCAAGGCCCGCCGCGCACCGTCCATGACGAAGGGCGTGAGCGGGTAGTCGAGCACTGGCGTGCCGTCGCTGCGCAGCTTGACCTTGCCGCCAGCGGCCTGCTCGTGGAAACCGTCGCGCAACAGCGCCAACAGCACATGCGTGTTGGGAAAATCCTTCATCGCTTGCGCTTGCGGCACCCCGAAACCTGGCAACGTCGAAGAGGCCTGCACGGGATGCAGCGGCGGCGCTTCCAGCTTGTAGCCGATCGGGCCATCGACGGGTGCCACTTCCAGGAAGTGGTCGGTGTACATCGATTGCGGCGCGCCTTCCCAGCCGGCGACGGTCTTTTCGAACACGGCCGCCGATGCCACCACGGGGTGCAGGAAAGTGCGCAGGCCCAACCTGCCGTGCGGGTCTGGCACGGCCGAACGCATCAGCAAGGCCGGCGAGTTGATTGCGCCACCGGCGACCACAAAGTGGCGTGCCTGTACCCGCGTGCCACTGCCCGGCACGACGGCGCCATTGAGGGCGATCGGGACGCAGTGCACGCTCTGCACCTTGCCCTGAGCCAGCTCCAGTTTGTCGGCCCGCATCTGCACCAGCAAGGTAGCGCCGCGGTCAAGCGCCGTGGGGATGGTGGTCACCAGCATCGACTGCTTGGCGTTGGTCGGGCAGCCCATGCCGCACGAGCCCAGGTTCCAGCAGCCCTTGACGTTGCGTTGAATGGCCGCCGCCGGTATGCCCAGCCGCGCCGCGCCGGTCTTCAGCAGTTCGTTGTTGACATTGGGTGGCACCAACCAGGGCCCGATGCTGAGGCGCGTTTCGGCCTGCAGGAACCAGGGCGACATCGCGTTTTCGGTCAGATCTGGCAGCGCGAAGCGGTCGCGCCAAAACTGCAGGGTGGAGGCTGGCGTGCGGAAGGAACTGGTCCAGTTGACGGTGGTTGATCCGCCCACGCAACGCCCCTGCAGGATGTTGATGGCCTTGTCCGCCGTCTGCCGACTGGCACTGTCCTGGTACAGCGTGGGGTAGGCCTCAGCTTCGAGCTGCCGGAAGTCGCTGCTGCTTCGCAAGGGGCCTTCTTCGATCATCACCACCGACAGGCCGGCAGCGGTGAGCAGTTCAGCCGTGATGCCGGCGCCGGCGCCAGTGCCGATGATCGCAACATCGCAATTCAGCGTGGGCGGCACGGCTGCGTGCGGGCCGCCGTGCACTTTCCAGCCGCGGGCCAGGCCGTCTCGAATGGGGTCTACAAAATCCGTCATGGTTTGTGAGTGTTCAGATGCAGATGCAGATGCGGACCTAGATGCGGCTACAGCACGCGCGGTCCTGGGTAGCCGATGGCCTGCCAGGTGCTGCGGTCTGCAAAGTACGCTCCATTGCTGATGTCGCGCAGCGCATGAAAGGCCTGCTGGCGCAAGGCCAGCGACGATTGGCGCATGCCCTGCAGCGCCGCCGTGACTTGCGCCTCGGGGGCACCGTGCCAGCTGTCAGCCAATCCCACCAGCGCCAGCCGACCCGGCGCGCTGGTGACGATGGTCAGCAACTCATCGACCTCCGCTTGCAGGCTGGGAGGCAGGCCTGCGATCGTGGCCTCGACGCGCCCCACATGCGCTTGCAAGGCGGCGATTTGTGCTGCAGCCGCCTGCGGAAGCAGGGGGCCGATCACGGCTTTGGCCACCGCAGCCAAGGCGACGCGTGCCGCATCGCTGAGCTTGCCGTTGCGGCGCGCGGGCTGCATCAAGGCCAGTGCGCCACCCACCAACCCCAGCAGCGTCCCCGCCACCAAGCCGACCTTCAAAAGAGTGCGTCTTTGCATGAACCGCAGTGTTGCATCATTGACAGCCCGGGCCGTAGAGGTGCCCGACTAACCCAGGGTCTGGTGCGCGTTTGAACGAAGTGGGTGAATCCATCCTGCGCTGCTTGCACGAGGTCGAGACAGAGCGGCACGCACGCGCCGCCGACGCTGTGCTGGCGCAGCGCGTTGCTGCCATCAAGCACTACCAGCATGAGCGCTTCTCGCATACCTACGCCGACCTGCTGGCCGACAAGCGTTATGGCGGCGCAGCGAAGTTCTTTCTTGAAGACCTTTATGGCCCCAGCGACTTTAGCGAGCGTGACGTGCAGTTTGCCCGCGTGGTGCCGGCGCTGCTGCGGTTGTTTCCCAAGGAACTCGTTGCCACGGTGGCTGAGCTGGCTGCTTTGCATGCGTTGTCAGAAAGGCTGGATTCCGCCATGGCGCGTGCCGTGCCGGCTTGTTCGGCGGTGGACGGTCGCGCCTACGCGCTGGCGTGGCGTGCAGTCGGTGAAGCCGGCGCACGGGAACGCCAGATTGCGCTCATGGTGTTGATCGGCACGGCGCTGGACCGCTACACCCGCAACCTGCTGCTGCGCCACAGTCTGCGGCTGATGCGCGGTCCGGCGCAAGCCGCAGGCCTGGCCGCTCTGCAACGCTTCTTGGAGACCGGCTTTGACACCTTCCGCGCCATGGGCGGGGCACAGGAATTCCTGACCACCATCGCAAGCCGCGAGCGAGGCCTGTGCGCGCTGCTGTTTGATGGCGGCGAAGTTGCTGACAGCGCGAGTCGCTGATGGCCATGTGCGCCTGCTGCATGAGTGGCTGCCTCCAGCATGACAACCCGTTGCGAGTGGGTGCTGGCGGATTTGCCGGGACTTGCACAGCAACCTGCACTGCAACTGTGCTGGTGCTTAGAGCCACCGAGGCAAGACGAACCAAGAGTGGCTAACCCATTGACGTGGGAAGAGCAAACGCTGAGGGAGGTTGAAAGCACTGATACCAAATTGCGTTCAATATGTTAGATATGATGTTGCTCCACGAACTTCGAGGAGTCGTGGATGAAGACACTGATCGTGAGCGACAAGCCGACCATTGCTCGATTGGCAGAGCGGCTCAAGCGGGCTGGCAGTCATGCCGAGTACCAGCGCATCCAGTGCGTACTCATCCGGGCCACGTTGGGTAGTTCGGCGGCGCAGATCGCCGAACTTCTGGGTTGGTCGACCGCGACGGTGCATGTCCTGCACTCGCGCTGGTCCAAGGAGGGTGACGCCATCTTCGATCTGCGCGCACGCGGCGGCAGGCATCACCAGCACCTCAGCCCCGAGCAGGAGCAGCAACTCCTGGCGCCGTTCGTTGAACGCGCCGAGTCTGGCGGCATGCTCACGGTGGCGGAGATCCAGCAGGCCTACCAAGAGCAACTGGGCAAGGCGGTGGCGCCTTCAACGGTTTACCGGTTGCTGGACCGCCACGGTTGGCGCAAGGTGGTGCCGCGCCCGCGACACCCCAAGGCAGATGTGGCAGCACAGGCCGCCTTTATAAAAACTGCGCCGCACGGTACGCCGAGAGGTCGTGCGCCAGGCTGAGCAAGGCCGCCAGGTGCGCTTGATGTTCCAGGACGGAGGCCGCTTCGGCCTGCTGGGTACACCTCGGCGTTGCTGGGCACCTCGCGGTACGCGGCCCGTGGTCGGTGCGCGACTGGAGCGCAAGTACATCTACGCCTTCAGCGCTGTCAGCCCGCACGACGGCGTGCTGGACAGCCTCGTGTTGCCGTGGGTGAGCGCCCAGACGATGTCGTTGTTCCTGAGCGAGGTGGCGCAGCGCCACGCCGACGAATTCATCGTGATGGTCATGGATCAAGCCGGCTGGCACATCGCTGGCGATCTGGCCGTGCCGCAGAACATGCGCCTGATCTTCCTGCCCCCATACAGCCCCGAACTCAATCCTGCCGAGCACCTCTGGCAGGCGCTGCGCGAGGACTGCTTCGCCAACCACGTCTTCACCGATCTCGATGCGGTCGAGAGCGCACTCACCACCGGCCTCGTCGCCCTCGAAGCTGATCCGACTCGAACCCGAATCAATGACAGGGTTCAAGTGGATAACTCTATATCTTTGAACGCGAGTTAGTATGAAACGCAGTCGCTAACGGGCCAGATGAGAAGCAGAAACTTGAAGTAATTGACAACTGCTTGGGAAATGGAAAAAGGGCCCGATTCAATTGAATCGGGCCCTTCTCTTTTAATAGCCTAACAATGTCCTACTTTCACACGGGAACCCGCACTATCATCGGCGCAAAGGCGTTTCACTGTCCTGTTCGGGATGGGAAGGAGTGGGACCACCTTGCTATGGTCATCAGGCTTGACGGGTTGCCGCGTCGTCATCACAGACGC